>CAYPZI010000094.1:4935-11464 GCA_964415185.1 uncultured Balneolaceae bacterium | reverse complement strand
GAACTGGAGAACTGGAGAACTGGAGAACTGGAGAACTGGAGAACTGGAGAACTATTAAAAAATATAGCTTTGAATATACCCATAAATTTGCATAATAACTTCAAAATCCGAAAATAACGACTCAACGACTCAACGACTCAACGCCTCAACTGTTCATAAACCTCAATATATTTCAAAACTGAACTCCTGAACTCCTGAACTCCTGAACTTCTGTCTCCTGTTTCCTATTTCCTTCCTAAACCACCATCAGCGTGCACCGGGATATGCAGACGGTTCTGTCACTCTCATCCGTAATCCGGATTTCCCATACATGTGTTTTTTTGCCGATTCTTACCGGGCGGGCAGTACCGGTAACGGTTTTGCCTTTGGGCACAGGACGAATATGGTTGGCATTGATTTCAACTCCCACTGCCTGACGGTGGCTGTCATCAATATTCAGCCAGGCTCCGACAGAGGCAAGGGTTTCAGCCAGCGCTACAGAAGCGCCTCCGTGAAGAATGCCAAACGGCTGAATTGTATTATCATTAACAGGCATGGTTGCAATTAATTCATTTCTGCGGATAACCAGAAATTCGATACCCAGCGCTGAACCAAGGGTGCTTTTTGAACGATCTAAAATCAGTTGACCCTTTTGTTCGATTTCTTTTTCAATTTTGACAGGCATTATTTATCCTTTTTCAATTACAATTTGATGATAATTTACTTTTTTTCTCGTTTGAGATTTTTAAAACTCTTACGAAAGTTTAAATTACAGGGTAACACTGTTAACCTGTATCAGTTTATTCGAAATAAGTATTTTTTACAATATGAAATACGAACCGAAAACACTAATCAACATTGTGGATGAGGGGCTGGCCTATTATCCCGATGGAAAGTTCATTTCAACCAGGAGGGATGGTAATTGGCACGACATGGCGGTTGAGGATTTTATTGATAAAATAAAATATTTCGGCCTCGGCCTTGTCAAACTCGGAGTGGAAAAAGGGGATAAGGTCTCTCTGCATTCCGAAAACCGGACGGAGTGGCTGATTGCAGACCAGGCTATTCTCTCAATTGGTGCCGTCAGTGTTCCCATTTACACTACCCAGCCCGGCGAGCAAATCAAGTATATATTGGAAAATTCGGAGGCGAGGGTACATATCGTTTCCAATGATGAGATGTTTGCAGATACGAAACCGATCATCAAGTCGGTAGAAACAGTAACATCCGTCATTACGTTTGAACCGTCCAAACATAAAAAATTGAAGCATTTTGAGGACATTATAGAGCTTGGGCGGCAAATGAATGAAGAGATACCCGGCCTGTTCAACCAGATGAAAGTCGAGATTGAGCCGGACCAGCTTGCTACGCTGATCTACACTTCGGGCACTACAGGTACCCCAAAAGGAGTGATGCTTACTCATAACAATATCAGCCATAACGTAAGGGCATCCATCGACCGGATGCCTTTTAAACCGGGTGAGCTGAAAGGCAAGAACGTACTGTCGTACCTGCCGCTCTCGCATGTGTTTGAGAGATTGATGAGTTACATGTACATCAGTATGGGGTGCAAGATTTACTACATTGAAGATATTGATGAGATCCGTGAAGACTTTCAAACCGTGAAACCCTGGTTTATGGCTACCGTACCACGCCTTATGGAAAAAATACAAACGGGAGTTAAAGTCAGGGGCCAGGAACTCTCCGGCATTCAGAAACAGATCTATTACTGGGCGATTCACCGGACGGAAAATTTTGATCCCGACAGTCCCCCGAGAGGATTAAGTACTATCCCACATAAAATCGCAGATAAACTGGTGTACAGTAAAATCAGGGAACTCTTCGGCGGAGAATTGAAAGCCGTTGTAAGCGGCGGTGCAGCTCTTTCACCCGAAGTGTTCTGTTTTGTCAATGCGATTGGTATTTTTATTGGCCAGGGTTATGGCCTTACGGAGACCTCGCCTGTGATTTGTGTTCAGGAAGAGGGCAATATGAAAACAGGAGCCTCGGGAAAACCGTTGCCGGATGTTAAGGTTAAAATTGCAGAAGACGGTGAGATTCTGGTTAAGGGGCCAAACGTCATGAAAGGTTATTACAAGCTCGAAAAAGAATCCGGTGAAGTTTTTACGGAAGACGGCTGGTTCAGAACCGGAGATATCGGCAAACTGGATGAAGAAGGTAATGTTTATATCACCGACAGAAAAAAATCCGTATTCAAATTATCTACCGGTAAATATGTGGCCCCTCAAAATGTGGAAAACCAGCTTCTGAACAGTGGATTTATTGATCAGATTGTAGTTCTGGGTTATAAACAGAAGTTCTGTTCAGCTTTAATCGTACCTGCATTCGATAATGTGAAAAAAAGGCTGAAAAGAGACGGGAAGGAAGTGAAGGAGCCCATGTCGGAAGATCCGAATGTGAGAAGCCTTATTCAAAAAGAGGTAGAGAAATTAAACAGGAGTTTGTCACCCTGGGAGCAGGTGAAAAAGTTTGAGCTTCTGGATGAGATGTTGTCGATTGAAAACGGCGAGCTGACACCGACCATGAAGGTGAAACGATCGGTGGTGAAGGAGAAATATTCGCATCTTATCGAAAAGATGTACAGTGAAGAGAGTGAAAAAACGGAATCATAATTTTCAAATAATCAAGCTAAACAGATATGCACAGATATAACATTCAGAACGTTTTGGTTTTGGGTTCAGGAGTGATGGGCAGCCAGATTGCCGCTCACTGCGTGAATGCCGGTTTGAAGGTCACCATGCTGGATATGAAATCGGATGACGAAGCCAATCCCAACAAGATTGCAAATGAGTCATTGAAAAAACTGACAAAAATGAAACCGGCTCCGCTTGGGCTGCCAGGCTATGCAAGCCGTATTCAAACCGGTAATTTCGAGGATGATCTCGAGAAAGCCGCAGATGCCGAATGGGTGTGTGAAGTGATCATCGAAAGAATGGATATCAAAAAGAAGATGATGGGCAGGCTTGACGGGATTTTGAAAGACGGCACGATCATCAGTTCCAATACTTCGGGGCTACCGATTTCAGAAATCGGAAGCGACTGTTCGGATGAGTTTCAAAAGCACTTCATGGGGACTCATTTTTTTAATCCCCCCCGGTACATGAAATTGCTCGAAATCATTCCGTCCGATAAGACATCGGATGAAGTGGTGAATTACATGATCCGGTTTTGTGAGAAAATACTCGGAAAGGGAGTTGTTGAATGTAATGACACGCCGAATTTCATAGCCAACCGCATCGGTATTTTTTCTATGGCATCCATCATGCCGAAGTTTTTCAACGGTGAATTCAGTGCTGAAGAAATCGATTTCTTAACGGGCACCCTGACCGGCTATTCGAAAGCGGCTACCTTCAGAACCGCAGATATGGCAGGGCTGGACGTGATTAACCATGTGGCTGAAAACCTGCTTCCTTCCATACCCGATGATGAACGCCGTGAGGTTTTTGAGCTTCCGGACGGCTTTAAAAAGATGATTGATAACGAATGGTTCGGAAACAAAACCGGAAAAGGTTTTTATCAAAAAGTGACGGGAAATAACGGCAAGGAATACCTGTCACTCAATCCTGAAATAATGGAATATGATTCGCAGAAAAAGCCGGTGTTTGAGTCTGCAAAGGAAGCTAAAGAAAAGTTCAAAACAGCGGAAGAGAGGCTCCGGTACCTGGTTTACCGGGATGATAAGGCCGGTAAGTTTCTCTGGGAAATACACTGTGACCTGCTGCTCTACTCTGCCAACCGGATACCGGAAATTACGGATTCGGCAGAAAGTATCGACCGGGCCATGCAGTGGGGCTTTAACTGGGAGCTCGGCCCGTTTCAGAGATGGGACGCAATCGGAGTGAAAAAATCTGTGGAACGCATGGAGAAAGAGGACAGGGAAGTGCCTGAATCGGTGAAAGAAATGCTGAAATCGGGCCGTGAAAGTTTTTATAAGGATGATACGGTATACAGCCTTGCTGATGGCAAAACAGATAAACTGAGCCCGCCTGCAAAGGATGCTGTTACGGTTGCAATACTTAAGAAAGATGAAAAAGAAGTATTCGGCAACAAAAGTGCAGGGTTGTATGATATGGGGGATGGCGTGGCCCTGCTCGAATTCAGGACCAAACAGCAAACCCTTGGTTTTGACCTGATAGAGACGGTAAACAAGTGCTGCGATATTGTTAAGAAGGATTTTTCAGCCATGGTTATTGGCCATGATGCCCAGAACTTCAGCTATGGAGCCAATCTCATGGAAGCGGGAACGGCATTGAAAGAGGGCAACTTCAGCCTGATTGAAGAAGCCGTGAAAAATTTCCAGGATACGGCTGTCGGATTGAGATACCAGCCGTTTCCGGTGGTTGCGGCTGTTTCGGGAAGGGCCTTTGGAGGTGCGGTTGAATTTATGATGCACACCGACAGGGTAGTGGCTCATCATGAATTGTACTGCGGGCTGATTGAGCTTGGGGTCGGACTGATTCCGGCCGGAGGCGGAACGAAGGAGATGCTGCAGCGAACCCTGAAACGTGTTACCGATGAAGACCGGGCGGACCCTCTGCCGTACCTGAAGGAAGCTTTCAAAACCATCGGCATGGCGAAAGTATCGGACGGTGCACCCAAAGCAAGGGAGCTCGGATACCTGCGTGAACCGGACCGTATAATCATGAACCGTGATTTGTTGCTCAGGGCGGCAAAACAGGAAGCCAGGGTGCTTGCGGATGAAGGGTACATGCCCCCGGCACCGGCCAAATTGCTGCTTACCGGTCAGACGGGATACAGCGCCCTTAAGCTGATGCTTTACATCATGAAAGAGGCCAATTTCCTTTCACCCTATGACGAAGTGCTGGCTGAAAAGGTAGCGTATGTTATGACCGGCGGCGACCTGAGTGAGCCGCAGAAAGTGGATGAAGCGTATGTTCTGAAACTGGAGCGAAAGGTTATACTGGATTGCTTCAGGGATGAAAGAACCCACGCCAGGATGAAGCACATGCTTGAGACAGGAAAACCACTCAGGAATTGATTGTTAAATTCAATCGAAAAGAGAATAAAAATAACCGGAATTAAAAATGAATAAAATCGAGGTGCAGTAATGAGCAGAGAAGAAATTTATATAACGGCAGCAGCAAGAACACCCTGTGGCAAAGCCAATAAAGGATCATTGCGGTTTACCCGTCCAGACTCACTCGGCGGACTTGTGATCCGTGATTTGCTTGAACGTTCGCCAGGGCTCGAGCCGGATATGATTGATGATGTGGTGATGGGTTGTGCATTCCCGGAGGCGTCGCAGGGATTGAATGTGGCCCGGCAAATTGCAGCTCTCGGCGGACTTCCCAATTCCGTACCCGGAATGACCATCAACCGCTTTTGCTCATCCGGCCTGCAGACCATTGCCATGGCTGCCGAACGGATTATGGCTGGCGGAGCGGATATCATCATTGCCGGCGGGGTAGAAAGTATGTCGCTGGTTCCGATGGGCGGGTATACCGTCCACCCGAACCCGCAGCTTGTGGATGAGTACCCGGAGATGTATATCAGCATGGGTCTTACGGCCGAAAATGTGGCCGAGAAATATGATGTAGGCAGGGAAGACCAGGACGAGTTTGCACTTCAAAGCCATCAGCGTGCCGTGGCTGCCTGGGAAAACGGGCACTTCGACGGACAAATTGCTCCTGTAAAAGTGAAGCACAAATTTGTAAACAGTACCGGTGAATTGGAAGAGAACGAATTCGAATTCGACACGGATGAGGGGCCTCGCAAGGATACCTCGAAAGAAGCCCTTGCCGGGCTAACTGCTGTTTTTAAGGCCGGTGGTTCCGTAACTGCCGGCAATTCATCCCAGATGAATGACGCGGCTTCGGCGGTGGTGGTTATGAGCAAAAAAAAGGCGGAGGAGCTCGGATTGAAGCCGATGGCGCGCTATCACGGATTTGCAGTCGCAGGTGTTGCACCGGATTATATGGGCATCGGACCGGTGGAAGCCGTTCCCAAGGTGCTGAAACAAACGGGCCTTGATCTGGATGATATAGACCTGATTGAGTTGAATGAAGCTTTCGCGGCGCAGAGCCTGGCTGTAATCAGGAAGCTGGGGTTCGACCAGGAAATCACAAACGTTAACGGCGGCGCCATTGCGATGGGCCACCCGCTGGGCTGTACCGGCGCGAAGCTGACCACACAAATCCTGTACGAGCTTAAACGGCGCGACAAACAATTCGGGCTGGTAACCATGTGCATCGGCGGCGGCATGGGCGCAGCCGGGGTTTTTGAGAGGCTGAATTAACACAACCAATTAACACAACCTCCGCGCGTGTTCCGGCTTTTCGGAACACCGCGTAGCGTTGTGGGATAGTGGCAGGAAGCTTGCTTAGGAGGGGTTAGCCCGCCACGCTTGGAGGTCACGCCACGAAAAGCACGTGTCGGGACGCTTCAAGGTGGCTTAAATTTGAACAACCTCCGCGTGTGCGCTTTTTGCACCGCGTAGCGTTGTGGGATAGTGGCAATAACTTCCAACCTCCGGGCGTGCGAACGGAGTGAGCTCCCCGCAGCGTTGGAA
>CAYPZI010000094.1:0-4835 GCA_964415185.1 uncultured Balneolaceae bacterium | reverse complement strand
GGACGCTTCAAGGTGGCTTGAAAAGGTGGCTTGAATAATCAGGACTGCGGTACCCCTTCCATGCGGCGCAGCAGTTCGAAATAGCGTTCGATCATCCTCTGGTAATCCTGACGGAACCGGGTGTAGTCAGGATCCTGGAGGCGGGTCCGGATTTCCTGCTTCAGCTCTTCAAGCGTAATATCGGGCGGGATGGCGCGGTCAAAGTCCTGCGGACGCTCGCCTTTACGCTCCTCATCCTCACCGCGTTCCTGGAGTGATTTCTCGGCATTGAGCATCCTTGATAAAATATTTTGTTGCCGTTCCTCCATCAGCGGATCGGTCATGCCACCGCGCATGTCGTTAATGGAATCTTCCATATCCTCGATCATCCGCTGCATCTCGCTCAGGGCACGATCGCCCTGTTTCAGTGCACCACTCTGCTGCAACTCCTGTAACTTTTTCCGGATTTCATTCTGCTGGCGTGCAAGCTGATCCAGCCGTTCCGATTGCTCTTTTGTCAGCCTGTCACCCTGAACATCATTAATTAACTGCTGCATCTGTTCATTGAGCATCTGCTGCTCGCCCGACATCTGCTGCATCTGCTCGATCATCTGCTGCATGCTCATCGTGCCTCCACCGCCGCCTCCCTGCTGTTGATTCGAAAGCTGGTCGATCAGGGAAGCAATCATGGACGCAAGGTTGTTGATACCGCCCATCGACTCCCTGGCTGCTATGTTAGCCCGCCGGCGGTCCCGTTCTGCCATCTGATCCGTTGCCTGGCTTAAATCTTTTTCAACTTCCGATTTCAAAAGGTTTACCTGGTTGCTAAGACCCGGTATTTCCGAAGAGATTTGAAATAACGTATCTGCAACGTGTGAAAACTGATCACTTATGTTTTTTTGCTCTCTTGCCAGTTCAATAAACGCCTGGCTCCGGTTCTCAACTTCCGAAGTATGCTGTGTTAATGACTCCTGGCTTTGAGACAATTCAATCAGTGTGTAGAGCGCTCGCTGCAGCGCAAGGAGATTAACCTGGATCTGCTGGCCGCTCATCTGCTGCATCGCCTGCTGCATCTGCCGGGATTGTTGCCTCATCTGGCGGGCCATCTGGTCACGCTGTTGATCAAGCTGCTCGCCCGGGTTTGGGCGGCCTTCCTGCATCTGCTGTTCAGCTTCATCCATCATCTCCTGCAATTCCTGCTGCATCTCTTCAGCATTTTGACCGGAAGAATTTTGCAGTTCTTCAAGCTTTTTCTGAAAACGTTCCGGCGGGTTTTTAGTCAGGTTTTCAATTTGCTCCCTGATCTTTTCAAGGTCTTCGTTACCGGATTCAAGTTCGTTTTTTAGGTCTTCAAGGCGGTTGCCTTCTTCTTCCGTTTTTTCCAGGTTTTCTGCCATCTCTTCAAACTGTTTTGCCAGTTTATCGAGATCACTGTTCATTTTTACGGTTTTGAAAAGTTCTGCCGTTCGCTTGAGCCTCTCACGATACACCTCTTCGTTAAATTGCAGATTTTGAAGAGCCTGTTCTATCTGCCTCTGGTTCATGTTTTCCATGGACCGCCTGAGCTCTTCCATGGCTTCGCGCAGGGCCGGGTCGTCAAGATCTTCCATGAGTTCCTGAAGCTCCCGGTACGCTTTCATGGTACTTTCCGACATGTAATTGCTTTCCTCAATCTGTTCTCGAAGCTCCTCAAATTCTTCATTCAGATTTTGAAAAGTCTCTTCAATCTTTTTTTGGCTCTCTTCAAGTTCCCGGACGTTTTGCTGCTCATCCCAGCCGATATCCCTGTTTTGTTTCAAATTTTCGAGAAGCTCCTGATACTGGTTCTGCATCTCGTCGTAATTGCCGGAAATGTCATCGATATCATTTTGTACATCTCGCTCTTTTGAGTCGATTTCATCAAAAAAAGCGGTCATGGAGGGTATCGATAATTTCATCTCCTGGGAGGTCCCGGATTTTGAGCCGTTGATGCCATCATTATCCCACACCCGAACCCGGTAGGTAACTTCATCCCTCGGCCTCAGGTCCAGGTCAACCAGATTCCATTCTACAAGTTCGGTAGTTCCGATTCCCGGTTTATTTAGTTCAATGGATCCTTTTTCCGGCTCATTTACATAGGGACGGTTGATTTCCCACTCAAGCCTGGCTCTTGTAAGCCCGAAATCATCCGTTGCCGTATAAATGATTCCAAGGGTTTTGGGATCTACAACGGTTTTTTCGTTTTCCGGTTCCCGTATGAGGGCGGATGGCGCTTCATCTTCTTTCATATCAACCGCGAACCTGAAGGGATTCCTGTTTGTCAGGCTGTCTTTATCCGTAAGGTGAAAACGTATGGTATCGGCAGATGCTACCGTAAAAGCATATGAGAAGCTGTTATTTTCACCTTCCCCGTTTAAATTGAAAATCTCTTTTTTTCCGGAGAAAAATATTTCAGCCTGACTGACCGGTTTGTTTGATGAAGCTTCGATTTGAACTTCCGATCCTTCGTAGGCCGGTATGGTTGTGAAAGGATAGGTATAATTGTCAGATGAGAGTCCCGTATAAGCAGGAGGCTGTACGGTTGCTACTAATGAGTCAAAACGTGGCCGTAATTGAACCTCTATTTTATGCACCTGGCTTTCAAACTCATCCATTATAATTTTGTAGTCGGCATCAGCAGTCAATTCAACAGGTTGTGAAGTAAATGAAAACTCCTCATCTGTTTGCCTGAGGGGCCGCAGCCTGAACTCTTCTTCGATGCCGGTTTTCAGTGCCAGGAAAAGTTTTCCAGGTGTATCTCCCTCGAACGTGATGACAGGTGCAAATTCGCTTCCGTGTTCTACGATTGCAGATCCAGGTTGAAGAGTAAACTGATAAGGGTTTGGTTTCTCATAATCTTTCCAGAATGAAAGCGTACGGGTGACGGCATCGGAACTTAAAAAAAAGAGAATTCCTCCGAGAACGGAAACCGCAAGCCAGGCTGACGAAAACATCGCAATCCTGTGAACGGCTCTTCCTTTTAAAAATCCGTTCAGCTCTTTCTTTAACGTTTCAAAATTTTCCTTTTCCAGATTTTTTTCAATGGCAAGGCGGTAAAAAGGAGAGTCACGTTTTTCTTCCTCCATGGCAAGGTCAACCGCATGAAGAAGCTCCGGCTTGCCAGAAGACCTGAAAAATGTGAGGTAAAACTTCTGAAGCGATACGGGTGGGTATTTTTTTAAAAGGTAGACACCTGTTATGACAGCAATACTCAGAAGTATAAGCAGGGCCGGTGTTTTTACTATTGCAGGAAAGTAAAATGTTGATTCAAGCCAGGAGATCAACAAAAAACCCGTACTAAATAACGAAGCAGATAAAAAGATCCCCGAAAGAATTCTTTTCAGGGATAAGTTATCCCTGCTGCTTTTCAGCAAATTAATTAAAACAGATGCTTTACTGTTTTGGTTCTTCAAGTGTTGTTCCGGTTTATGAATGTTGGTATGATTGTATCAAAGAAAAAGTTAAAATGCCTGAGAATTGTCAGGATTTTGAAAAGCATAAAAAACTGAAAATTTAAATTGATCCAAATTCAATTTACTGTCTCACAATTAATTTTGTCCTTTTGCCTTTTCAGTTTTTTGTTTTCACTTTTGTAATCAACCATATACATATTACTATCTTTAAAAACGCTAACGCAGAAATTTATTATAAATCGGATGATATCAAAATGTAAATTTATATGAAATCATTCACCGATATCATCTAACGTAAGCGAATCACCGGCTTTGTACCTGCCGTTATCATCCGAGATGGTTATCACTTCATTAAAGGCATCATGTTCCATGAAAAAATACCATTTATTTTCAACAGCTTTTTCCAGAATATCTTTCTTCTCCTGTAGCGTAAGAACGGGATACATGTCATACCCCATTACCCAGGGAACGGGAACGTGGGCGGATGTCGGAAACAAATCGGCTGCATACACAAGGGTGAGATCATTGTGTTGAATCCGGGGCAGATGTTGGCCGGTGGTGTGGCCGTTTACGGGAATCGAGTCAAAACCATCTTCGAATGAGTGAAAATCGTCCACGAGGTTTAAACGTCCGCTTTCTTTGAGGGGCTCAATATTTTCCTTCAAAAAGCTGGCTTTTTCGCGGTCGTTCGGATGGGTGGCATTTTCCCAGTGACGTTTGTTTACATGATATAATGCATTTTTGAAGCGGTGCTCCAGTTCACCTGACTCGTTGTAAAACGTTGACCCGCCGCAGTGGTCGAAATGCAGGTGTGAAAAAACCATATCGGTGATATCATCGGGATGAACGCCGGCCTGTTTCAGCGAATCCTCAAGATTGCTGTGTTCGTAATCAAGAGAATAGATGTTGGACATCTTCTCGTTAAATTTGGTCCCCGAGCCATTGTCGACCAGATAGAGTTTATCCTTTTTGAGGGATTTTATTAAAAGGCAGCGCATCGCCATGGGAATCCGGTTTTTATCGTCGGATTCAATCTGTTTGCTCCACAGGGTTTTGGGGACTACCCCGAACATGGCACCGCCGTCAAGCCGAAACCTGCCGCATTCAATTGCCGTGATTTCAAAGGGGCCGATAGTCGTTTTTGAAAGTTTCTGACTCATGAAGTGAATTGAATTATTGTTAAGCTTGTGAACAGAATAAAGTACAAAATCAGGGGATGTGATAAAAACACTCCGTAACCCGCCATGCCTGGATTCGAACAACCTCCGCGCGTGTTCCGGCTTTTCGGAACACCGCGTAGCGTTGTGGGTTAGTGGCAGGGAGCTTGGTTATGAGGTATTTAACCCGCCACGCTTGGAGGTCCCGCCACGAAAAGCACGTGTCGGGACGCTTCAAGGTGGCTAATACCCCGGCAAGGCACCGGAG
>CAYPZI010000093.1:0-11539 GCA_964415185.1 uncultured Balneolaceae bacterium | reverse complement strand
CGAATTGAAGGAAAGAGAATGAATCTGTAGAAAGAAACCGGCTTGCAGCAGGTGGTGCGGTACGGGTTTGAGCTTGTGGAACGATAGTGGTGTTTTTTTATATCATGCCCCGGGGGGGGTTCACGCAGAGGGCGCGAAGCAGTCGCAAAGTTCGCGGAATAAGAATTTGCGCTTTGCGGGATCTTGGCGTACTTCGCGTGAAATAAGGTGGCAGGATTTTGGTGTTTCAGCCCCGGTTTGCCACGAAGGCACGAAGGGAGCCGATAGCCGATTGCCCCACTTTTCACTTTTGCGTTTTCAGTTTTCACTAAATAATACCCTAAACCGTCATAATCTCTTTCTCTTTCTGTTCAAGCGCTTCGTCGATCTTTTTGGTATGGCTGTCGGTCAGTTCCTGAACCCGTTCCTCGGCTTCGTATTTGGAGTCTTCTGGAAGCGACTCTTCATCAACCTTTTTCCGGATGTGGTCATTGGCATCCCGCCGTGTATTGCGGACACTTATCCTTGCATTTTCAGCCACTTCCCGCGCGTGCTTTACCAGTTCCTTCCTTCGCTCTTCCGATAAAATGGGAAGGGGTATACGGATTAAAACACCGTCATTGTTCGGGTTCAACCCGAGTCCCGAAGCCATAATGGCTTTTTCAATATCCTCGATGACGGATTTGTCATACGGCTGTACCGTAAGCAGCCTCGGTTCCGGCGCACTCACATTGGCAAGCTGGTTTAACGGGGTTTGAGAGCCGTAATAATTTACTTTAATATTATCGAGCAGGGTAGGAGATGCCTTGCCGGCCCGTATGTGAGCAAATTCTTTTTTGCAGAAATTAACGGCCTCGTCCATCTGTTGAGATGTCTCAGAGATAATGGTTTTCAGTTCGTCCGGAATCATGATTTTAATAGCTTATGGATTCTTCGTGGTTAGTATCTTTTTAAAACCTGAATATAACAGGAAATTTAAAAAATCTACTCATCATCCCAAACTACAGTTGAGCCGACCGTTTCATCAGTGCAAACTACCCTTTTAAAATTACCGGGTATGTTCATGTTAAAGACCACAAAAGGAGTTTTATTTTCCCTGCAGAGGGTGAACGCAGTCAGGTCCATTACGTTCAGTTTTCTTCTGAGAATTTCATCCCCGCTGATTTCATCAAATTTTTCGGCATCGGGGTTCTCCTCGGGATCGGAATCGTAAATACCGTTTACACGTGTTCCTTTCAGAATCACATCGGCTTCAATTTCAATAGCCCTGAGAGATGCGGCGGTGTCGGTGGTAAAATAGGGATTGCCCGTTCCCGCGCCGAAAATAATTACACGCCCTTTTTCCAGGTGGCGGATGGCTCTTCGCCTGATGTAAGGCTCGGCTATTTCTTCCATCCGGATGGCACTCATCAGGCGTGTCTGGACTCCTTTCCGCTCGAGGGCATCCTGCAATGCCATGCTGTTGATCATGGTTGCCAGCATTCCCATGTAGTCGCCCTGAACGCGGTCCATGCCAAGGGTGGCACCTTTAACGCCTCTGAAAATGTTTCCGCCGCCGATTACAATAGATACTTCCAGGCCTTCGTCATGCACCGATTTGATCTCATCGGCATATTGAGTAAGGATATTTCCGTCAATGCCATGTCCCTGTTCACCCAGCAGGGCTTCACCGCTTAATTTGAGTAGTATTCTTTTGTATTGATTTGCCACGATTGTTCTGATAAAGTTACCGGATACAAAAAAGGCCACCCTGAAGGTAGCCTTTTTTTTAAAATATGTCAGGAGTTTTCGCCCAACTGCATGCGATGGAATGAAACCACCGTGGGCGCATTTTCTTTCTCCAGCAGCTCGCTGACGGTGATGCCGTTATCTTTTACATATTTCTGTTCAAGCAGAACCCGCTCTTCATAAAACCGGCGCAATTTTCCCTGAGCTGCTTTTTCTGCAATCTCGGCCGGTTTGCCTTCATTAATAAGCTGTTCTTTTGCAATTTCAAGCTCTTTGTCGATGACCGAGCTGTCAACACTGTCCCGGTTTACGGCCAGCGGATTCATCGCAGCAATCTGCATGGCAATATCCTTGCCCACCGATTCGCTGTCAATGTCGCCGGCAAATTCCACCAGCACGCCCAGTTGGTTTCCGGGATGGATGTAATCCACGAATGTACCTTCCGATTTGCTGAAGATCACACGGCTGATTTCAATCTTTTCACCGATTTTACCAACCATATCTTTCAGATGGTCTTCGATCGTAAGCCCGTTAACCTCCGTTTTTAAAAGCTCGTCAAGCGAGGATACCTCGTATTCAAAAGCTGCATCCAGAAATGTTTCGGCTTTCTTTTGGAAATCTTCGTTTCTGGCTACAAAATCGGTTTCACAATTGATTTCGATTGCCGCCGCTTTTTTCCCGTTATCACTGATGCGGGTGAGGATGAGCCCCTGGTTGGCTTCCCTGTCTGCCCGTTTTTCGGAGACTTTCTGTCCTTTTTTTCGAAGGATTTCAATGGCTTTTTCCATATCGCCACCGGCTTCGGTGAGAGCCTTTTTACAGTCCATCATCCCGGCCCCGGTTTTTTCCCGAAGTTCTTTTACGTCTTTTGCACTAATACTCATGGTTCGTCAATCAATCTAATCAGTTACAGTTAGCAATTTCATCCTACTCTTCTTCATCGGATGACCCGGCTTTTGCTTCTTTCCGGGTTTCATCCGTAGATTTTCTTTTTCTTTTCCGCCGCCTGGTTTTGGTGCCTTCTTCTTTCTGGTCTTTGCTGCCGGCATCTTCTTTTCTGGCTTCTTCAGCTGCCTGTTCAAAGAGTTCTTCTTCCTTCATGGCTTCACGCTCGGCATTACCCTCAATAATGGCATCGGCTATTTGGGTAGTGATAAGCTGAATGGTTCTTGCCGAGTCGTCATTACACGGAATAATATAATCGGGAATATCAGGATCGCTGTTAGTATCCACCATTGCAATAATCGGTACATTCAATTTTACTGCCTCATTTACTGCAATATGTTCCTTAATGGTATCCACTACAAATACGGCGCCCGGGATGCGGGTCATATTGGCGATACCGCCGAGGGTGAGTTCAAGCTTCTCTCGCTCACGCTCCAGCATAAGGCCTTCTTTTTTGGTCAGTTCGTCGAACGTGCCGTCTTTTTTCATTCGCTCGATATCTTCCATCCGCGAAATGCTTTTTCTCACGGTACTGAAATTGGTGAGCATGCCTCCGAGCCAGCGATGCGTGATAAATGGCATGCCGCAACGGATTGCCTCGGTTTTTACAATATCCTGTGCCTGCTTTTTGGTACCCACAAACAGGATGGTTTTACCCGCCCGTGCAAGGTTTGAAACTTCCTGAAGTGCCTCTTCGAGATACTTGTGGGTTTTCTTTAAATCGATGATGTGAATCCCGTTTCGCTGCATGAAAATGAATTCTTTCATTTTCGGGTTCCAGCGGCGGGTGAGATGCCCGAAATGGGCACCTGCCTTAAGCAGTTCTTCTAAAGATGCTGGTTTTGTCATGTAAGTATGTATCGTTTTTGAGTTTATCCTCTACACAAGTCACCCCCGGAAGCCAACCCGTCAACTGACGGACACCCGGCACCGGGTCGTTGTGTATGTGTGATTAAATGTAAATTCTAAAATAGTACCATACGATTGTCCCCGCTAACGGCGGATATATGCTGCCGTTTCATGCAAATGATGATGAACAGGGCTCTGAACCGTAATGCCAGGTTTTCATTATCGTTTTGAAAACTGGAATTTTTTCCTGGCTTTCGGCTGTCCGTATTTTTTTCGTTCAACCATGCGGTCGTCACGTGTAAGAAGGTTTTTCTGTTTCAGCGCCGTATGGACGTCCTCGTTCAGGTCGTCAATAGCCCTTGCAAGCGCAAGCTGAATAGCTCCCGATTGCCCGGTGATTCCGCCGCCGCGGACAGTAACTTTCACGTCGTATTCTCCATCTTTTTCGGTTACTTCAAGAGGAAGTTTGGCTACATTAATTTTAGCCTGGGTATCAAAATACTGGTCAATCGGTGTTCCGTTTACAGTGAACTCACCTTTGCCCGGCTGGATATAAAGCCTGGCTGTGGATGTTTTACGTCTTCCGATATAGTTGGCTTTAGGCATAGTATAATTCAGATTTCAATCTTTTCCGGTTGTTGTGCACCCTGGGTGTGTGTGGGTCCTGCGTAAACGCGCAGGTTTGTAAGAAGTTTTCGCCCGAGCCTGTTTTTGGGCAGCATTCCGCGCACAGCTTTGGTCACGAGTGATGTCGGGTCTTTTTCGAGCATTTCGTATGCGGGTGTAAATTTTTCACCTCCCGGGTAGCCTGTATGGCGATAATAGAGTTTGTCGGTCATTTTTTTACCGGTGAGGGCAGCTTTCTCAGCGTTGATAACAATCACATTGTCGCCGGTATCCATGTGAGGTGTAAACTCGGGTTTGTGCTTGCCTCTCAGTATAGCTGCAACCTTGCTGGCCAGCCGGCCGAGCGGCACATCTTCCGCATCTATAAGGACCCATTTTTTATCAATATCTGCCGGTTTGGCTGAAAATGTTTTGTTTGAAATCGTATTCACGAGTTTCTCTGTTGTTTAATAAATTTGAAAAGTTGACAAGTCACAAAAAATAAGGGTAAAACTATTGGATTGCAATAGGTCAACGCAAATTCACAAACTGAAGCGGAACTCCAAAATCCTTGCTCTTCAAAAGCTGAATCACTTCCTGCAGGTCGTCGATCTTTTTCCCTGTTACACGCACCTGGTCTTCCTGGATGGCCGGCTGAACTTTCAGTTTGGTATCTTTTATTGTTTTTACAATTTTTTTTGCCGTCTCCCGGTCGATCCCTTCCTGGATATTTGCGGTAACTTTAACCGAGCCCGAACTGCTTCCCTCTGCTTTTCCGAAATCAAGTACCTGCGGCTTCAGCCCGCGTTTTACAAAATGTTTTATAAGCATCTCCCTGACGGCCTGTAACTTCATCGATTCAGCTGCCTGAATATGAATCTTATTCTCCTTTCGGTCGAAAGTAACTTCGGTATGAAGTCCCCGGAAGTCATATCTCGTTGACACTTCTTTCAATGTATTATTTACTGCATTATCCACTTCCTGGACATCTACCTGGTTTACGATATCAAATGATGGCATTTAATTCTGAATTTATTTTCGGGTTTATTTTATCAAATCAAAAATAGAGAAATTTGTAAAATGTTTTTTTGGCATTTTTTTAGTGAAAAACGGATTTTACCGTTAAACAGTCTGATAAATTTCAACCTAAAAAAGGGGAGGGAATATGTTAAAAAATCTTTTCATTCTTACCACAGGGTTCAATGGTTCAATTTTTTTATGAAATTCGATTCTGTTCGAGACTCCCCGAAGCGTGCACACTACCCGTTTTCGTCATCTCTACACGGTACCGGTGGATGGCGGCGTTCACGAGCGCCTTCCCGTTCCGACCGGTTTTAAGATATGAAATGCCGGGGCGACGAAACGGCGCCATCCCAAAGTCCTCCGACAAAGGGGGACGACATAACGGGCTGAATCCCTGCAACATTATTTATTTAACCCAAAAGTAAAGGATTAACAACCTGTTTTTAACACCCAAATTGACAAATCAGAATTTATTTATACAGACTATCAACCATTTACGAATTTTAACCAAATTTAAGCGCGGAATTCATGAGCGTTGGATATTGAGTGAAATTTGACCAATTTACTGGTTTTTGCAGGGGCCGTCAGGCGTCAAAATTTTTGATTTAAATAAATAAAAAATTGATATAACTTTAGTTGCCAATAACAACAATTAAATCATTAGGATGAGACATGGAAAAAATAATTTATTTAAGCTTTTTAATTCCGGTTCTGATGGCGGCGTGTACCGGCAGCGACTCCGAATATGATTCCCTGGATTCGGAAGAACTCAATTTAGTCCCCGTTCAGGAAATTAAAGATTCGGATGAAATCCTCTTCGGGAGCATTTCCGATGTGGAAATTACCAATGACGGAAAAATCCTGGTTTTGGATCAGACAAGGAAAAAAATCCACTTGTTCGACAGTGATGGAAACTTCCTGGCAAGTGCACTTGAAGAGGGCAGAGGCCCCGGTGAGGTGCAGATGACGGCCTATAAATTCAGGGTATCTCCCGATAATAAGATTACTCTTTTCGATCAAAACCAGCGCCGCTTGTCGATTTATGAACTATCGGATAATGGATTGAATCCTGTTCAGGATATCAACCTGGAATTATTCCCTTCCCATACCTATCTCCATTCAAACGGCAACCTCTATTTTCACACTTCTTACTCAAGTAGCGATGAGTCTGACAGTGAGCAGATTTTGGTCATGGACCAGAACGGTGATATTGTGAAGGAGCCTCATATCACTTTTGAAAAAGGAGAAGAGCTGGTGATTACAAACACGGGCGGGATCAGCCGGCTTTCGATGTCTTCGGATGAGCATGTTAAAAACAGGGTTTACATTGCAGATGATGTGATTATTTATAACCGCTCGGGCAGCATCGGGTTTAAGATGTTTGATACACAGACCGGTGAACTGATTTCTGAAACGCAGATTAAACGAAAGCCTGCGCCTTATCCAATGGACGAAAGAAGGGAATTTGTTGAGGGTTTCGGCGGGATGATTGGGCTTGCTCCCAACGAGATTAGCAAATATGCATCGGATATGCCGGAAACCAAGGCGATAGTACGCGATCTTTTATATGATAAAGCGAGCGGAAATGTATGGCTGAAAATACTCGACCCGGAAGATAGTGCCGACTGGTTGCTTTTTTCGAATGAAGGTGTATTAAACGGGAAGCTGGAACTCCCTTTTGAAGGTGAGATCGTTGCGGTGAATGATAACCGTATCTATGCAAAACCCCCTGCGGAAAGCGCCCCATCACTGTTAATCTATGATGTTGTTGAGTAAATTATTTAAATATTTAATTAGCTAAGGAACCGGATGCCGGTCAGATTTTCTGTAGACAAAAAAGATAAGCCTTCTAAATGGTCATCTTTTTTAGGAGGGCTGATTTGTACGGGATTCTTTCTGACCGGCATGTATGTTGTTATTTGGGGTGATACCGTCAGCGGAGGAATTCCTTTTCTTTCAGACACGCTGAATTACCTGTTTGGTAAAATTTTCATTGGTTTTGGGGCACTTTTTTGCGGAGGCCTTGCCATCTATGCTTTCAGGGAGATGATGCGTAAATGAGTAGTGTCTTGTCAAGTGAAAACCCGCAAAGTTTTATCTCAGAGTTGCTTCCATTTTCCTATCATACTGTCATTTCAGAATGGAAACTTTGCGGGTTTCTTACGAAAGATTATATTTGACATGACAGTAGTGTTATGTCAATCAAACCTTATATGTTTGTTTTAGGGTTTCAATCCACATATGAACATTGACTTAACATGATTCATTCGTTACTCACTGTATCCTTGCCGCCAGACTTCGACTAATTATACTTTTTAGACAGCCTGGTAAGTGAGGTAACTATACGCAGATCAGGCTTTCAGCCTGGTGGTAACTCAACATGCAGATGATCAGCTGTGCCTGTGTGCCTGATAGTTTTGAAACCCATGATCTGTAATGAAAATTTCAGAATTGCATTTCTTATAAAGCCGTGGCCGATGGTTCGCAGGTCAACGGCGTGTACATATCCATCCGGCTGTTTGAAGTGAAAAGAATTTGAATTTAACGGAAGCCCCATCTGTAAATAATCGCCGGGATTACGTGCAATATCGGTTATTAACAGGTCACTGTCTGCAAGGGTGACCGTAGATATGGCTACCCGTAATACTGGATACATGGTTCCGTAAACGTTCCGGATTTCTGGAGTCTTTGCATGCTCGCCGGAAAGGTAAAAAAGTGAGAACATACAGAAGGATAGTACCATCACTGTAACAGAATAAAAACTAAAACGGATAAAATGAGTCCGTGTCAAAAATTTTCTGAATACAATTAATATATAGCCAAGCAATAAAAATATGGCTGAACCCATACCCGCGGCAAGTGCAACCCAGGCAGGGAAATCAAATTCAGTAACGAGAGTAAGGGAAACCCTGATCAACAGAAAGAATGGCAGAATTACAAGAAATGTGACTGCTGTCAAAGAGAGTAACAGATATAAAATGAGACGTTTTAGATTGAGCTTTTTTCTCCTGACAGCAGAATCCGGGTTCTTATGCAAATTCAGAAGCCATTCGATATCCCTGTTGGTGATTTCACTCATGGGGTTATTTACGGGGCGGGTGGTTTGAAGTTGCGTTTGGGCACGGAAGTAACCCTAGGTACACACCCCTGCCTAATTAAAACCGCCTTCGGCGTTTTGATAAGGCGGTCCCCTCTCGAGAGGGGACAGGTTAACATTAACGCCGCCAGGCGGTTAAGGTTAAACAGGGGTGTGTTACCAGATGTTGGTGACGAAGTAGTAGGCAAGCATCAGCGAAACAACAACCTTGAGCACCGTTCCCACAAAAAAGCCGATAAACGAACCCACTGCCGATTTCAATGCGACATCCGACTTTTTCCCTGCAATGATTTCCCCTGCAAAAGCGCCTATAAGCGGGCCTAAAACGATACCGAAAGGCGGGAAAAAAAGTCCGGCTACGATTCCGGCCATACAGCCGAGGATGCCATATTGCGACCCACCTGTTTGTTTTGTGCCGATAGCGGGCAGAATATTTTCAAGTGTTACCACCACAACCACGATCAACCCCCATAAAACCAGGAACATGATACTGAAGCCGTAGCTGTCCGTAAGCTGAAGAAGCAGAAGGCCGACATAAGCAAGCGGCGGACCGGGGATTACCGGCAGAAATGAACCGATGATACCGGCAATTATCAAAATAGCTCCAAGAATAATCAAGATCGTTTCCATAGCTGTTGTACGTAATAGGGCCGGGTGAAAGTTACAGTTAAAATATAGCACCTGATCAGGCCATCAGCCAAACTCCCGGCCCGGGAATTGCAAGCCAATGAATTAGCTCAAGTTCCGCAAATGGCGATGTAGTGGCTACAAACTAAGTTTCATCTAAAAGTGGAAGAAATAGTTCATGTCATAACTTTATATATACAAAAATTGGTTGGCTGGCCACTGTTCCTTCACTGTTTTTAAAGCAGTAGATCTTCATATATAATGAATGGTGTTCACCTTTTCAAGGGTATAAAACCAGCCCCGTTTCGGGGCGGCATATCCGTAGCCCTCCAGGATCACGCAGTGATTCTGGGGGGTAAAGAGGCCGATACCTAAATGAGCGCCATAGGCGCGGCATCATCTTAATTCAACCTCCCTCATAAAATTCAAACAGATAGTCTGAGTCGTATTCAATAAAATAAATTATGGGTAAAAATGGTATAGACGTCTTGGAGGGTTATGACTATGCCGCACCTATGGTGCTCCCATTTTTCATGCTTGCTCTTAACCCATGGCCACCGCTGTGCAGTGACCAAGGGCTACGGATATGGCGTCCCGAAACGGGACTGTCATTATCTGAATCATTTGGTATACTTGCTTTTTAGTATCCATCGGGACCGAAAATGTCATTTGCAGCGGGTGAGAATGGGAGGCAGAACAAGAAGCTTATCCGGTTTTTAAACTAATGGATGTAGCACTATAGAGCCTTGTTTAATGAGTTTTGAGGTTGATTTTTAAGATTTTGCGGAAGTTGAATTAGCCGGAATCCGGATATAAATTAATCCTTTTTACTGAAATCTTCTTTCTTTATTATCTTTAAGGTTTAAAGATCGAAAACAGAGGTGTCCAGAATCACAAATTACAATCATCAGCCAAATTGCCAAACTTACCACCATCAGATCAAGAACACCGCCTAACGCTTGACCGTCTCGACCGCTTTAGCTACTGGACCGACAGCAACATTCGTATACCGTTTACGCAGATCCGGTTTGGATTAAGTCCGCTCATTGGTTTGATCCCCGGCATTGGCGATTTTGCAGGGCTTATCCTTTCACTTTATGTCTACCGCGAGGCACAAAAGATCGGTGCGGATCGCAGAGTTAAACGTAAAATAATCAGAAATATGCTGATCGAGTTTATAGTGGGACTCATTCCTGTTGCGGGTGATGCGTTCGACGCAGTTTTTAAAGCCAACACCCGGAACACGAAACTCCTTCGCCACTATCTTTACCGGGAGCTCGGCGAAGAACCCGAAAGAACGTTTCCGTGGTTTGCGTTTTTCGTGCTCTGTTTTCTGATGGCTATCATGTCAACTATAATTTTTTGGATAGTGTAATTTCAGCGATCAACTATCACACATTCCAAGTATGAATAATTAGATGAAATACAATATATTACGCAAATAGCTACCACTTTAAACAACTCAAGTTACCTGCCATGACGAACTCTTCTGCTTTTTTTCTGATAGTACTTTTACTACTGCACTGCGCATGTTCTCCATCCGAAACAGATGAATCTGCGACACTAAGCTGGGAGTCTGTCCAGGATTCAACCATGCGAGTACAGAGCATTTCCGGATTTGATGGTCCGGAAGCCGTGCGATATGATCCGGACCAGGACGTCTACTTTGTATCCAATTTTAACGGTGGCGGAAATGACCGTGATGCCAATGGGTACATCTCTAAACTGCTGCCAGACGGTACCATTGAATCGCAACAATTTATGACCGGAACGGAGGATCATCCCCTGCACGCACCCCGCGGCATGTATATCACGGGTGATACCCTTTGGGCAGCAGATGTTGACGGCGTACACGGTTTCAATCGCACAACCGGCGAACAGGTGCAGTTTATCGATTTTACAGAACTGGGACCCGGTTTTTTAAATGATATTGCCGCCACTCCCGACGGCACGCTCTACGTGACTGATACAGGAACCAGCACACTGTACCGGATTGATAACACCACGCCATCTGTGGTTCATGATGAGCTGCCCCATGCCCCAAACGGTATTACTCTTGATCCCGATTCCGGACGCCTGATCCTTGCACCCTGGGGCGGAGCGCTAACGTTTCATGCATGGGATCCAGAAACTGAAGAACTCACCGAATTTGCATCTGCACAGAGTGGCGGCAACATGGATGGTATTGAGTTTTATACCGGACGCCTACTTGCGGCCAGCCAGGTTGACTCAAGCCTGCACGTGATTCGCGATGATGAAGACCTCGTCCACATTACCATGCCCGGACGCCCTGCGGATATTGGTCTGGACACACAGCGTAACCAGGTGGCCGTCCCCTACATCGCCCTGAATCGCGTGGATATCTGGCAGCTACCGGAGGAGTAGGCTCGATTTCAAACCAGAAAATTTAACCAGGACGAATACAATGGAGATATTACTACTTGCGGTATGCGATTATTTCTGATACTCTCCAATAGAGAAAACAAAAAATGAACGGCTTTTAGCAGAGACATGGCTTTATTTCAGCAATCGGTACTAAATATTTATTTGGCGGAAATTGTTGTGAGCCAAAATTGGCACGAGCTCACCTTCAAGCAATTACTGGCCGAGCTGAAAAAGAAAACAGTAACCCTCTCCCTCAAAGAAGAAGCCGAGTGGATGGAGTACTTCAACGAACAAAAAGCC
>CAYPZI010000092.1:0-11591 GCA_964415185.1 uncultured Balneolaceae bacterium | reverse complement strand
GGCAGATTAACCCCGAGGGTATGGGCCGCGACACTACCTACTACATACTACCTACTTCCTACTCCCTACTCCCTCCTCCCTCCTCCCTACTTCCTCCTGTCCTTAACGTAAATTGCTTTCGACTGCCCCTCGCCGACCGGCCTTTCTTCAACTTCAAAAAGGCCTATTGCCTTGATCAGTTCACCGAGTTTGCGGTATCCGTAATTGCGGGGGTCAAATTCCGGCGATTGCTTGGCGATGTAACTTCCAACCGGAGCGAGATGCGCCCACCCGCTTTCGTCTGAGGACGACTCAAGGGCTCTTCGGACCAGGTTCACAAGTTTTGTATCCTGTTTAAGAGTATTTGTGGATTGCTGCTTGCGTGTCTGTTTGATTTCATCATCTTCCTGCAGAACTTCGGTGAAGATAAATTTGTCGCAAGCCGCTACCATCGGTTCCGGCGTTTTTTTCTCGCCGAAACCGTACACAACCAGTCCGGCTTCCCTGATCCGGGCTGCAAGCTTTGTAAAATCGCTGTCACTCGAAACGAGGCAAAACCCGTCGAATCTTTTTGTATAAAGCAAATCCATGGCATCGATGATCAGGGCACTGTCGGTTGCGTTCTTGCCCCGTGTGTAACCAAACTGCTGGATCGGCTGAATGGAGTGCTGCAACAGAACTTCTTTCCAGCTTCTGAGCTGAGGCTGCGTCCAGTCGCCGTAAATGCGTTTCACGTTAGCCGTGCCGTATTTTGCTATTTCTGCAAGAAGCCCTTCGATGATGGTTGGCTGGGCATTATCGGCATCAATTAATACCGCCAGTTTCTGCGTGTCGTTTGTGTCCAATGTGTTAATATTATTAAAAAATTATTTTTAAATTTCGTGTCAGGTCGTGTACTCTGCATTGATTCGTACATACTCGTATGATAAATCCGAACCCCAGCCGGTAGCTTCACCATCGCCGTCATTGAGGTTGATTTGTATAGAAATAGTGGATGATTTCATGACTGATTTCAGTGCTTCTCTCGCTTTATCGAGTGGCTGTCCTTTTTTAAGAATCTGAACCCCTTTGTTGGGATCAGACCCGATATAGAGATCCACCTTGTCCGGATCAAAAGTGACACCGGCGCGTCCGGCAGCAGCCAATACACGCCCCCAGTTCGGATCGGAACCGAAAACGGCTGTCTTCACAAGATTGGAATCGGATACGGTTCGCACGATTTTTCTTGCATCTTCATCGGTTTTGGCTCCGGTCACCGAATACTCTGCCAGTTTGGTGGAACCCTCACCATCCGAGATTATCAACTTGGCCAGGTGCTTGCACAAATCGTGAAGGTTCGATACGAATGTCTGGTAATTTTTGTCTTTTTTTGTGATTTCCTTGTTTCCGGCCTTCCCGTTGCACAGGATGGCTGCCATGTCGTTGGTAGAGGTATCTCCGTCAACCGTAATCATATTAAAGGTTTTATTCACTACTTCTCTCAGGGCTTCATCGAGGAGTTTCGGAGTGATGGCAATGTCACAAAAAATAAATGCCAGCATGGTGCCCATGTTGGGGTGAATCATCCCGGAACCTTTGGCAATACCCGCCATGTTGATTTCAGTTCCGTCAATTTCGAATGAGGTGAATCCCTCTTTGGCAAAGGTATCGGTTGTGAGAATGGCGTTCGCCGTAAGGGTACCTGCTATTTCCCGGTCGGATAATTTTTTTGCACTTTCGCGAATGCCCTCCAGTACTTTTTCGGTCGGAAACGGTTCACCGATAAGACCCGTGGACGCCACAAGTACATTCTCTTTTTTTACATCCAGGCATTTGGCTGTTTCTTCTGCCATTGCCACGGCACCTTTCCATCCGGCTTTGCCGGTACATGCATTGGCATTGCCCGAGTTGACCACCACCGCCTGAATTACGCCACCCTTGATATGCTCGCGGCTCAGTTTTACCGGCTCTGCACAAACGACATTCCGTGTAAACAGGGCAGCAGCAGAGGCAGGGGTTTCGGAGTAGATAAGGGCCAGGTCCCGCCGTTTTGATTTGATTCCCATATGGGCACCCCAGCATTTGAATCCCCGGACGTGTGTAATGTTCTTTAGCATGATTTAAAAAATTAAGTGTGAAATAAGTCGGATCAACTTCATAATAATCTAATTACGGATTCAGGGGAGTAATACGCAAGCCTGTAAGTTCAATCAGGCCGAACATCAGGTTCATATTTTGAACGGCCTGTCCTGCTGCGCCTTTCACAAGATTGTCGATAGTAGATACTGTAACGATTTTGTTTGTGCGTTCGTCGTATGTGACAAAGATATCGCAGTAGTTCGAACCGCGCACGTGCTTCACCATGGGCGGATTGTCTACAACACGAATAAAATGTTCTTTTTCATAAAAACCCAGAAAGGCATCTTCCACAATCTCTTTGTTAACTGCCCTGCGGGGAGTTGAGTAGGTGGTTGTAAGAATGCCGCGGTCGATGGGAAGCAAATGCGGAGTAAAAAGAATTTCAGGTTTTGATCCGCAGTACCTCTCAATTGTGGATTGTATTTCAGGCGTATGACGATGGTTCAGCAGGCCGTATGCCGAAAAATTTCCGAACACATCGGGAAAGTGGGTCATCGGTTTTATTTTGGCCCCTGCTCCCGTGACACCCGATTTTGAATCCACGATAATATTCTTGAGATCCACCATATCATTTTTCATCAAGGGAGCGAGGGCAAGGATAGCCGAGGTGGGATAACACCCGGGATTTGCTACCAGTTGCGCATTCCGGATCTGATCACGGAAAAGCTCAGGCATGCCGAATACGGCCTTTTCAATCAACTCGGGAATGGCGTGCTTTTTTTTGTACCATTTTTCATATTCTTCGGCCGAAGTGAGCCTGAAATCACCGGACAAGTCCACAATCTTGGTGTCTTCGATTCCATGCTCTTTTACAAAATCCATGGATACACCGTGAGGCAATGCCAGGAATATCAGGTCGAGCGTGTAATTTTTTAAAGCTTTAAGCGGCTGCAGCTCAATATCTGCCAGCCCGGTAAAATGGGGATGGATTTCTGAAAACTTTTTTCCTGCGTGACTTTCAGAGGTAATCAGTTCAATGGTAACATCGGGATGGTTAATCAGAAGCCTTACAAGCTCGGATCCTGTATATCCCGTAGCCCCGATAATTCCTACTTTGTATTTACTCATGTTCTTTTTCTACGATTTTTATCGATTCAATTAATATATCAAAAAGCCGGTCAAGTTCTTCTTTGGTGATGATCAGCGGAGGCACGATCCGGATTACGGTATCCGAAGCACAATTCGACAAGACACCTTTTTTCAGCATCTCTTCAACCACTTTGGCTCCCTTGAATGACAGGTCCACACCGATCATCAGTCCAAGCCCACGGACTTCCTTAATCGCCGGCCAGTTATGGGATATTGCCAGCACCCGGTTTTTAAAATATTCACCCATCTCAAAGGCATGGGCAGCCAGTTTTTCATCCTGAATGGTTTTTAGTGAAGCAATGGACGCGGCGCAAGCCAGCGGGTTGCCACCATAAGTTGTGCCATGGTCGCCGTAGTCGAAGGCGGCGGCTGCATCTTCTTTGGCAAGCACGGCCCCGATTGGGAAGCCGTTGCCAAGGGCTTTGGCCGAGGTGACAATATCCGGCATCACATCGTAATGCTGGTAGGCAAACATCTGCCCGGTTCGGGCGATGCCGCACTGGATTTCATCAAGAATAAGCAGGGCGTCGTGTTTGTCGCAAAGTTTGCGGGCTTCATGAAGGTATCCGGGATTTACAGGATGGATTCCGCCTTCACCCTGGATAGTTTCAAGAATAATAGCAACGGTTGAATCATCAACCCTGTTCCGGAGGGTCTCAATATCATTAAAAGGCACACGGTCGAATCCGGCAGGCAGCGGTGCGAACCCTTTTTGGTATTTTTCTTTCCCCATGGCAATAGCGCCGAGAGTACGGCCGTGAAAGCAGTTTTCCATAGCGATAATGTGACCGCTTTTTCCTTTGTTAAACGCATACTTTCGGGCCAGTTTGATGGCTCCTTCGATGGCTTCGGCCCCGCTATTGCAGAAGAAGACGCGGTCGAGTCCCGAAACTTCGGCAAGAAGCTTTGCCAGCCGGCTTTGCGGCTCATTGTAATAAAAGTTGGAGACGTGCATCAGTTTAGCGGCCTGTTCCTGTATCGCCTGCACAACATTGGGGTGGCAGTGGCCCAGGCTGTTTACCGCAATTCCGGCAAGTGCATCCAGGTATTTGTTACCCTCCGAATCTTCGGCATACACACCATTTCCCTTAACAAGTGTCAGCGGATATCGCTTGTACAGGTCAAAATGATATTTTCCGGCAATTTTCCGGGTCTCATTTTTTTTTACGTCCGTTTCAAAAGCGTTCATAATAATTTAAAAAACTTTGGTTTCAGTTATTCATTTTTGGTTATCACTGTGCCCGGCATTTCAGTGCCAAGAAGCTGCTTTAAGATGGTATGTTTTTTTGTTCCGTTGATGATGTGAGCTTCGCGTGCACCATTTTCAAGTGCGATAAGGCAGGATTCGATTTTAGGGATCATTCCGCCCTGAATTTCCGTCCCGATCATCGCTTTCATCCTGTTTTCATCAATGGTATTAATAAGAGAAGATTCATCCTTAACATCCCTCAAAATTCCATCCACATTGGTAAGTGCAACATACGACTCGGCCTTCAGTGCACCGGCGAGATGTCCGGCAAACATATCCGCATTGATATTGTAATCCAGGAGGTCATCACCCGATGCCACAGGAGAAATTACCGGAAGATATCCTGAATCGAGGAGGGTCTTGATCAGTCCCGTGTTGATCCGGTCCACATTACCCACGTGGCCCAAATCCACATTCTCCGTTTTCCCATCAACGGTAACGCTGTGCAGCCGTTTGGTGGCGATAACCGTATTGGCATCTTTCCCGGAAATTCCGACAGACGGTATGCCTGCGCTGTTCAGCCGTTTCACCAGTTCCGAATTTACATTGCCGCTCAAAGCCATTTCCACATATTCCATAGCGCGGGCATCGGTTTTGCGGTGGCCTTCAACAAATTCGGATTCGATACCCACTTCCTCCAGCAGCTTTTTGATGACAATGCCGCCTCCATGCACAACCACCGGACGAACACCCTTTTCAACCAGGTAAACCAGGTCGTTTACAACATCTTCTTTTGTTTGAGGATTGGTCATGGCATTCCCGCCGTACTTGATCAGTATGATCTTGCCCTTGAGCTTTTCAAGCTTTTCGGAGTCAGTATTAAATGATACTGGATTTTTTTTCAAACGACTACGAATTTTAAGATTATTAAGTTAGAAGCGTGAATTCATTCATAATTACCATCCAAAAATATGGATTTATAAGCAGGAGAGCGAATATAATTGAAGTTCTTATTGCGGCTGCAAAATTGAGACTTGTACCTTTACGTTAAGTCAGGAGTTTTGGTATTTTGAGGATATATCAACCAAACCTTTAAAATTTTAAAAAATGAATACCAGCTTCAGCATTGTCATGACAACCAATTCCGGCAAGCGAAAAATTTTGAATGCATTGCTTGCCCTGTTTACAGGTATTCTTGCATTAATTTATCCGAATTTTCTCTACTACATTGTAGGTGGTTATATGATTGCACTTGGTTTGCTGTTGCTTGTGTTTAATATCAGTTCTTTTTTAACAGCTTTTTCATTTCTCTCCGGGATCCTTGTTTTTCTTTTTCCGGAGCTGATACCAACGATAGCCGGTATTTTCCTGGCGGTTCTCGGATTTACCCTCCTGCTCAGTTTTGGTTTTACGGTGATGGGCATTATCACGCTTCTGATTGCGGCTGTTATCTTCGCCAACCCCGAAAGCATTGCCTATATGATAGCAATCTTCCTGCTTCTCTATTCGCTTAACTATTTTATAAAGCTTTTCCAGGAAAGCCGCACCTCCTCTTCCTCGTCTGACAACTTGAGGCAATAAAGAAGCTAAGGGCAAGAATGTTCAAGTTGTCTGACGAGTTGCGAGGGCAAGATCCTGCTTGAGGTGTTTCACGCAAAGTTCGGGAAGGTTTCGCAAAGGGCGCTATTGGGGATTTGGAGTGAAGGTAATGGCTGTTTGTGGTGTTTTCTTACTGTAACTCCTCACGTATCAATTTAGGATCACGTCGTAAGTCGAGAACTCTCCAAACAACAACTGTTGAGTCTTCAATTTTGTAATATATAGCATAAGGAAATTTTTGAGATAATTTTCGGTAATATCCAAAAACCTTGATATGTACACCAGCGAAAAGTGTTAAAGAGTCGATGTCGGAAAACAATGAGTTGAAGAAATATTCTCCAAGTCCACTATTCTGTTCTTCATAGAAAAGCCGGCCCTTGAATAAATCCTCCATACCCGAATTGAGAATTTTAATTCTCATTTGAAGTGTTTTCTAAGCTCTTTTTTTGCTTCAGACCAGTCAACTACACGGTCCTTACCCGAACGAAAACGTTTTTCTGTTTCCTGGAGCAAACTCTTGTGCCACTTCGGAGATTCGATTTGACTCTCATCTTTTACCAGAGTTTCCCAAATTTTATGCATAAGCTGTAATTTTTCCTCTCTGGTGAGATTTTCTATATCAATAGATGTTGGCATAATTGAAATTTTATTACAGAATAAGTATTCCTGTACTTAGATACCAAATAAACGTTTAGAATCAAAAAAATTATAAACAGGAATGGTGTGATAATCAAAGTTAGACATAAAGAAAGAGGAAACATGACAGTATCTCGAATCTTGTCTGACGACTTGAGGCAATGAAGATGCAAAGGGCAAGATGTGTTCAGGTCGTCTGACGAGTTGGGAGGGCAAGATCCTGCAAAAGGCATTTCACGCAAAGTTCGGGAAGGTTTCGCAAAGGGCGCTATTGGGGATTTGATCTGAGCCCTGTTGAACTCGACAGAAGAGTAACTGAGGCAGGCCTTGGGTTTGGTGATAGTTCCACTCGTCAGTCGAGGGTGGAGGAAGAAAAATTCTAATTTTAATTTATTTGGAATTTGCTAAATTACTTTTAGGGTTAACTATCGAACCTGAATTCTCATCGGTCTGGTCTGGGGTTTTGATTGATGAATATTGAAACAAGTACAAATAAATTAAACACATCATGAAGTATTTCTACATTCTCTTCTTAACGCTTCTATTAATTCTTCAGTCGAATTTAACATTTGCTCAACCGGGACCGGAAAAATTCGGAGAGGTATCAGACTTCTATAAAAACCTGACGGAGGTGGACTATGATTCACTTGCATCTGCCGTAATCCTGTTTGATGTCGGTGAGGTTTATTTTGACAGCCAGCTTCACATTATTTTTAAAAGACAAAAAAGGGTTAAAATTTTAAATGAAGCCGGATATGACCGCGCAAATGTGTCAATCGGCTATTACGCTGGTGATGACCTTGAGAAGATAAAGAAAATTAAAGCTCACGTAATAAACTTAACGGAAAACGGAGAAACGGAAATCACAGAGCTTCAGAAAGATTCTTTTTTTGATGAAGATGTTGACGGTGAGTATAAAAGACTAAAGTTTTCATTTCCGGCTGTTCGCCCCGGATCTATTATTGAATATGAATATGAAGTACGAATTAAAAGCCCTCACTTGATGCCGGATTGGACTTTTCAGGACAGCGAACCGGTTCTCTATTCAGAATATAAGTCGACAGTTCCCGAGATATTCAGATACAGGATGTTATCACAGGGCGATTCCAGATTTGATCAAACTAATGAGAATGAGAGTTTTGCCAGTTACAAACCAAATGTACCCGGGTATGTAAGGACAAGTGCCGTACAGCTTGCCACTTTTGAAAAAACTTTTATAAAGAAAAATGTAACGGCAATCAGGGACGAACCGTATATGAGGTCCATCAGCGACTACCTGAGTAAAATTATTTTTCAGTTTTCCGAAATTCGCCTGCCTAACAGCCCGGTGGAACCGGTAATAAATAGATGGGAAAACCTGGCAACAGAGCTTGAAAATCATAGGCTATTTGGCAGGGCAATCAATTCAAACCGGCAATTCAAAAAAATACTTGAAGAAATTGAAGGATATCCGGCTGAGAGTGACATGGATAATATGGTTTTGATTCATGATTTCGTAAAGTCGAATATGAAATGGGATGAAAGTTATGGGATCGTGGCTGCCGATAAATTGCATAATGTTTATGAAAAGAAAACCGGCAGCAGTGCAGATATTAATTTATTACTCTATTCATTGCTAAATGAAGCCGGTATAAAAGTAACACCGATTATAACAAGTACAAGAGAGAATGGGAATGTTTGGAAAAACAACCCGTTTCTCTCACAATTTAATGATGTGCTGGTCCTTGCAGAGATTGAAGAAAACCGGATTATTCTTGATGCTACAGACCCTCTCAGATCATATAAGGTCTTGCCTTTTCGTGTGCTTAACAGTTCCGGCTGGCTTGTGGATACAGACAAAACTGAATTTATTGAGATCGTCAATTCGGTACCACATGCGCAAACATTTCAGATTTTTGCAAATGTTAATGAAGACGGCGCAATAGATGTCGATTTTAGTTCAAGTGAAACCGGCTATTTTGATCTTTACAGGAAAAGAGGATTACAAAAAGCAGATTCAAAGATTGATTTTATCAAGAATGAGGTTTTTGGAAATCTGAGCGAAATATCTGTTGCAGAAGCAGAAGTGGAAGATCAAAGCGGCACACCACAATTCAAAATAAAAAGCAAAATTACACTTGAGTCGATGGCAGAGCGAATCAATGATTTATTGTTTTTGAATCCTATATTTCTGCCGAATATAGATAAAAACCCGTTGACAAGCCGTGAAAGAAATTTCCCTGTGGATTTCGGATTTGAACATTCTTACTCCTATCACTTTAACATTTCGATCCCTGAATCGTATAGCATTGAAGAATTGCCGAAAAACAAACTTCTCAGATCCCCGGATGGAAGTGCGGAAATCAGAAGGTTGTGTCAGGCTGAAGGGGGTTCAATTCAATTGGTTCTTATGTTCAAACTAAACCGTTCGGTTTATGCACCGGAGGAATATGGAATGCTGAGAGAATTTTTTGATCAATACTATTCGATAACGCAGGAGCAGATTGTTTTAAAAGAAATCTGAATTCATATTCGATGTACTCATGAAACGATCGAAATACAAAAACCTCCTCAGTGGAGCAGCCGTTCTCTGTTTATTGGTAGTTTTTGGGATGCCAATGAACAGTTGGGCTCTCCAGCAAAAAATCGAAACAGAAGTGGACAGCCTCGATATCAAGAGTGTTCTCTACTGGCTGGGCTCTAATTCCATTTTGAAAAGCCTGGAGACAAATATAGAAGTGAAAGATGAAAAGGTAATGCGGTACAAGGTTAAAAAAACTGTTACCGTTCTTAATGAGGAGGGTGTCGAAAAAGGGTTCGTGGCGATACCCTATAACAGTTTTATGAGTCCCGGAAAAATCAAAGGGGAGATATTGGACAAGAATAATAACCGGGTTCGAAAACTCTCTTCAAGTGAAATTAAAGATTACAGCAATGCTTCCTCTTACTCGCTATATGAAGACAGCAGGGTTCTCTATTTTGAGTTGGTTTACAATGAATTTCCCTATACAATTACCTACGAGTACGAAGTTGATTACAACGGATATATAAATTGGCCCGCCTGGTTTCCGCAGGATTATGGAATGTCTGTTGAAAATGCAGAACTTGTAGTATCGGTACCTTCCGGCATGGAAGTGCGTTATAAATCAAATAAAATTCCGGCGGAACCCATAATTAAAATTGAAAATGGACTTGAGCATTATACGTGGAGAGTCGAAAAGTTGCCCGCCGTAGAAATCGAACCCTATGGCCCGAGGAATTTTGAACAGTTGCCCTATCTTGAGCTTGCACCCAACCAATTTGAAATTGAAGGATCAAAAGGAATGCTCGATACCTGGAAAAGTTTCGGGCGCTGGTACTATGATTTAAGCAAAGACAGGGATGTGCTTGAAGAACCTGTAGTCCGGCATATCCGTGATCTTGTAAGTGATGTGCAGGATGAAGATGAAAAAATCAGAATACTCTACAACTATTTGCAGGAAACAACAAGGTATGTAAACATATCACTTGGATTGGGCGGCTGGCAGACTTACCCGGCAATGTACGTGAAGGAAAAAGGCTACGGAGATTGCAAGGCTCTGACCAATTATATGGTAGCTATGCTCAAAGCCATCGGTATTGATGCCTATCCGGCACTGATACGTTCGGGAATCAATGAAAGGGACATTGAGCCGGAATTTCCAAGCAACCAGTTTAATCATGTAGTAGCCTTTATTCCCAGGGGTGAGGATAATTTGTGGCTGGAATGTACAAGCAGTACCATGCCATTCGGTGAAATCGGTCTTGCCAATGAAGATCGCCTGGCTCTTGTGGTGAAACCGGAAGGCGGAGAACTGATTCGAACGCCAAAATCAAAATGGAATGAAAACGCTCAATTCCGGAAAGCCACCGTAAAATTAACCTCAGACGGGAATGCGGAGGCTTTTATATCAACGATATTCACAGGCAATCGTAAACAGGAATTGCGTGCAACTTTACTTCAGCAATCAGAACGTGACAGGCGGATCTGGCTCGAAAACTGGATTGATATTCCGGCTTTTTCAATAACGGAGGCTGATTTAACGACAGGGGGTTCCGGTGAAGATTATTATGAGCTTCCGGTAAAACTGCAGCTCCCAAAATTTGGGGTTTCCATGGGGAGCCGTATGATTATAAGCGCGAACCTGATGGAAAAAAATTCAACCACTTTACAGGAAAATGAAAATAGAAGCCAGCCCGTGCACCTGAACTATTCGAAAGTGGATGTCGACAGCATCTATTATGAAATTCCGGAGGGGTTTATAATTGAATCACTTGCAGATCCGGTTGAAATAAACCCCGGCTTTGGATTTTATTCCTCACTTACGAAGCAGGCCAGTCCATCAACTGTTTTATACATTCGAAGGTTTGAAATACATAAAGACAGGTTTGAACCGGAAGAATATTCAGAATTAAGCTCATTTCTAAAAGAAGTAAAGAAAGCAGATCAGATGAAATTTCTATTGAAGAAGGCTTCCTGACAAGCCCTCAACTCGTCTGACTCTCGTCTGACAACTGAGGGCAGAATAGTGCAAAGGGCAAGAAGTGTTCAAGTTGTCTGACGAATTGAAAGTGCTGACCTTTCCAATGGCCACCAAACACCAAGCCTTTTTCCTCACTTCCGCACTTAAATTTGGTTGAAATTCATAAGTAATTGATAACATGGGAAGTAATGAATTCAGAACTCCTGACTCTATAAAAATATCAAGGGGTTACAGGAATTGTATCGTAAAACAAGAAGTCGTTTTTGTTAGTTGTTCGTTGTCAGTTGTCGGTTGTTTACAAAGCAACCACGAACAAAGTAAAAATCGCGACTTGAACTTTTACGGTAAGTCAGGAGTTCTGGAATTTTAATTAGCCAATTCGGGCTTAAAAAACAGCTTTTTACACCTTTGTTTTTGGGCTCAATCATTGGCATCATGGGTACTCAGCTAATTGTGTCGTCCCCCCGATACGGAGTGTTTTTGTTTTGAGATGGCAGTAT
>CAYPZI010000091.1:0-11592 GCA_964415185.1 uncultured Balneolaceae bacterium | reverse complement strand
TTTTCTCCATATCAAACCTTCGTGAAACTTCGTGTCCTCGCGCCTTCGTGGCAAAAACAAACTCGGTTTAGGCTCAAAGTGTGGTAAATTAAAAGTTGGCAGTATACAATTGGCAATATACAATTGGCAATATACAATTGGCAATATACAATTGGCAGTATACAATAAACCGTGCCCTTTGCGCACCGCTGCGTTCTCTGCATGAAACCCCAAAGCACGATTCCGATATAACTTCGGATCATGCAAAGAAAGAAATAACTGCACAATGAGTTTAACAGGATAATCTTTTATATTCGAATCAAATCAATCAAAAATAGTCTGAATATGTCTACCATCTTTACCAAAATTATAAATGGAGAAATCCCCGGTTACAAAGTAGCCGAGGATGATAACTATTTTGCGTTCCTGGATATAAACCCTATTGCAGAAGGCCATACACTCGTGGTTCCAAAAGAAGAGGTGGATTACTTTTTTGACCTTCGTGAGTCATCTTTACATGGCATTATGAGTTTTTCAAAAAAAATCGTAAAAGCGATAGACAAATCTCTCAAACCGCTCCGTACCGGTGTAATCATCCAGGGCCTTGAAGTGCCCCACGCCCACGTACACCTTGTACCGCTGTACACTCATTCCCAGACGATGGCACTTGGCCACAAAGTAGATGTTACGGATGATCGGATGATGGAAATTGCCGAAACCATCGCGAGTGAGGTACGTCTGTGAAAATCCTTGTTCTGAACGGTCCCAACCTGAATCTGCTCGGTAAACGTAATCCGGGCCAGTACGGCAGCGATGACCTTGAATCGATCAATAAATGGATACAATCCGCATTTCCGGATTATCATATCACATTTTTACAAAGCAACCACGAAGGTGGGCTGATCGATGCCATCCAACAGGCTGAATCAAACGGGTTTGATGGAATTGTTGCCAACTTCGGCGGATTTACCCACACCTCGGTAGCCATCCGCGATGCCCTCGAACCGGTGAAACTGCCGAAAGTAGAAGTTCATCTTTCCAATATCCATGCCCGTGAAGAGTTCAGGGAAAAATCGATCACAGGCAAAGTGATGAACGGAATCATTACAGGTTTCGGGAAACATAGTTATCTTCTCGGAATAGAAGCCATTAAGCTCTTATCCGAAAAATAAAACCGGCCTGATTTGAAACAACTGCGGGAACTCCTCTCCGATTCAATCATCTACGGCATCAGCAGCGTTCTTGCGCGGTTTATCAACTATCTTCTTGTTCCCTTTCATACCGATGTCTTCAATCCGGCAAGGTACAGTATCGTCGGCCTGGTTTATGCCGCCATCGCATTTCTGAATGTGATCTTTACAATGGGTATGGAATCGGCCTACCTGCGGTATGCCAAAGAGCGGGATCATGCCCGGCACATTTTTAAAACCCTCCAGGTATTTTTGCTTGCAGCAGCAACTATTTTCTGTTTGATGCTCTACCTGCTGATGCCCGTTTTGCTTCCAAGATTCAACCTCGGGGCTGAAACCGAAGGCATTTACCTGATGATGCTCGGTATCCTGTGGTTTGATACGCTTTCGATCGTCCCTTTTGCCGAGCTTCGGCTTGTAAGGCGTTCCTACCTCTTTGCCCTGCTGAGAACCCTGCACGTTTTGATCAACCTCTTCCTGAATTTTTACCTCATTCTTACGATGGACTTCGGCATCGAAGCCGTATTCATTGCCAACCTTGCAGCATCTGTCATTGTAACGGTTGCAGTCTGGATTGCAACGGGCAACCTTTTAAAAGGCTCCTGGAGCAGCTCCTGGCTGAAAACATCCCTGGAATTCGGATGGCCGTTCATACCCGCCGGTATCGGGTTTGTGATTAATGAAATGCTGGACCGCTTTTTCCTGAATGAAATGAATCCCGCCGCGGCAGAGCGGATTTACGGAATGGGAACCACCCCTGAAGATATTGTGGGAATTTATAACGCCTGTTACAAGCTGTCAGTCTTCATGTTGTTGCTGGTGCAGATGTACCGGATGGCCTGGCAGCCCTTCTTTATGCGGCATTCAGACAATAAAGAAGCACCTCAACTATTTGCCAAAGCGTTCGGATACTTTAACATTGCAGCCGCATTTGCCTTTTTAACGGTATCCCTGTTTCGGGAGCAGATTGTTGCGATCAACATCCCTGTCCTGGATGCCACGATTATCGGCGAGGCGTACTGGGGCGGGCTTGATATCATCCCCTACCTGCTTCTTGCCTACTGGTTTCACGGCTGGTACGTCAATTTTTCGGCAGGCATCTTTATTAAAGAGAAAACCCGTGCGCTTTATAAAATTACCCTGTTAGGTGCGCTGATTACCATTGTGGCCAACCTGCTGCTCATACCCCATTTCGGGATGACCGGTTCTGCACTCGCAACCCTGGCCAGTTACAGTGTGATGGCCGTTGTGCTGGGAGTTTACAGCAAAAAAGCCATGCATGTACCCTACCGGTTCTCTTTACAATTTTTGTTGATGTTTCTGATGGTGTTTCTTGTCTATGCAGGTGAATCATTTCTGTCATCTTTAAACGGCAAGTTCTTGCTGACAGGCACAGGCATGCTGATACTGGGTGTTTTTGCGTGGGCTGGGGAAGTCCGATCCTCGTCTGACGACTAAGGGCAAACAAAACAGCCAGGGCTCATGAGCTCTCAAGTCGTCTGACGAGTTAAAAAGGCAATATCCCGCCATCAACACCCCAAACTCCATGCCCCCAGCAAACTCGACAGACGAGTGACCGAAACAGACCAGAGACCGGGGACAGTTCCACTCGTCAGTCGAGGGAGGCTTGAAACTCGTCTGACGACTGAAGGCAAGATGCTGCAAAGATCAGTAAACTTCTCAAGTCGTCTGACGAGTTGAAGCTGCTAAAATCAAGCCTGTGGCTACCAGGCTTAAAGCCATTTTGAATTCGACAGACGAGTAACCGTGGCAGGCCGCAGGCTATAATCCTGCCTATGCAATCCAGTGCATCGCGCCCTTCCGAACTCGACAGACGAGTGACCAAAACAAACCCGTGGTTTGGGTAGCAGTCTCACTCGTCAGTCGAGGGTGCCTGTTTAGCCGGTACTCTGCATTGCGGCTGCAACTCCATTGATGGAGAGAAAAATGGCCTGTCTGAGTTCCTGTTCCTCCTGTTCGGTATTGGTGCGGCGCCACCGGTCTAACAACTCAACCTGGATTAAATTCAACGGGTATGTAAAAATGTTCCGGAACGTAATAGACTTCTGAATCACTTTTCTCATATCCAGCAGGTTTTCCTGTTCCGTGATTGTCAATAACGCCTCTTTCGCTTTTTCATAATCTTCCATGATTTCCCGGGGCATTCTTTTGTCTTTATGCCGTATAGCATACATCTCGGTTGTAAGTACATGCGTGCGCGACATTTCACGCTGGGCATTATCTACAACTGTGGCAAAGAAATTCCAGTCGCCATACCATTTCCGGAAAACTTCAATCAGTTCCGGCTCTTCTTTCAGAACAGAACTGAAAGCTTTTCCGAGGCCGTACCATCCCGGTACATTGTACCGAACCTGTGTCCATGCAAACACCCACGGAATGGCACGCAGGCTATCAAACTCAAGTCCCTTGCCGCCGCTTCTGGAAACCGGCCTTGAGGCAATCGGCAGGTTACCGATATGTTCAACCGGGGTGATATATCGGAACCATTCCCAAAAATCGGGATGATCAATAAGATCGCGATAGGCTTTCATTGATATATCCGATATGCGGTTCATAATCGATTCGGTGTCGTCGGTATCATCCAATGATTTTTTTCCTTCACCGGCAGTAACGCGAACTACGGCGTTAACCACCTGCTCAAGATGCCGGCGGGTAATTTCAGGAAGCGAATAACGGAACGAGATGATTTCGCCCTGTTCCGTAAAGCGGATTCTCCCATTGTTGCTGATTGAGGGCAGGCCGAGAATCGCACGGTTCGAGCGTCCTCCGCCCCTGCCTACGCTGCCGCCCCTTCCGTGAAAAAGACGAAAATCGATATTGTTTTCCCGTAAAACAGCACCCAGTTTGTGCTGCGCTTTTTGAAGGGCCCAGTTTGCAATAAGATAGCCGCCATCCTTGTTACTGTCAGAATATCCGAGCATAATCTCCTGGAAATCTTTCCGGGCCTGCACCTGTTTTCCATAAACCTCATTCGAGAGAATCGACTTCATCAGCCTTGGGCTCTTTTCAAGGTCATCAATGGTTTCAAAAAGCGGCACGACATCCAGCCGGCTTTCCACTTTCCCTCTGTTATAACTCCAAAGGCCCGCTTCTTTGGCAAGAATCATCACCTCAAGCAGGTCGCTGACGCCGTGCGTCATACTGATGATATAACATCCGAATGCATGTTTATCCACTTTTAACCCATCTTGCAGAAGGTAGAATACTCCCAGGATTTTTTCAGCAGTTTCAGACAGTTTGATTTGTTTTGGAACCAGCGGCCGGGGATTTTTCAGCTCGGCAGTGAGTAATCTTACTTTGTCATCCTCATTCAAAGACCCATAGTCATCATGAACGTTGGCGATTTTGATTAACTCTGATACCGTCTCTTCATGAAGGCCGCTGTGCTGTCGTATATCCAGCGCACACAAATGAAACCGAAAAGTTTTAGCCCGTATTAAAAGATCATTAAACCGTCCGGTTAGTGCAATGTTTTCGAGTCCGCTTTTAATCAACGACTCTTTCACCAATTCAAGCTCATCGATAAAATCATCCGAGGTGTATGCCGATGCCGATTTTATCACTTCGTGTTTTGACTTTAACAAACTGTTTTTCAGTATTTCAATCCGCCGCATCATATGGGCAATTTTTCTACGGAACGGCTCATTTTTGTAATGCCTTTTATACCGGTCGGAAAGCGGCACTTCTTTTTCATCTTTTTTTAATGATTTAAGCAGCTCACTCGGCACTTCAATCAGGCTTTGTGAAATACTTAAATACCTGCGAATTTCATTCAGTTCGTCCTGATAGAGCTGCAATACGGTTTTTCTTTGCTCAAGAAGTGTGTTCCAGGTTACATCCCTGGTTACGTTGGGGTTTCCGTCACGGTCGCTTCCAATCCATGAACGGTATTTCAATACAATAGGCAGTTCCGGTACTTTGCCGTAATTTCTCTGAAAAGCAAAGCGGATGTCATCATAAAGCCTTGGAATGGTATTCCAAATAGTATGTGTGAAATAAAAAATGCCGTTTTCAACCTCATCTTCCACCTTCAATTTTTCCGACCTGACCTCGTCGGTCGATATCAGCAATGCAATTTCATTCAACACCTGGTGCATCATGCAATCGCGCTCGGAAGGTGTCATTTGATTGCTTTCAAGCTTGCTGATCATCGAAGTAATATTGTCCTGTTTGTTCAGGATACTGCGCCGTCGCGCTTCCGTGGGGTGAGCTGTGATGGTGGGCTGTATATCGAGTTTATGAAAAATTGCAGCCGACTCCTCAAAACTGTATCCCTTTTTTTTGAAGAACTGTAACGCATCGGCAATACTTTCTGCACGAGGTTTATCCGAATCGGCTTTCAGTGCCCGCTCCCGGTTAATCCGTATGATTTCATGCTGCTCAAGCGAGTTCACCAGGTGAAAAAAAATGGTGGAAAGCCGAAGCAAATCAACAATTTCATCCAGCTTAAGAGAGCTGATTATATTTTGAAGCTCACTGTTTTTCTTTGTGCTGCTTTCAGAAAATATTTCAGATGTCTTCTCGGGCAATTCTTCGGAAAGCTTCTTCAATGATTGCAGTCCCCGTTTCTCAAGGTAATCTTCCAGCAGGGCCGTAAGCGCAACCATTCGATTGGTTAGAGATTCACTGATATCTGCCTGTACAGCATGGTCTCTGATTATCTGTTTCCAGCTCATGGTTTTTTATGGTTGAGGATATAAATTGGCTAATTCAAGCGAATGTCTTAAAATCATTTACAATGTACATAAAGTAGGATTTAATATGAAGTTGAAACCCTATAAACATGTGAAATCTCATATCAAATCCCCAAAATGCATTCGTGTTTCAATACCCAACCTAAGCATCAATCCCGACGCACAGAGAGAAAGGCGCCGAACCACCCTTCAGGTCGCTAAACACATACGAGTCTATAGAAGGTAGCAGGTAGCCGGTAATGAGCAAAAACCGCGTCCTTTGCATATCCTTGTGTTCTTTGCGTGAAACAAAGACCTGGAATCAAAAATTAAGCTGATTACACGGTTTTCTTGGATTTTTACAAGTAGCTGACATAACCGGGGGGCATTCCATACGTTCCTTGTAAGTTGGATTTTGAAAAGTGAAAAAATTTATTGAAACTTATTACTGCAAAACTCGTAAAGAGTTTTTTAAACTATAACAAACCTAAAAACAAATGAGACACTACTCCGGATGCCTGTCGATGAGCATGCTGCTGTTATTTGTATTTTTAATACCGGCACTCTCTTCCACGGCACAAGACCTCGAATCGTTTGAAGAAAAAGTTACCGAATTTACTCTCGATAACGGACTCCATTTCATAGTAATTGAACGCCATGTAGCACCGGTGGCAAGTTTTGTAACTTTTGTCGATGTTGGCGGTGCCAACGAACCGGTTGGCAACACCGGAATCGCCCATATTTTTGAGCACATGGCTTTCAAAGGTACACATTACATAGGCACATCCGATTGGGAAGCTGAAAAGAAAGCCATTGAAAAAGTAGAAGCGGCTTACAATGCCTGGCTTGAAGAAAAGCGAAGTACGGATACGGATGAAGAAAAACTTGAAGAACTTTGGAAAGCTTTCACCGAGGCCCAGGAAGCTTCAAAGGAATATGTTGTAAACAATGAGTTTTCCCAGATTATTCAAAAAAACGGGGGGACTGGGTTAAATGCCTTCACCAGTGCGGATGGCACGGGGTACTTCTACAGCCTGCCCCAAAACAGGGCCGAACTCTGGTTTAACCTGGAAGCCGATCGTTTCAAAAACCCGGTTTTCCGTGAGTTTTACGTAGAAAAAGATGTAGTCATGGAAGAAAGAAGGATGAGGACAGATTCCAGTCCGGTTGGAAGGCTTCTCGAAGAGTTTTTAGCTGTGGCCTACACGGCTCATACCTACGGCAACCCTGTTATTGGATGGCCGAGCGATATTGAAGCCACTACCATCACCGATGCGCGCAAATTCTACGATACATTTTACGTCCCGGAAAACATTACCATTGCCATTGCCGGTGATGTAAATCCTGACCGCATGAAACAGCTTGCCAGGCAATATTTCGGCGATATGTCCGCCGGTGAACCTGCACCTGAACTTAATACCATGGAACCGGAACAGAGAGGCGAACGGCGTTTTATCATCGAAGAAGAAAGCCAGCCGTTCCTGCTAACAGGTTACCATACTGTTTCACAAATGCATGAAGATGCTGCGGCTCTTCAGCTCCTGGGGTCAATCATATCCCAGGGCAGAACTTCTCGCCTTTACAAACGTCTGGTTGAAGACGAGAAACTGGCTCTTGCAGTTCAGGCATTTAACGGTTTTCCCGGAACCAAATACCGAAGCATGTTCCTGACTTTCGCAGTGCCAAACCAGGGTGTTGATATTGAGGAAGTTGAAAATGCAGTTCTGGATGAGATCGAAAAAGTTAAAGAGGGATCCATTACCGCTGAGGAACTTGAAAGAGCCATGACAAACGCACGAGCCAACCTGGTCAGGAGCCTCGCCTCAAACAACGGGCTTGCACTTCAGTTTGCACAGACTCACGCTCAGCAGGGCGACTGGCGAAAAGTGTTTACTTCCATTAATGATTTGCAGGCTGTCAACCTCGACGACCTTCAAAGAGTAGCAAAAAAATATCTCACCAAAGAGAACAGAACGGTGGGAATGATTGTAAACAAGCAGCAAGATGACCAGGAAGTTGCAACTGCACAAGAAAATTAATCATTTAGAGAATATAGCTATGAAAAAATTATCCATAACACTAATCATACTTCTGATTGCAGGTTTACAGATTTCCGAAGCCCAAAAGAAATGGGATGAAATCAATTTTCCTGAAATCAATAATTTTGAACGTCCCGATGTCGAAAAATTTACACTTGATAACGGAATTACGTTCTATCTTGTTGAAGATCATGAATTACCACTGATCAATTTAAGTGTAAGAATGCGCACCGGCTCTGTACTTGAACCCGACAATAAAACAGGCCTTGCTTCCATGACAGGTACGGTAATGCGAAGCGGTGGTTCGGAAAATTATCCGGCCGACGAGTTGAATGAACTGCTTGAAAACAAAGCGGCCAGCATGGAAACGGGTATCGGTTTTACCAGCGGATCGGCAAACTTGAATGTTCTGAAAGAAGATTTCGATGAACTTCTGCCGGTTTTTATTGATCTCTTACAAAATCCGCTCTTTCCCGAGGACAAAATCGAACTTGCCAAAACCCAGGCTAAAAGCGGTATTGCACGCCGTAATGATGACCAGGGTGGCATCGCAAACCGGGAATTCAGAAGGCTCATCTACGACCCGAATTCCGTTTACGGGCGAATGACAGAATACGAAACCATCAACAATATTACCCGTGAAGACCTGGTTGAATTTCACGAACAGGCTTTAAAAGGTGAAAACCTGATGATCGGTGTGATTGGAGATTTCAACACCAGGGAAATGAAACGAAAATTACAGGATGCATTTGCATCCATACCGGCAGGTGAGGAAACAAACCTGTTGTTTCCGGAAATCGATTATGATTTTGAATCAACGGTTAATTTTATAGATAAACCTGATGTAAATCAGAGTTATGTTCTTCTCGGCCATATTGGCGGGATGAGAAGCAATCCTGATTATGCCAAGCTCCAGGTGATGAACCAGGTGCTGAGCGGCGGTTTTTCAGGCAGGTTATTTAAAGTGGTTCGAAGCGATTTGGGTCTTGCCTATGCGGTATTCGGTTCTTACGGAAGCGGCAGTTTCTACCCCGGTACATTTACGGCCGGTGTTATGACGCAAAGCGAAACCACTGCTGAAGCCATCGAAGCCATCATTGGACAAATAGAACGCCTGCAAAATGAACCCATCACGGAAGAAGAGCTTCAACAAACAAAGGACCAGTTTTTGAACTCTATTGTTTTCAGGTACGACAGCCGCTCGAAAGTACTGAATGAACGCCTTTCAAATGAATATGCCGGACTGCCCGCAGACAGTTTCGACAAACTTGTTGAGGAGGTGAAGGCCGTCACAATCCAGGATGTTCAGGAAGTTGCTCAAGAATACCTGAGGCCTGAGCAGGCACAAATACTTGTTGTGGGCAATGAATCTGAAATCGGTGACCAACTCTCAAAGTTTGGCAACGTAAATGAGATTGACATTACTATTCCCGAACCGGGCGGCGACAGTGAACCTGCCGCGGCCGGCGATGCCGAACTTGGCCGGGAATGGCTCGGTAACATGGCAGAGGCCGTACTACCGGCTCTTTCTCTTGACGGTAACCTGGTTATTGAATCGGAAAATATAGTAAACACTCCGCAGGGTGAAATGGCCATTGAATCCGAAGAGTATCTGAATTTTAAAGAAGAAGAGTACAGTGGTGTTATCAATACTCCTATGGCAACGATTGAACTTGAAATCAGTGACGGGAAAGGAGTAATGAAGGTAGGCGGCAACGAAATGCCCATGCAGCCCGGACAGGTTAACCAAAATTTAAATGAATACAGCAGGAACTATGTCAATCTGGCTTTAAATGCTGCTGATTCGGATGTTGAGTATCTCGGCAATTCTGAAATCAACGGTGCCAAGACGGTACACCTGCGTATCAATGACGACCCGGCATTTGACGTATTCCTGAATCCTGAAACGTCACTTCCCGTGATGATCAGGCACAGCCAGTTTAATCCGCAGGCAGGCGCACGGCAGACCATTGAAACCTACTACAGCAAGTGGGAATTGAACGATGGCGTAAACTATGCCTATGAAGCTGTGAGCTATCTTGAAGGAGAGCAGCAATCCAAAACGAATGTAAAATCACACTCTGTGGAATAAGTTTTCCCCAAGATTTCATCCATTTAAATAACCCTGCAAGTAATACAGCTTGCAGGGTTTCTTTATTGGTTAAACACATTTTCAGTTAACTCATTGTTTTGAAAGAAAGTAATAAGAGATATTTACAGGTGTCGTGTCAATCGAAACCTGTCAGATTTCGATCCATCTTAAAAAATTGACAATACACTATTCAGTGGTTAAAATTGTACTTTCGTCGCATGACTCAGTTACTCCAAAAAAACAGGCAGAAAGCCTGAAACAAGTCAGCAGGCTGTCCAAAAAGAATAGGTGGCTGCAAACCGACTTAAATTTTTTAGTTTAATTCTAAATAGATCTTTTTGGATAGCCTCTTAACGACGCGATTTTGCAAAGGTCAGGCTGTAGGCCTGATACAGAAATGATTCATAGAGCCGCTGCGACTGGCTCCCTTCTTTTCAAGGCACGCATTCTGGCAAACCGTAGCAGCTTCCCGGATATTTTCTCAACATCAGCTATTTCATCCAGGTAAACAGGTACATCATCCCTGATCCATTTTTTCAAACCCTGCTCAAGATTCCTGCCCCAATCGTATGAAACCCTTACACCCATTTCACTTAACGCTGCCGCATTACAAAGCTGCTCATACTGGTTTTTGATCGGAATCGTGAACAGCTTTTTCCTTAGATACATGGCTTCGGCACAGGTTTCAAATCCTGCACTCGTCAAAACACCCAGACTGCCTTCAAGGCTTTTCAGAAACGGCTCATTTCCTACAGGAAAAACATGCACATTTTGTTTTACATATTCCTTCTCACAAAGGGGTGAAAAAATATGCCATTCAACCTCTTCCAGTTTCAAAAGAATGGATACAATCGTTTCATGATCAAACGCCGGCAGATAGACAGTCACATGTCCCCCTTCCGTCGGTTTTAATTGAAGGATATTTTTACGAATAACCGGAGGCTCAATACCTGAATCATACCTTTTATAATGAAAACCTATTTCTGCATCGGAAGGTGCAAAATGTTTCATAAACTGTTCCGCAACAGGATTTCTTTTTTTCGGACGGGGGCTTTTCCCGGAAAGAAATGCAGCCTGATGGCTGAGGCCTATGCAAGGTGTATCGGACATGATACCGGCCCAGGCGGTTATCGGTTCAAAATCCGAAATAATCAGGTCATATTCATCCACCTTCAAATTCTGGATGTCCCGGAGAAGGCTTACCGGGTGGAGGCTCAGGGCCGTATCAATAATCGAAACACTTCCCTGCTTGTCATACTCAAAGCTGATCCCTCTCTTTTTGTGAATATTGAATCCTTCCAGGCCCAGCTTACAGTTATAACCACTTAGCAGTACATCCACAGAGACACTCTCCGCCAGGTATGGCAAAATTTCCCGGGCCCTGCTTACATGCCCGTGCCCGGTTCCCTGTATTCCGTAGAGAATTTTCATTCGATAATCTCTCTTCTTTCAATCCTTCGCTTATTCAACAGTTTCTGAATACGTTCCTGGTTTTTGAAATGCGATTCTTCATACTTGAACATCGACCATTCATCGCCGTCATACTCAAGGGCAGTCAGGTTTTCAACCCAGTCGCCCGAATTCATGTAGATTACCGA
>CAYPZI010000090.1:0-11705 GCA_964415185.1 uncultured Balneolaceae bacterium | reverse complement strand
TTTTTTGCGGGTGTATGTGGATGGTGAACCCTACGAGCCCGAATTCTATTTTCCATTTGCCGAAAGTGGCGTTGAAGAGGGTGATGGCGTATTTATGATAGGAAATCCCGGCCGGACAACCCGGCTTAATACCGTTGCTCAGCTTGCATATTCCGGCACGTATGATCTCCCATTTCGACACAGCCTGTTTACACGGCTTATTGAAGGACTTGAAGCGTACTTTGAATATGATTCCACGACACCCCAAGCTCAGCAGCTCCGGAATACAATTTTTGGTTTAAAAAACTCACAAAAACTTTTAGGCGGCCAGATTGTTGCTCATAATGACGAATACCTGATGGGCCGCCGGGTGGATAACCAGCAGAATTTCATTGATGCCCTGAATGAATCTCCTGAACTGCGTGACACCTATATTCCGATTATTAACCGAATTGCTGAGATCCAGGAAGAGAAAGCTGCCCTTGCCCCCTACAATTATTTAACACTTGGGCTTACACCTAATTCCTTTGCCTCTGCAGCATTGCTGCAAAGAGGCTACTTTTACGCAATGATGGATCGTATTGAGGATGATGAAGAGAGAAAAACAGCCTTAATGAACCAGATTAAAGGCATCCGGGACAAATCCCCGTTTCTTGAAAAACAGTTAATCCTCACGCATTTGAACTATCTTGCCGACGCTTTAGGGGCAGACCACCCGTACCTAATGGAGATCACAAATGGTGAGACGTACGATGATGTTGCAGACCAGCTAATTGAGAATTCCGGCTTTGCCACGGCCGCTCAAACAGAGGAGCTCATTGGAGATCCTGAGACTGCGGTTGCTGACCCGGCTGGATCCTACTTTAAAACGTTTGGTGATCCCTTGTTTGAGAACAACGAGCGTTTCCGCGAATTGTCGCAGGAAGAAAGTGAACTCCAGACGCAGCTTGGCCGCGGATGGTTTGCCGTTTATGGAACAACCATCCCACCGGATGCAACATTTTCACCCAGAATTCAGGATGGCGTGGCAGCCGGATATGAATATAACGGAACCATAGCATCAGCCTACACAACCTTTTACGGAATGTACGACCGCCATTACTCTCACACAGGTGAACCTGAATGGGATCTGCCCGAGCGCTGGGCCACTTCTTCGTCCACACTTGACCTTTCCACACCTGTTAATTTTGTTTCTACAAATGATATCATAGGCGGAAATTCGGGTTCACCTGTTGTAAACATTAATTTGGAAGTTGTTGGTCTGGCTTTTGATGGTAACGTGGAGAGTATGGGGTCAAGCACTTTTATTCTGGATGACCGCAGTGCACGTGCCGTCTCTGTTGATGTGCGTGGTATGCTCGAAGCACTGCGACACGTTTATGATGCCACAAGAATTGTGGAAGAGCTGGAAAGCTCCAGAAATTGATTTTTATCTACTTCGATTTTGGAGGTCTTTGCCGTAAAAATGTTTTTTTTGAAAATAGCAAATTTTTGCAGAAGTGCACACCCCAAAATAGTGAGTTGCCAGTAGTTGCTTGAAAAGAAGGCCAAGAGTATTAAAGTTGAACTGATGACAACAAATGGTGCCAAAGCAATTATGGTAAATTCTTTCCGGTTGGCTACAAACTTATCAGCAAGAGCCATGAAGTAGAATTTCTTCAAATTATAATCTAATGAAGTTTCGGAAGCTCCTACATATTTATAGGCTAAAACGTGAATATATTCATGAATGGGGATGAGCAGAAAGGCAATGGTAAATCCAAAGCAATAATAAAATATGATGTCTCCTATGTCGGCACTTAAATAAGCGATATTGACATATATGGCAATACTTCCGAAAAGTAGTAATAGGATATTGAGGCTGTAATAGAAGAATGAAATAGATGATTTCCGATTCAAATATTTTTTGACGAAAGGAATTAACTCTTCATGCTCAAGCTTATCGAGTAGGAAGTGATTTTGAAGGACTTCATCTGCTTTAATTTTCATGGGGTTTCGATATTTAATTTCTCTTGATTCAATTTAGTCCACACCAAAAGGCCAACGCTAGCTAAAACCCAGAAAAGGATAGCTGCCACAAGGTTTAGGCTATCTTGTCTGTCCATCAAAATAAATGCTTGAGTTTTGATGTAAGGTATATTTTCTGCAAAAATTACAAGTCCATTATGAAGTACATGTATCATAATCGGCCACCAAACTGACTTGGTAGATATGAGCACAACTCCATAAAAAACACCAGACAGTAATTGGGGTATGGGTATATCCGCTCCGTGGATGAATGCAAAAAATGAAGATACTGATAAAACAGCGATTATCTTATGGGCTTTAGATTCCAAGTAACTCTGAAGCCATAATCTAAATCCAAATTCTTCGACTAATGGAAAGGCAATTACTGCCAAAACCAATACATCTAATGGGTCTTCGGTAAAAGTGCTTTGGGATGTTTTGATATGAAAAAGCCAAAAAAAGTCACCAAAAACTAATAGCACAGCTAAAATTATGAGCAAATAAATATGCTTTGTCATTATGAATTTTAGTCTGTCATGACTCCATTTAGTTGGTAAATTATTTCGTATGTGTATAAAATAAAACAAACCAATCAGAAGAAAACCGCAAATTATTGCAGGAACTGTATCCAATTCTTCTGAACAGATTCCGAAACCAATAAGCCAAGCATATGTTAAAAGTATCCTTACAATGATTCCTGTTGTTGTAAAATAAAGGGATTTTGGCATTGATTTCGTTAATAGTGATTGCACACAACGGTCCTCGGCTATGCGTAGTGCGGGTTTTCAAGGCACTTACTTGTCCGTTTACGACAAAGATAGCAATGAAAAACCAACCTTGCGGAAACCACTGTCCGCCCCATGTTTTCTTAGGTGCTGTTGTAGCCAGTGTTATTTATTTCCTTATTAAATCGCTTATTTCTTTTTCAAGATTAGGCAAGTCACGAACGACAATTGCCCATATAATGTCTTCTGATACTGTGTCGAACCCATAAATTATTCTGTTTCGGGTGTCTATAATCTTTCTTGCATTGGTGAAGTTAAATTTCGGATTTTGTTTTAAGATTCGGCTGACCGCTTCACCAATGATTTCAATATTGCGCTCAATTGCCCGTTTGGTTTTAATATCTTTTTGAAATTGAAAGAAGTCTTTTTTGTCTGGAAGAAACTCGTTGATCTCAGTTATGGCATCTTGAATGTCAGACAGCCAAGTTTTAATCTCATTTTCCATAAATTAAAACCTTGGTTCGGTTAATTTCCTGTCTTAGAAAACGATTTTTAATTGCTTTTTCTTCCAGCAAATCAATAGGTCTATTCAGTAGTTTTTCCAGCTTATACTTCAGGTCAAAATAGTGGTCAGTGTAGGATATCGGATCTTTGTCATCAATTTCAACAACCAAGTCAATGTCACTGTCAGGTTTAAGGTTTCCAGTAGTCACAGAACCAAATGCAAATAAAGATTTCACCTGATTGATGTTGCAGATCTTCTTAATCTGGTCAATATGTTGATTTAATACTTTCATGACTTGTCAATGTAAATTTACAAATTTTATGGCGATGTGTTTTCCGCATTGGCTACAACGGTTCTCGGCTATGAAATATAGGCAGTTCAAACTATATTCTTTTTGTCCACAACCAAAACCGGTTTACAGATAAAAAGTCTTGGAAACCATTATCCGGCCTATATTTATAGCCGATGTTATACCTCGTGTTTTTCTTTCGCTAAATCGTATAGAAATTCAGGAGCAAAATCAGCGCCATTTTCCCATTCTAAAGTCCAGGAGTTGAGCTTGAAATTTTTAAAGTACTCTATCTCTCTCAAGGGTTGGAATATTGGTTCCTGAAGCTGATTTTTAAGGTCTACACAGCCTATCTTCCCATCATTAAATTCTATTTCGATTTTATAATCACTTATATAATCCGCTCTTTTAATCCATGTAGTTTCCATAATCGTTACCTTAGTGGTTCAATTGGTTTTAGAGGTACTCCTTGTTGAGCTAATTCCCAATCTTCCAGTAATTCCTCTTTGTGAAGCTCCATCCACTCGAAGACAAGTTTTAGTGCTCTGTTAGGCATATTTCCGTGTACAATTTCGTCTTTAATAGTAATCACAGCTCGATACTCTCCATATTCAACATGAAAATGAGGTGGATTGTGATCTTTAAAAAACATTTGGATAGTGATGCCATAAAAGCTTGAAATAATTGGCATTTTAATTTTAATATCGTATTAAGGAATCGTTTTAACAAGTAGGGTTTTACATGAGGTATAACGTGCCGGGCTAAGTTCAGTTGGTTTCACCTATTGAATTTAGTGAGGGTTGGGATGAGTTGCTCCGCAACTCCTGAACTTAGCCCGGCACGTTGGAGAAGAAGAGCGGAGCGAATTCTTCTCCAACGTTTTGCAGCTAAGAAACGTGGGGCTTTTCGGAGCTCTTTGCTGACCGCCCGTGACAAGGTTAGCCACAGAGAACGAACCTTGCGGAAACCACCGCCCGCCCCATGTTTTCTTAGGTGCTGTTGGCAACCGTTATTTTTGTTTAACTTCAATTTTACCGTCAATCCAATCTGGCAAATAAAAATTCATGTCTGTTTTTTTTTTCAACATCTATTAATTTATTTCTTAATTCAATGGTTCTAAGACCTATCTGTTGTATAGCATGACATAGTTTACATTTTTTTGACTGTTAAGAACAGGGCGTAGCCCTGGCCCCCTGCAGGGGGCGCTTAAGGGTCGATTTCATAGCATAAGTTCTTTTACATAGTGACAAACAAGCTACCAGTCAACTGGCATTACATACTCAAAAGTTTGGATAATTTTATTGTGTTGTTGGAGAAACAAACAGTGATTTTCTACGCTGATCTCGGCAACCACATAGGAATACTTCAGGCTTTGATCAACGCGAAAGGACTCGGTGGGAAGGTGAAGCTTACAATCGCTTCGAATGTACCGAACAAAGTAAATACTGCCTTCTTCGAGCGGAATTCGTTGTTCCAAATTGAACCGCCCATCGTAGAGCATAGCAGGCAACAATTCCCCGGTAACCTGATCCGGGGTTTTATGGCCTAATGTGCTATAACGATGGTGGCTGTTATGAAAGCTGCTGAAATGATTGGAGGCTTGGCTCAGATGGTCAAAGCCGGTAAAGGTTTGAGATCGAAAGAATCGTTTTTCCCAGGTATGATTAAATCGTTCGATAATCCCGTTGCGCCACGGCTCGGCCACCGGAATAAATACCGGAGCGATGCCCAGAGCCAAGGCAAACCGAACAACGGTCCCAAAACTGCGTGGATAGCGGTTGCTGCCCCGAAAGGCTAACTCATTGTCCATTTGCAGCGCATCAGGCATCCCGTGGGTCGCCCAAAATGTGGCCAGAACCTCGGCAATGCCCAGCGAAGCCTTGGTGCGAACCGGAACGGCTAAGCACGTGCGCGAACACGTATCGATAATGTTTACGCTGTAAAACCGCCCATCGCCTTTAATCCAGCGTGGCCCGACCAGGTCCATTTGATGGGTATGAAAAAACAGCTCCGGATACTCCTTATTGGAGCGCCGAACAGGCTTGTCTTTGGTTACTCCATGTCGGGCCAGAATCCGGTTAATCGTCCAGACTTCGGGTGGAGTAATTCCCTGATTACGCAGCTCATAGGAAATGGCAATCGCTCCGGTTTGAGCGATCCCTTGTCGCTCCAAGCGCCTGCGTGCATGAAGCACCTGTTGCTCCAGGGAGTCCGCTACCTTGGTTGGTTTTTTTTTGGCGCTCTGGATTGGTCTTCATACCAGTTGCCTTGCCCGTTAGTCGCTTGATAGCTTGTTTTCTTTTCTCGTATTCGTTCATCGGTTTTTAGATGAACACTACGAGAAAATCACGATGTCAAAGAACTTTTGTTCACTAAAAGTGTAAACAATGTTATGCTACAGAATGTGTAAACTATGTCATGCTATTTGTCAAATAGTCCTTAATACATCCGGCTCCTTGTAATTTGGGATAATCGATAAGATCCGGATAGAATCTTGGAAATACATTTAGGATATGCATGACAAAAAACTCTACTTAGATGAAGCAATAGTCATGATCCGGAAAAAATTTCATTTTTCTGATTTGGTACATGACTAAAACAGGGGATCTTGTTTGAGAATTTTCAGCAGTAGAAGATTTAGGTCTTCGTTGCGGTGATTGTAACGAAACTCACTCTCTTTTACGTGAAGCTGATACGTGGAGGAATGGATGCCCTTAAACTTGGCCAGCCGGAATTTGGCAATGCTCCAAAAGTTCACAATTCGGTTTATTTTTTTTTTGTGTATTTCCTTATCGGATGATTTATTACCGATAAATTGATGAACACCATTTTCTGTGTTGATCAGCATGTCGAACCCAGACGCTTTGAGAAGATCATTATTGCTTGGACCAGCAAGGTTTGAAGACAGAATTTCAGCAAAAATCAGAGACTCTTCCTCTCTAACGAGAATAAAGAAAGAAGTCTCTTGATCATCAAAGTTCGGTTTGGGAACATGAAACCCGGGAGGGGCTGAATGCGTCGATAAGCGACAAATTTTATTCCGGATTTCGTTCAGGTAGCGGTTTACTGTATTGCGGTTCAGTCCGGTAATTTCTGCTATCTGGATTGCTGTTAAATCGAGTGCAAAAAAGCGGAGCAAATCCCGAAATTTTGCCTCGCTTATTTTCGCACGGTTCACATATCTGTTTTTCATTGCTACCCATTAAATTGCGTGATATCTATTACCCTGTAATAGTCTTGTACTAACTTCTTCGATTTTTTTCCGCCTGTTCTATGCATGAAATAAAGATTTATCTTTTTCTTTAGATCCAGTCTAAATAAGTTTGGCTAATATTTAAGAATAGATTTTCAAAAGCGCAAGAAGTTTTAATATGTTCAGGTTCAAATTTATCACATTGCTCATATTGATCTTATACAGTACGTCTGATGCCCAAATTCTTTCGTGTATCGTGCAGAATGAAAGTGCCTCACCCTTAGCAGAGGTTCATATTCAGGAGGTAAGCATTCCGGTCATTGTGGTTTCGGAAGAAGAGATCCGGAGATCGGGCAGATACAATTTGAATTCAAATTCACTTACTCTAACACGAAATCCGGGCCTGCACACAACCATACCTCAATTGTGGCAGGTCCGGATTTTTTTTAAACGTTTACAATCAAACATATAGCATGGAATCCACAACTACTTCTAACGAAGAAGTCACCACTCTGAAAAAACGATGGGATGAATTAAAAAAGGAACAACCCAAGCTACGAACTAAAGATGCTGCCGGCCGTCTTGGCATTAGCGAGGCTGAATTGGTAGCGTCTACATGTGATGGAAAAAAGGTTGTCCGATTAAGGAAAGATTGGGAAGGAATTTTCAAGCAGCTTGAATCGCTTGGCAGGGTAATGGCTCTGACCCGCAATAAAGCCGCCGTTCACGAAAAGACGGGAGTGTATAGGAATATATCCTTTAAAGGTCATGCGGGACTTGTGCTGGATGAAAATATTGACCTTCGCGTATTTCACAAGCGATGGGGATTTGCCTTCGCGCTGCCGATTGAAAACCCGCGGGGCACTCTTCAAAGCCTGCAGTTTTTTGACAAGAATGGGCACGCTGTACACAAAATATATCTAAAGGATGACAGCCGTATTCAGGCCTACAGCGATATCGTCCATAAATTCCGTGATGAGACTCAGTCTCCCGGAATTGAAATCAATGAGAGTATCAATAAAGAGAACAAAAAAGAGATTGAGCAGGTGGAAACCGATGCTTTCCTCGATGCCTGGTCTGAATTGAAAGACACCCACGATTTCTACCCGATGCTTCGCAAGTTTAAGGTGCAAAGAACCGATGCGCTCATAATAGCGAGGAATCGTTACTCATGGAAAGTTGCGAATAAAACAACAAGAAAGATGCTAAACCTCGCATCGGACAGAATGGTACCCATTATGGTATTCGTGCGAAACAGCGGAATGATCCAGATCCACTCAGGGCCTGTAAAAAAAATACGGATTACAGGCAATTGGGTGAATGTACTTGATCCGGAATTCAACCTGCACCTCCGCCAGGATCTGATTCACTCCTCCTGGATTGTCGAAAAACCGACCGATGACGGCACAGTAACATCCCTCGAACTCTTCGATGAAGCGGGCGAACAAATCGCCACTTTCTTTGGCGCCCGAAAACCCGGCATTCCCGAACTGGAAGGGTGGAGAGAGATTACCAACGGCCTAAAAAAAATGGAGGTTTAAAATGAAATTCAAAATAAATAATGACAGCGTACGAACTGGTTTAAACTATTTTTCAAATGGGATTGATAAATCCTGTTTTACAAAAAAAGGTTTCATGGTTTTATCATTCCTAATCATACCTTTGATGCTCAATGCCCAACAAACCTACACCGGGGCCGACGGTGTTGAGGTCACAGTAAAAGATGCATCCAGAATTGTATCTATTGGCCCGGCTGTTACTGAAATTTTGTTTGAGCTGGGCGTGGATAATCAGGTGATTGCTGTAGACGAGTCAAGCTCCTATCCGGAGGAAACTCAAACAAAACAGAAAGTCTCCTACACTCGCAATCTCTCGGCTGAAGGTATTCTGTCGACATCTCCCAGCTTGATACTTGCCAGTGCTGCATCCGGCCCCAAGACGGCAATTCAACAAATTCGAACGACCGGTGTCCCGATGCTTCTCATAACATCTGATGAAACTGTTGAGGGTGCTTTTCAAAGAGTCCGGGAACTTGGTTTTGTTGTCGGAAGGGAAGAGGCTGCTGATGAGATAATTCAACAAATGATGGATGATCTGAATGTCGCAGGTCAGGTTCGTGAAACCTTAAAACAGAAACCAAAAGTTCTTTTTATCTATGCAAGAGGACAGAATAATATGATGGTAGCGGGCAAGTATACCTCTGCAAAAACAATCATAGAATTGGCAGGTGGTGAAAATGCGTTTACTGAATTTGAAGGCTATAAACCGCTGACTGCTGAGGCTGTAGTGAAGGCAAATCCGGATGTTATCCTGATGATGAATTCAGGAATACGGAGTGTGGGAGGAAAAGACGGAGTTCTTGAATCCCCGGGTATAGAGTTAACAAATGCCGCTAAACAGAATCGTATTTACTCTATGGATGGATCGTATTTACTTGGATTCGGCCCCAGGCTTGGTAGCGCTGTGATTGACCTTATGCAGATTTTACACCCAAATATAGATGCTGCAAAACTGCAATCATCGGAAACAGATCGTTTATAACCCATAAGTTTTTTTGGTTCATCCGTTGAGCCTGACATTGAAAACGGTTTGATTTTTTCATGGACACACTTACTGAATACATTTCGATTTGGCGATCAGTTCCAAGATTTCGTTTAGCGCTTTTCGTTCTTGCCGGCCTCAGTGCTGTGCTGCTCTGGCTACTCGTTGTCTCAACCGGAATCGGTGCTGTAACGATTGAACCGGGGCAGGTTTTCGCGATTCTTCTGGGTAAGCTGGGCATCACCACAAACTGGGTTTTTGAACCGGTACAAGAAGCAATCTTAATAAATATTCGATTGCCAAGAGTATTTCTTGCTGTATTGGTCGGTGCCGCACTTGCCATTTCCGGCGCGGCCATGCAGGGACTTTTTCGTAATCCACTGGCTGACCCCGGACTGATTGGAGTATCCAGCGGAGCTGCACTGGCTACTGCCATTGCTATGGTTATTTTGAGTACGCTTTCGATACCGATCATTGATCTGCTGGGAGCTGCTCTTATTCCCATAGCTGCATTTGCCGGTGGTACATTTGCCACGATTTTGGTCTACCGCCTCTCTACCAATAATGGAAAGACCAATGTTGCCACTATGCTGCTGGCCGGGATTGCTATCAATGCAATGGCAGGTGCGCTGATTGGATTTATGATTTTTTTGGCGGATGATGACCAACTCAGAGACCTTACATTTTGGACACTGGGCAGCCTGGGAGGGGCAATGTGGAGTTCGGTTTGGGTGGTTCTGCCGTTTCTGCTTGCCGCGATTCTATTTCTGCCTAAACTCTCAAAAGGATTGAATGCCATTTTGCTGGGAGAGTCGGAAGCTCGTCATCTTGGCGTGCGGGTGGAGAGGCTGAAAAAAGTAATCATTGTTTTTGTGGGCCTCGCTGTTGGTGCCGCTGTTTCCGTAAGTGGAATGATCGGTTTCGTAGGCCTTGTAGTTCCACATATCCTGAGATTATGGATTGGCCCTGACCATCGTTTTTTGATGCCGGGTTCAGCCATATTGGGCGGGGTTTTGCTGCTCGGTTCCGATTTAGTTGCCCGTACACTGGTTGCTCCTGCCGAATTGCCCATTGGAGTTATTACCGCATCCATCGGAGCTCCGTTTTTCCTTTGGCTGTTGTTAAGAAACAAAGAGCTGGGAGGATACTTATAATCAAAAAACCTCCATGGTTCCCAAAACCTTGGAGGTCTACAATAGTGGCAAAAATCTATAAACTTAATTTAAATCACAGGATTGAAACCTTTTCACTTTTCACCTTTGCCTTTTCACTCCAACTATGATCGAAGCCAAAAATATTACCGTAAAAATCGACAACCACACGCTGGTCAACAATGTCTCCATGTCACTTGTACCCGGAAAATTTTCCGTCATTCTGGGGAAAAACGGGGCTGGAAAATCGACTTTTCTGAAGGCGATTACGGGTGATATTAAACCCACAAGCGGTGAGGTGCTCGTCGGGGGGAAAGGCCTGGATTCCGTCTCTCCCCTGCATCTTGCCCGAAAAAGAGCAGTGATGATGCAGAATTTACATCTCGCATTCTCTTTTACAGCCCTCGAGGTGGTGCTAATGGGACGATCGCCCCATACGCGTGGATTTGAAAATGCAAGTGATCAAAAAATTGCCCATTTGTGTATGAAGCAGTCAGGTGTCGATCATCTTGCAGAACGCTCTTTTCCAACTCTATCGGGAGGAGAGAAGCAGAGGGTTCAATTTGCCCGTATGTTGGCTCAGTTGTGGAACAGGATTGAGGAGAACAGGCCATGCAGTCTGCTACTTGATGAACCATTATCCAGTCTCGACCTTGCTCATCAGCACTCTATTATGAACCTTGTAAAAGAGCTCTCAGGAAAAAATGTTGCTGTACTGATGATTTTACACGATTTGAACCTGGCCGCTCAATATGCAGATGAAATCAATATAATGAAAGATGGCCGGACGTATGCACTTGGAACTCCAGACGACGTGTTTAAACCTGAAATTATCGAAATGGCATTTGACTGTCCTGTTCATATTATGCGGCATCCGCATCACGACTGTCCTCTGGTGGTGGCTTCATCCAAAAAAAGTGTTCATATCAGGCATATGGTGTAAGTTGAAAAAATTTAAACTTTTCCGGGATTTGCAATTTGGCCCGGCTCCACCGCAGCCAGAAAGTTCTATTGCCGACCGAAACATGCATCTTTGGAGGGCGGAATTACCTGAATTGCATATTTGATCGTTAGTCACTTGAATAGGTGATCTCACGATTTAGGATTGTTCTTAATTACATCTTTCGTGATTGAGTGATCCGATTACATTTGGCTATACTTTTTTGGAATAGAATAGGGCGTGATACAGTTAAGCAGCTTCAATTCGTATGATTTTAATCTTTGCGCACGGAACCGCCAACCACAATGGCAGCAGAGATTATCAGCAGGTTTTTGATGATATATTGCCCTTCCATGGTGGGAGCATAGGGTAAAT
>CAYPZI010000089.1:0-11864 GCA_964415185.1 uncultured Balneolaceae bacterium | reverse complement strand
ACTCGTTTGAACTCAAAGTCCGGGTGACCGATGCAACCGGAACCACCGTGACATCCATGGTTTTCAATGTGGTTTCAAACTGAGACATTATATTTATCGCCGGCTCCCGGTTATCATCACAAATTGCCGGGAGTCGTTTATCAAAATAACAGGCTGAAGCCTGCCTTTTCGGGAGAATCGTCGGTATTTGATATGCGATTGTAGATACCTGTCTGACGATAATTAAATAATGAACCGACTTTACTTTTTACTTTTTTAACCTGTTTTTTCATGATTCGAATTTAATTTTCACCCAGGAACCCGTTAACACTTGTTATTCATTCAATTCAGTATTTCAAGTTCCGAATCAGTTTTATACTCGTATGAACGGGATATGATATACATCATATGTTCAAGAGAAAACGTACCTGAATTCAATACCAGGTCATACGTTGCAGCATCAGAAACATTTCTCTTAAAATTAGACTTGACGAATTCAGCTCTTTCATCATCTTTTTTTCTGATTATTTCTTCCGCTTTATTCTCCGGAATATTTTCTCTTTTTGCATAACCGGCTATCCTGGTTTTGAGTGGCGATACAATTCTGAGATGAAACGATTTGGGATGCTCAGAAATAAAGGCCGCTCCCCTGCCTACAATAATTGAATTGCCATGTTCTTCAATTTCTTTTACCACTTTGATAAGTGTTCGTAAATAATTTGTATTCGTATTTTTATTTTTCAAAAAACCCAGAACAGCATCCTCAACAAATTCGCGTCGTCGTTCGTCAAGAGTAGCGAGAAATTCTTCATTGCTTCCCAGTTCATCGGCAATTGCCTGTAATAATTCATCATCCCAAACCTTTAATCCCGTCTTTTCACCTATCAGTTTGGCAAGGGCAGCTCCCCTCCCCCCGAACTCTCGTGAAATCGAGATCACGGGCAGTTTTTTTCCTTTTACAATTGTAAACCTGTTTTTTGAACTGGCATGTTCCCACGTTCTGATTCTATCCTCTACAATTTTTGTAAGATTTCTGGCCATTAAATTTTTTCTTCCCTGTTTTTAAATTTCATTCAAATTCACAATTGATCTTAATGTGTAATTTATAACAATTCATTGTTCTCCCAAAGTGATGTCATCTTCTTAATGGGAATGGAGTTTGAAACCGCACTGTCTTATTACCTTGTAGGTCGCACCAAAATTCCAAATTGAGATGCAGTGATTTTTATTATTGCCATCTTTCTTCGCCGTCTCCAGGCTTCCTGCACTTCCCTCGGGTTTGATTCATTTCCTTTTCAAACATCCAGGCGGAGGGTTTGTGTGCGCCGGCCGCAATCCACGGGTTAAAAACCCGTGGCTGCAATATCTGTCGCAGCTGCGCTGCTTGCCAGGTTTTATATAATTTATAGCCCATGCAGCAAGCATAGAAGTTCATTTTAAATTTTTTAGTTTTAATTTTAAATTGATCTATCGGAGTCCTTCGCGAACCTTCGTGTCCTCGGGTCTTCGCGGTGAAAACCGGCAGTTCATTGCCACGAGCTCAAAAAGAATTAAATGCTCACGAAATAAACTTTAATTATTCAAATTCACAAATCCGTAACACATCCTTGTGAGGCAGTGGATACGAGCCTGGCATATTTATAGAGTGACCCGCTTTTGATACTGATTTCAGGCGGACTCCACTGCTGCCTCCTCTTTTCAAGTTCATCATCTGTAATGTCAAGCCGGATCATTCGATCATCAGCATTGATGATGATTCTGTCTCCGTTTTCAACCAACGCAATTACGCCTCCCAATTGTGCTTCCGGTGTTACATGGCCGATCACAAAACCATGTGTCCCGCCTGAAAACCTACCGTCTGTAATCAGGGCAACCTCATTACCAAGGCCTGCTCCCATAATCGCAGCCGTGATGGATAGCATTTCACGCATTCCCGGCCCGCCCTTTGGCCCTTCATACCGGATGATCACAACATCTCCTTTTTTTACTTCTCCTTTTTGAATACCCTCAAGGCTCTCCTCTTCGGAGTCGTAGACTTTAGCCGTACCCGTAAACTTTGTCCCCTCTTTGCCGGTGATTTTTGCCACGCTGCCTTCCGGAGCGAGATTGCCGTATAAAATTTGAAGGTGGCCGTTTTTTTTGATCGGATCCGAAAGCGGATGTATCACCATTTGCTCTTCCAGCAGGCCGGGCAGTTCTTCAACATTTTCAGCCAGGGTTTTTCCTGTAACCGTCATGCAGCTTCCATCCAGCAAGCCGTGTTTGATCAGCAGCTTTTGCACTGCGGGCACTCCGCCTGCATTGTAGAGATCTTCCATCACATATTTACCGCTCGGCTTAAGGTCAGCAATGAAAGGTGTGCGGTCACTGATTTCCTGGAAGTCATCGATGGTAAAAGTCACTTCCGCAGCATGAGCCATTGCAAGAATGTGCATCACGGCATTGGTTGAGCCGCCAAGTGCAATCACCATGGTTACTGCATTTTCGATCGATTTTCTTGTGATAATATCACGCGGTTTCAGATCAAGCTCCAGCAGGTTCCGGATCGCTTTTCCGGCTTTTCTGCACTCTTCTTCTTTTTGCTTATGAGTTGCCGGGATGGATGAGCTGTATGGCAGGCTCATCCCCATCGTTTCAATAGCTGAAGCCATGGTATTAGCCGTGTACATTCCACCGCAAGCCCCGGCTCCGGGACAGGCATGCTTTAGAATACTATCCAGGCCCTTTTCATCAATCTCATCAGACAGAAATTTACCGTAAGCTTCAAAAGCTGATACGATATCCAGCTTTTGCCCATTCAAATTTCCCGGACGGATCGTCCCGCCGTAAACCATAATGGAAGGCCTGTTGAGCCGTGCCATCGCCATCACAGAACCCGGCATATTTTTATCGCATCCAACTACTGAAATGTTTGCATCATACCACTGAGCCCTCATCACGGTTTCGATGGAATCGGCGATAATATCCCGTGACGGCAGTGAATATTTCATCCCCTGGGTTCCCATCGAAATACCATCGCTTACACCGATCGTATGGAACATAAACCCGACACTATTTTCATCCCAAACACTCTCTTTGATAATCGCGGCAAGTTTGTTCAAATGCATGTTGCATGGATTGCCATCCCAGCCTGTACTTGCAATACCAACCTGGGGTTTTTTCATATCCTCCGCGCTCAAACCTGCGGCATAAAGCATCGCCTGCGAACCGACTTGTGACTGTTTTTCCGTTAATTGAGAGCTGTATTTGTTTATTTTGGCTGACATCGAATTATACACCTTATCTGTATGATTATTATGTTTTTATAAATTCATTAATATTTATATGAAAGCGCTTTTTTAAAATCCATAATTTTGTATAACAGTATAAAAAATAAATTTTAATTTTTTTCTTGACTGCTATAAAACCCGTCTTTATGTTGCAATCAGAACAAATCAATATATATTTTGTCTGCCATAAACCAACATAAGAATTCTTCCAACTCGTTTTCAGCATCCGCTGTTTCGGAGATGGAACCGGCAGGCGTCTACTATCCGTTTTCTATATTGGTTCCTTCTGTAATCACAGGTATAATTGCTCTTTCTATACCTGTTATATCGATCTTAGGTTTGATAAGCATACTACCGCTTATTGTTCTACCTATTCTAATTTCTGGCATTATTATTAACCTAATTCTAATTATTCAATAAACCCATCGCCAGAGGTTAGATTAAAATCCCCCCGTTTCCTTTTCGATTTTAACTTTTGACCTCTGGCGGGAAAAGTATATCCGCTAAATCATGAACAAAATCAACCAGGCCGAAAAGACAACAGGTTTTCAGAAATTTCCTCATTTGGAACCTGTAAATAATACAGATCAAAAAAAATCTGTTGCCTCCTGCAACGGCGCCGAAATTTTAATTCACACCCTTAAGGATTTGAATGTTGACACCATATTCGGTTATCCCGGCGGGGCTGTACTTCCTGTATATGATGCCCTTTTCGATTGCCACGACATCAGACACATATTAATCCGCCACGAGCAGGCCGGCACTCATGCGGCAGATGGTTATGCAAGAGCAACAGGGAAACCCGGGGTAGTCCTTGCCACATCAGGGCCCGGCGGTACCAACACCGTTACCGGAATTGCCACTGCTGCTATGGATTCCATTCCTTTGGTTGTGCTTACCGGTCAGGTGCCAACCGGTGTGATCGGCAATGATGCCTTCCAGGAAGCGGATATTGTTGGCATTACACGTCCGATTACCAAGCACAATTACCTGGTTAGGGATGTGAATGAACTCGAGTCCGCCCTCAGGGAAGCATTTCACATTGCCACCAGCGGAAGGCCGGGGCCGGTGCTCGTAGATCTTCCGAAAGATATGCTCAATACCACAGGAAGTTATCATGGATCCAATACCGTGGAAATTCCCAGCTATAAGCCTGTGATTCACGGTCATTACACACAAATCTCTAAAGCTGCAAAACTTTTAAGCGAAGCCAAAAAACCCCTGATTTATGCCGGTGGCGGGATCATACTCGGGGATGCATGGAAAGAGCTAACCTCAATGGCTGAACGTCTCGATATTCCGGTTACAACTACACTGATGGGCCTGGGCGGTTTTCCAGAAACCAAATGCCAGTCACTCGGAATGCTGGGCATGCATGGAACATGGTATGCAAATATGGCCATGACCGAGTGTGATGTCCTGCTTGCAGTTGGCGCCCGTTTCGACGACAGGGTTACCGGCAGGCTGAATGGTTTTTCTCAAAATTCCATTAAAATACACATCGATATCGACCCCTCCTGCATCGGAAAGAATGTCCGTGCCGATGTTCCGATTGTGGGTGATGTGAAAAATATCATTCCGGCAATTGATAAAATGGCTCAAAAACCGGATATAACCGAGTGGTGGAATACTATTGATACCTGGAAAAAAGAACATCCGCTGGTTGTTCCCAAAGCTGATGATAAGATCTATCCTCAGCATATGGTCAAAATGATTTCTGAAGTGACGAAGGGAGAAGCCATCGTGGTGACGGATGTAGGCCAGCACCAGATGTGGGCTGCCCAGCATTATCAATTCAATCATCCGCGGTCATGGATTTCGTCGGGCGGACTCGGAACCATGGGCTACGGTTTTCCGGCTGCCATCGGGGCCGCGCTTGCCTGTCCCGACAGGAATGTGGTTTGCATCACGGGCGATGGCGGTTTCCAGATGTCCTCGTATGAACTTGCCACAGCCGTTGAGTATAAAATACCTGTAAAAATTGCCCTGATGAATAACGCCTGTCTCGGTATGGTTCGCCAATGGCAACAGCTCTTTTTTAACAAGCGATACAGCTCTTCGGTATTCGGCAGCAACAATCCCGACTTCGTAAAAATGGCTGAATGTTACGGGGCCAAAGGTTTCAGGGCGACTACGCCTTCTGAAATGAGGGAAGTTCTGGAAAAAGCGATGAAGATTGATGATGGCCCGGTGATGATGGATTTCAGGGTCGTGGAACATGAAAACTGTTACCCGATGGTTCCGTCAGGGGCAGCGTTAAATGAAATGGTTGAATCAGATGAGGAAGCAGGCAGATGAGTAACCAGGCAGCAACAATTCCGGCATCAGAATTAAAACACACCCTGTCGGTATTACTGAAACACAACCTGAATTCCTTTTCAAGAATCATCCAGATTTTCAGCGGAAAGGGGTTTGAAATCGACAGTATCACATTTGCCTCGGAAGCCGATCCGGGCATGGCGCGGATTACCGTAACCACGTATGGCGATGAAAAGACGGTGGAACAGATCACCAAACACATGCACAATGTCATCGATGTATTGAAAGTGACAGATCTGACACACAAAAAATTTATTGAGCGGGAACTGGCACTGATAAAAGTATCCAGTTCAACTGCCGGACGAACCGAAATTATGCTGATTGCCCAGGCATTCAATGCCAAGGTAATTGACCTGAGCCAGGATAAACTCACGCTTGAAGTAAATGGCAACCGTGACAAAATCGATGCACTTATCGAGGTGCTTCGTCCTTTCGGAATCGTATCTGTAGCCCGAACGGGTAGTGTGGCGATGAAACGTGAATTCAAAGGGCTTGCATAATGAAAAACAAAGCCGGCCACATGAGTCATCGGATGACTTGTTGATTTCCAATTACTTAAATGGATCTTTATCTGCGAGTCATCCGATGACTTGACTTCAAGCATCAACAAAACAATTTCAATTCAAAACCAATAAAAACCAATGAAAGCGAAAGTCTATTATAACAACGATGCAAACTTTGAAACCCTGTCCGGGCGGACAATAGCTGTGATCGGCTATGGCAGCCAGGGCCATGCCCATGCCCTAAACCTGAAAGAGAGTGGTGCGGACGTAATCGTGGGATTGCGAAAAGACAGCTCTTCATGGCAGGAGGCCGAAGAGGCCGGATTGAGGGTTTTCGAAACTGCTGAAGCAGCAGATAAGGGTGATATCATCATGATCCTGATTCCCGATCAGCATCAGAAAACAGCATTTGAAGAATCTGTCAAACCTCACCTTAAAGAAGGAAATGCTCTTGCATTTGCACACGGGTTCAACATTCATTTCAACCAGATCGTACCGCCCGAAAATGTGGATGTTTTCATGGTCGCACCGAAAGGCCCCGGTCATCTTGTTCGCAGGGTTTATACCGAGGGATCCGGTGTGCCCTGCCTGTTTGCCGTTTACCAGGATTATAGCGGAAAGGCCAAAGATACTGCACTTGCCTATGCCAAAGGAATCGGCGGCACCCGGGCAGGCGTACTCGAAACTACTTTTGAAGAAGAAACCGAAACCGATCTTTTCGGTGAACAGGCCGTGCTCTGCGGTGGCGCATCACAGCTTGTTAAAGCCGGTTTTGAAACCCTCGTTGAGGCTGGTTATCAGCCTGAGATTGCCTATTTCGAATGCCTCCATGAGCTGAAGCTGATTGTTGATTTGATGTACGAAGGCGGAATCGAACGCATGTATTATTCGGTAAGCGATACGGCCGAATTTGGCGGACTTACAAGAGGCGAGCGCATTGTGGATGCCGATACAAAAAAGCGTATGAAGAAGATTCTCAATCAAGTCCAAAAAGGTGAATTTGCCGAAGAATGGATTACCGAAAATGAGAATGGGCTGCCTGTGTTAAGCAAGCTTCGTAAGGATCTTGGAGCCCACCCGATTGAATCGACGGGAAAACAGCTCCGGTCTATGATGGACTGGATCGACAGCGGTAAAAAAAAGAAAGAAAAAACTGAATCTCAACCGGCTGAAGAATGATGAACAGAGTTCGCATTTTCGATACCACCTTGCGCGACGGAACCCAGGGAGAAAAAATCTCCTTTTCGGCTGATGATAAAATCCGGATAGCGGAAAAGCTTGACAGCTTCGGAGTAGATTATATCGAAGGCGGATGGCCGGGTTCAAACCCAAAAGACCTTGAGTTTTTCGATCGTGCACAAAACAAAAAGTTTAAAAATGCCACGATAGTAGCCTTTGGCAGCACCTGCCGGGCAGGTAACCGGCCGGAAAATGACCCGAATATAAACGCCCTGATTGAAGCCGGTACGTCAGCCGTATCCATCTTTGGAAAATCCTGGCTTCTGCATGTGAGGGAAGCCCTCAAAATCACACCGGAAGAAAACCTGAAACTCATCTCGGAGTCGGTCGGGTTTTTGAAGGATAACGGAAAAGAAGTGATTTATGACGCCGAACACTTCTTCGACGGCTACAAGGATGATCCGGAGTATGCAATCAGGACATTGATAGCCGCCGAACTTGCCGGGGCCGATACGCTTGTTTTGTGTGATACCAACGGCGGCACATTTCCGGATGAGATCTCGCATATTGTTGAAAAAGTGTCTGAAAAAACCACAACCGAACTTGGCATTCATGCCCACAATGACTGTGAAATGGCAGTTGCAAACAGCATTGCAGCCGTCCATGCTGGCTGTACACACGTGCAAGGCACAGTAAACGGTTACGGTGAAAGATGCGGAAATGCGAATCTCTGTTCAGTGATTCCAAATCTTCAGCTTAAAAGAAATTATCATTGTATTCCCGAAAAAAGCCTTGCAGGAGTATCCACTCTTTCCCGGTTTATAAGTGAAGTTGCCAACCTGGTTCCGGATCACAAATTACCTTATGTGGGGAAAAGTGCATTTGCACATAAAGGCGGAATCCATGTAAGCGCCGTAATGAAAAACGAGCAAACTTATGAGCATGTGCGGCCCGGGACAGTCGGAAATAAACGGCGGGTACTTGTATCCGACCTCTCCGGCAAAAGCAACATCTGTTATAAATCGGATGAACTCGGTTTTTACATGAACAAAAACAAAGAAGATCTGCCGGGAATCGTTTCAAAACTGAAAGAACTTGAGAACAAAGGATTCCAGTTCGAAGCGGCCGAAGCTTCATTCGAGCTTTTGATTAAAAAGATGACGGCCCCCTGGAAAGAATTTTTCAGCCTCGAAGGAATCCGTGTTATCATCGAAAAAGATGCCACTGGTGAATGCCGCTCGGAAGCCACCATACGTGTAAATGTAAACGGCAATACCGAACACAGTGCCGCCGAAGGTATCGGCCCGGTACATGCGCTGGATTCCGCACTGCGAAAAGCACTCTGTAAATTTTATCCCAAAATAGAAAACGTTCATCTGAAGGATTATAAGGTAAGGGTTCTGAACGGAAAAGACGGGACCGAAGCGAAAGTAAGGGTTCTGATTGATTCGGCCGAAGGTGAACATTCATGGGGCACCGTAGGAGTATCCGAAAACATCATCGATGCAAGCTGGCAGGCTCTTACCGACAGCATGAACTATTTTCTCTTGAGACATTCGTTCAATCATAATAAAAAGCAAAAAACTCATGACGTACAGGTTAACTGAAAACCACCGGATTTTTTACCTGGTTGAAATTCTATGCAGTCTGCAGGCTGCACTAAAAACTGAATGAATCCATCATTCAAAACAAATTAAATCAACCAGTTAAAATTTACAGGATTAATATGAACAACCGAATAACTATTTTTGATACCACCCTGCGTGACGGTGAGCAGTCGCCCGGGTACAGTATGAACATGAGCGAAAAGCTTAAAATAGCCCATCAACTGGAACGGCTGAACGTAGACGTCATTGAAGCAGGTTTCCCGATTTCATCTGACGGTGATTTTGAGACCGTGAAAAAAATTGCCTCTGAAATTAAAAATACCACCGTGGCGGCTTTGTGCCGCACTACTAAAATTGATATCGAAACGGCTGCCGAATCACTTGAACGGGCAGCAAAACCGAGAATTCATACCTTTATTGCCACTTCCGACATCCACATGAAATACAAATTGCGCAAAACGCGGGATGAGGTCGTTGAATCGGCTGTTGAGGGCGTGGAACGGGCGCGGCAATATTGCGATGAAGTTGAATTTTCAGCAGAAGATGCGTCCCGAAGCGAACCTGAATTTCTTTACAGGGTATTCGAACAAGTCATCAAAGCCGGTGCCACTATTATCAACATTCCTGATACGGTTGGATATGCCCTTCCGTGGGAATTCGGCAACCTGATCAAAAACATACGTGAAAATGTACCCGGAATTGACCGGGCCGTCATCAGTGTACACTGCCACAATGACCTCGGCCTTGCCGTTGCCAATTCGCTTACAGCCGTGCAGAACGGAGCGGGACAAGTTGAGTGCACCATCAACGGAATCGGGGAGCGGGCCGGCAATGCCTCCCTCGAAGAAGTGGTCATGGCGATTTCTACCCGGCAGAGTGATTTTGAACAGACTACCGGTATCGATACCTGTCAAATCACCCCTGCAAGCCGTCTTTTAGCCGAAATTACAGGCAACGGCGTGCAGAGAAACAAGGCGATTGTCGGGCAAAATGCTTTTGCACACGAAGCGGGGATTCATCAGCACGGAGTACTCAATAACCCGCTTACGTATGAGATTATGACGCCTGAATCCGTGGGCCTTGAATGCAACAGCATCGTACTTGGCAAGCATTCCGGGCGATTTGCACTTCGCAAAAAGCTGGAAAACATGGGATATAATTTTGCCAAAGATGATATCAACCGTATTTATGTAAAAGTCACGCGGCTGGCCGACAAACAAAAGATCATTAACGATTATGATCTGATGAACATCCTTACTGAAACAGTTCCGCACAGAAAAGTGTCGGGCGACACAACCATATCACAAACCTGAAAAACCAATACCTAAAAGAGAATACCTGAATTATGAGCATGACATTAACAGAAAAAATACTTGCAAGAAAAAGCGGACGTAAATACGTTGAAGCCGGAGAGACCGTCTGGGTAGATGTGGATGTACTGATGACGCACGATGTGTGCGGGCCTCCTGCCATTTCAATTTTCCGTAAGGAATTCGGCGAAGATGCAAGAGTGTGGGATAAAGAGAAGCTGGTGATCATCCCGGACCATTATATCTTCACCAAAGATAAATACGCCAACCGTAATGTGGATATTCTCAGGGCGTTTGCCGCCGACCAGGACCTGCCCCACTACTACGATGTAGGAACCGAAAGATATAAGGGAGTCTGCCACGTGGCACTTCCCGAAGAAGGCTTTACCCGTCCCGGTGAAGTGCTGTTCGGAACCGACTCGCACACCTGCACGGCCGGTGCATTCGGACAGTTTGCCACGGGAATTGGTAATACGGATGCGGCTTTCATTATGGGAACCGGCAAGCTTTGGGTGAAAGTACCCGAAACCATGCGTTTCGTGTTTGAGGGTTCCTCGCTTCCGCCCTACCTGATGGCCAAGGATATCATCCTGAAAATCATTGGTGATATCGGCACGGACGGTGCAACCTACCGTGCAATGGAGTTTGCAGGCCACGGCATCCGTGCACTCAGTATGGAAGACAGGATGACCCTTACAAACATGGCGATTGAAGCCGGCGGCAAAAACGGGGTAGTTGAGTGCGATGAGGTAACGGAAGCATATGTACGGGCACGGACGGACAAACCTTTTGAACCGGTTTTCAGTGATCCGGGAGCATCGTATCATAGCGAGTACTATTACAATCTGGAAGATATGGTGCCGATGGTCGCAAAGCCCCACAGCCCGGATAACAAGGCAACTGCCGAAGAGCTCGAAGGCACGTATCTTGACCGGGCCTATATCGGTTCATGTACAGGCGGAAAACTTTCCGATTTCATGGCAGCGGCCGAAATCATCAAAGGGAAAACGCTGAGGCTCGATACCTACATCGTTCCCGCCACAACAGAAATAGCAAAAGCCCTTGAAACGGAAACCATTTTCGGCACGCCGCTGATCGATATTTTCAGGGAAGCCGGGTGCAAAATCGGACAGGCGTCATGTGCGGCCTGTCTCGGCGGGCCCTCCGATACATTCGGAAGGCTGAATAAAGAAGAAGTCTGTATTTCAACCACCAACCGGAATTATCCCGGACGGATGGGATCCAAACAGGCACAGGTTTACCTGGCTTCGCCCTATACCGTTGCTGCATCGGCGGTAACCGGCAAAATCACCGATCCAAGGGTGTTTATTCAGGAAACGGTAATTTAAATATTAATGAAAAGTGAAAACGCAAAAGTGAAAAGGCAAAAGTGCTGCTTTCTTAAGTTTCTCAAATGAATTACACGTACCTATTGCTTTAAAGGGTGAGACAGGGTAATTATTTCTGATATTGATACACTTTTCACTTTTGCGTTTTCACAACTAAAACAGTAAACCAATAACATGTCAAAAAAAACCAAAACCATTAAAGGCAAAGCCTTTGTACTCGGCAGGAACATTGATACCGACCAGATTATTCCGGCGGCACATCTTGTGTACAGCCTGGAAGATCCTGAGGAACGAAAACTTTACGGGAAATATGCCCTCTCGGGAGTGCCATCCGAAAAATCGGGCCTTC
>CAYPZI010000088.1:0-11945 GCA_964415185.1 uncultured Balneolaceae bacterium | reverse complement strand
CAGGATTCAAACCTGTGTTCCGAATGCTTTCGGAACGGATATGAACCCATTTATCCGTCAGATGACGGATTCTCTATTTTGCAATGCTTTTTTTTTAAGAATGTAAAGATACGGCTTCACAAGTGCCGATGTCAAGGCATAAACGAATTATCTTTTTTGGAATTGAATCGAACCCGTAAGTTGTTTTCATTATCTTGATCGCAATACTAATAACGGAAAAAACAATTCATACATATGATAACTTCTCAACAGGCAATTGAACTTGAAAATAAATACGGAGCTTACAACTACCATCCGCTGCCTGTGGTTCTTTCGAGAGGGAAAGGCGTTTATATGTGGGATCCGGAAGGAAACCGCTATTATGACTTTTTATCGGCTTATTCGGCTGTAAATCAGGGTCATTGCCATCCGAAAATTACCGATGCACTCACTCAACAGGGAGAGACACTTACTCTTACTTCAAGAGCATTTTATAATAACCGGCTCGGTAAATTTGAGGAGTACCTGTCGGAGATGTTCGATTTTGAAAAAGTGCTACCGATGAATTCCGGGGCTGAGGCTGTGGAGACTGCTCTCAAGCTCTGCAGAAAGTGGGCTTACCTAAAGAAGGGAATTCCCGAAAAACAGGCCAAAATTATTACCTGCGAGAATAATTTTCACGGCCGTACAACCACGATTATCTCTTTTTCAAGTGACCTGAATTCCAGGGAAGATTTTGGCCCTTTTACACCGGGCTTTATCGAAATTCCCTACAATGATCTGGAGGCATTGTCGGATGCGCTCGAAGATGAAGAGGTTGCCGGTTTTCTTGTGGAACCGATCCAGGGTGAAGCCGGTGTGATCGTCCCGGATGAAAATTATATCCGTGAAGCTGCGCGCATGTGCCATGAAAATAACGTGCTAATGATTACCGACGAAATCCAGACCGGCATTGCGCGAACGGGGAGTTTGCTGGCCATCTGCGGCCACTGTACCTGCAAGAACCGGTGTGAACGACAGGAAACCTATACACGTCCGGATCTTCTGGTTCTTGGAAAGGCACTCTCGGGTGGTGTCTACCCGGTTTCTGCCGTCCTGGCCGATGCGGAAATAATGGATATTCTTGAACCGGGACAGCACGGCTCAACCTTTGGCGGTAACCCGCTGGGCGTAACTGTTTCTATGGCTGCGCTGGATGTTATTTACGATGAAAACCTGATCCAAAATGCCCGGAACATGGGTGAAATCTTGCGGGCTGAGCTTCATAAACTGCAAGATAAATCTCCACTTATCCGGGAAGTCCGGGGCAAAGGCCTGTTAAATGCCATTGAAATCAATGATTCACCGGACAGCTCAACCGCCTGGGACATTTGCCTCACCCTGAAAGAAAAGGGATTATTGGCAAAACCGACTCACGGAAACATTCTCCGGTTTGCCCCGCCCCTTGTTATTACCGAAGAACAATTGAGGGAATGTATTAAAATAATTTCGGAAACAATTCTTAGTTTCAAGGTAAAGAAAGAAACAATCCAGGAAAATTAACGGTAACCCTATGAGAACAACTATTGAAAAACAAATCAAACCAAGTGAAGTACATCCGATATTGCGCAGGCATTTGATAGCCGACGGCTATGAAATGGTGCTGGACCTTGAAAAAAGCCAAGGCGCCTTCCTGCATGATGCAAAATCAGGACGTGATTACCTCGACTTTTTTACCTTCTATGCATCCAATCCTCTCGGAATGAATCACCCGAGGCTTGCGGGAGATTCAGAATTTGTTTCAAAACTGGGACAGGTTGCCATCAACAAGCCATCCAATTCGGATGTATACACTGAAGAGATCGCCGAATTTCTCGATACGTTTTCAAGGGTCGGCATTCCCGATTACCTGCCTTACGCATTTTTCATTTCCGGCGGTGCCCTTGCTGTTGAAAACGCTCTCAAGGTAGCTTTCGACTGGAAGGTCCAGAAAAATTTCCGGAAAGGATATCGGCAGGAAAAAGGCCATAAGGTTCTTCACCTCGACCGGGCTTTTCACGGCAGGAGCGGCTATACAATGTCACTCACCAATACCGAACCCACAAAAACGAAGTATTTTACAAAGTTCGATTGGCCCAGGATTGTGAATCCGGCTATTACATTTCCGCTTGAAGGCGAAAACCTTGCAAACGTAATTCAAACCGAGCAAGAAGCCCTGGCACAGGCTGAACGGTATTTTGAAATCTATAAAGATGACATCGCCTGTATTATTCTCGAACCGGTTCAGGGTGAAGGGGGCGACAACCACTTCAGACCTGAATTCCACCAGGCTTTGCGTGAGCTCGCCGACCGGCAAGAAGCCCTGCTGATCTATGATGAAGTTCAGACCGGTGTAGCCATGACCGGCAAATTTTGGGCTCATGAATATTATGTGAAACCCGATATTATCGCATTCGGTAAAAAGGCACAGGTTTGCGGTATCCTGGCCAGCGATAGGATTGATGATATTGAAACCAACTGTTTTCATGTCTCCTCACGTATTAATTCCACATGGGGCGGAAATCTTGTGGATATGGTTCGGTTCACCCGTATCCTGGAAGTGATCGAGGAAGACAACCTGGTTCAGCACGCCGCCGATACCGGTGAATACCTGCTGCAACAGATTCAGTCGCTCAGTGATGAATTTGAGCATATCACCAACCCTCGCGGGCTTGGCCTTTTATGTGCCATAAATTTACCGGATACCGAATCCAGGAACAGGCTGATTAAAGAGTGTCGTAAAAACGGGTTGATTATCCTCGGCTGCGGAACACGGACCATCCGTTTCCGGCCGAATCTTGCGATTCAGAAAGAAGAACTGAACCAGGGGCTCGATATCATCCGGAAAAGTTACAAGGCTCTCTTTGAGTAAGAGGAATTTGATTTGTTGTGGGAATATTTGAAGTCGATCAGATGGATTGGGATGTTTATATCCTAATTGATAAATTCCAGCGGCTGTAATTCATACAAAAATTTCATGTATACCGAATCCGAGATCAAAAAAATTCTGAGCCGTGCGGCTGAAATCCAAAACCGGTCGGAAGAATTCAGTGCAATCTATGGAACCGGCGGTGAATTGTCGGCCGATGAAATTGAAGAGATTGCCAAAGAGATTAACGTTTCGGCGGAATATGTACGACAAGCCATCGCCGAGTTTGAAGGTATTCCGGTAGAAGAGCCTTTTTTTATCGATAATATTGATAATAATGAAATCGAACTGCTCGGGTTTGCGAGGGGTGAGCCGGACTCCAAGACATGGGCCGAATTAAGGTCTGTAATTGAACAGCAGTTCAGGTGCGAAGGAAAAGTGATCCGGAGCCGGGATACAATCAAGTGGAAGTCAAGGCCGAAGGGAATCTCAAAGCTCTTTAAAAAAGACTCGTCCGTTGAGGTAAAAAAAGCCGGCAGCCAGACATCCATCCGGATTAAAAAGAACATCAAATCAACAAGATGGCCTATTTACGGCGCATACACTTCACTGGCTGGATTCATGATGCTTTTTACGGTTATGCTCTATGAAAGTGCACCCGAAGCTGTCATTTTCATGGGTATCTTGCTGGTTTTGGCAAAGCTGTTTCAAAAATGGCATGACAACAAAGTAAACAAAGAGAAAGAATATCTCAGAGATACGATGGCTGACCTGCAGACAATTGTCTCAAGAAGGCATATTTCAGATAAACAAGTCTCAGATTCTGAAAAAATTCAGTTGGATACCGTTGACACCTCAAGCGAAACACCGGAAGAAAATAGCAGGATGAAGCAGTCCGGGAAGTTAAGAAATTAGCCCGGATGATAATTAATCCGCGAAACTCAGAGCTATCTTGTCCGACTCCCGGCGGATCGACGCAACTCTGCGAGAAAACAAACCGGATTTCTAGCGTCATGTAAACCGTAAACCCGCAAAGTTTTATCTCAGGGTTGCTTCCTTTTTTTCAAGATTCCGCCATTTCATAAAGGAAACTTTGCGGGTTTTTACCCGATATTTTATCATTGACACGACACTGGTTTCAAGCTATTCCATCGGACGCGACGAGGTGCTTACGCACAATTAGTGATCGTTGGTTTATAGCCTTTTCTATCCGGACGCGACGAGGTGCTTACGCACGCTCGGCGGTCCTTGTTTGGTGCTTTTTTATTGGACGCGTCAAGGTGCTGCGCACGCTTGGCGGTCCTTATCTTTTATACCATTTGATGGGATTCGGGCTGGATTACTACTTCATTCAGCACGGATTGATCGGGCTGAGAGGCGGCGTAATAGACGGCTTTTGCAACTTCCTGAGGGGTCAGCATTTTATCTTTTTGCACACGCATATCCACTTTCGGGTTATCCCAGAAATCCGTAGCTACGCCGCCGAGATAGAGAAGCGAAAATTTGATGCCCGAACGCCGGTTTTCTTCAACCAGTGCTTTTGTAAAACCTGTAACCGCGTATTTCGATGCCGAATAGACCGAGGTATTTTTCATCACGGCCTTGCCCAGGATTCCCGGAAACATGATGATCCGGCCTTTTTTATGAGTCGCCATATAGCGGGAAACAGTTTGCGTGACCAGGAATGTCCCGAACACATTCACATCAAAAAGCTCTTTGGCATCTTTCGGATTGATGTCGAGAAGCGGCTGAATCAAACCAGTTCCGAATGCATTGACCAATACATCCACGCCCCCAAGGTTCTCTTCCACTTCACGGGCCATATTTGAAACGGAGGCCAGGTCTGTAACATCCACTTCAATCACATACGCTTCACCTCCTCCGTCGTTAATCTCCTTTGCCTTTTCTTCTGCCTTTTCCTTGTTCCGGGCAGCCAATACCACTTTGGCTCCGGCCCGGGCAAAAAGTGCGGCACACGCCTGGCCGATTCCTCCCGAACCCCCGACAATCAGTACTGTTTTATCTTCCATTTTATTCAAATCTGATTAAAAATTTCTTTCTGACATCAAAATTGAAAAGAACGGGAAATCGTTCGATTACCATTGTTAATATAATTTTAGTTTCAGAATTCCTGTTTTACGATGCAAGCTCTCTAAATCCTTGTTTCTTTTCATGGAGTAAGAAATTCTGAGTTTTTTTGTCTCAATATCTCTCCTGTCTCAGCTTCCTTTTAAGATAAATCGGCAACTTTAAAATGTTATAAATTTTTGACCACATTCTGTTCATCTGATTTAAATATTGTTCGATAAAGAACTTTACTTTGATGAAATCTACTATAACTTTTGTTTCTGCCGGGCTTCTTATTCTGTTGATTGGCATCAGCTTGTTCTACTTTTTCAATAAAACACAGACTGAGTTGGAAAATGCCTATCTCGTATCTCCTGTATATCAGCAAGTAAAAGAAAGAATATGGAAGGAGATTGAATTTCGCTTAGAAGGAAAAGATTACAGCCTGTTAAATCCGAATTTAATCGTTGATGGAGCCGATAACACCTTCTTTATTGTAGATTCTGGAGATATGAAAATTTATAAATATGATTTCGAAGGAAATAAACTGCAATCATATGGCAAAGGTATTGGGCGGGGTCCGGGAGAGTTTCTTAATATCATTGACCTGGAAATTGGTATAGGACAAATGATCTGGGCACTCGACAGCGAACTACTCCGAATCACAATCTTTCAGGGAAATGGAGAGTTTAATATACACAATATCAAGGAACGAGCCTTTCGGTTTATGCCTGTCAAAACGGATGAAGTTTTACTGAAAACCTGGTATCAAAGCAATCCTTACATCAGCAATTTAGACGGGAATTTAATACTCAGATTTCAACCTCTTGTTAATAACACTCGATTATGGTCACACATAGTCAGTGGTAATTTTGATGCGGATGAAAAAGGAATTATAAGGGTAAACTTCCGTACGGGAAATATGATCCGTTACAATAAAAAAGGTGACATAAAATGGTTTCGCCGGCCTGTAGACCCTGTTGATATGCTTACTCTGACAAATAACATTCAGGAGTTTCAAAAACAGGGAGACACAGATCTTTTTGTTCACACTTACAAACTGTTTGCAGATACGCCCTTTTACGATTCTCCATCTGTAATTAATAATCAGGCTCATGTTCTAATTGCAGAGCAAACCGACAGCCTGATCAACCGATATCCTGAAGGTGACCACATGTACTTTGCCAGAGAATTTGTAGATGTTTACGATTATGAATCCGGTACTTATAAATTCAGTTATAAACTGCCTGAAAATTTATCTACTCTGACATTGAATGATCAGTATCTCGCAGGCACGTTGCAAGATACGGCGGGAATTGCTATCTGGAAATATGAGAATTTCTGATATTGTGTGAATTCAACAGATTGATCTCCAAAGCGTCGTTTGAGAATAAAAAAGTAATCACGCAGCCACTACCAACTTAAATGCTTGATATGAATAATGGTGTTATTTGAAATCAGAAATTTGTAATTTGATTGCCCATTGGGTTGTTGGTGCAGCCCGACAGCGGTCGGGAAGGTCGCAGGTTCAAATCCATTATGAAAATGGGTAATGTTATTTGTTTTAGGAAAATACTTAGTTATACAATTTCGGGATGTAGCGCAGTCCGGCAGCGCGCTTCGTTCGGGACGAAGAGGTCGCAGGTTCAAATCCTGTCATCCCGACTTGTTTTTTACAAATTGGTAATTGAAAATAGAATCCCACCTGTTTCTGAAGTGTCTTTAAATCGGTAGCCTCTGCAAAACCCATTGCGTTATACCGCGCCCACTGCGGTTACACACACTTTGCGCCCTTAAACGCTTTCCTCAGGGTTTTTAGAATAATGTTACGACATTTCTGCAAGGAAGTAAGCATATTCAATGGAAATTATAGAATTATGTTTAACTCCGGATTTCTCCTTACCACAATTTTTTTGCTGGCTGTTTTTATCATTGCCGGTTGGATTTTTTTCGGGAATTCAAATCAGTCCGAACTTGACAAAGCGCTTGTCAACCAGCCGGAACCTCAAAACGTGCAACAACGAACCCTGAAAGAAATCGGATTCCGGCAAACGGCTATCTCCGACCGGTTTTTCGATGCCAATTCCATGCACTTCGGAAGTGATGGCCTGATCTATTTCGGAGATATGGAAGAGATGGTTATCCGTTCTTTCGACCTCAATGCAAATCCCGTGAATAGATACGGCCTTGGCGAAGGCAACGGTCCCGGTGAGTTTGCGAGGTTTTATAACGCGATATTTTCGGATGAAGAAAATAACCTTTGGGTGTATGACAGTGCCAACAGCCGGATAACCATTATTGACAAAGCGACAAAATCATGGGATATCCATCAAACCGAAGAAGTTCATTACCATGTGATTCCCATGCAATCCGGTAAATATGCGGCCAGAATCAGGCAATATACCGGAGTGAAACTATACGATGAGAACCATAATCCGCTTCGTACTTTTGACCCGCTTGTGCAAAATCCGGAATTGTGGATAATTATTTTACAGGGTAGTTCTGTTGTTCATAGTGATTTCAGCATCATCCAGTCATTTTATTTCACCAATCATATTGCCAGATACGATTCGGATGGCAATGTGCTATACTTTCGAAAGCCTATAGAACCGGTTCCCATCAAGAAATTAGTCCCGGAATACATGGTTTTTGAAAACGGCGGCTCCAATTATAATTTTGAGGACTATTCTTCATTTAAACAAATAACAACTGAGATCAGCCTGTCCAATGAACTTCTTCATCTTTTGATTTCCAAAAAATTTGAACTACAATATTGAACGTGAAGAATATCAAAGAGATTGGTTAATTGATGTCTACGATATAGAAACCGGTGATTACAGGTACAGCTATGAAACACCGGAACCGGTATCCGCTTTTGCCGTTTCGGAATCTCATCTGGCAGGTATTTCTGAAGAAACAGGCCGGCTTGTTATTTGGGAAATCGTTGATGGCTGGTAAATTCATATCAGGTAAAGTTCGAAATGTTATCTCCCGCAGATCCCGCGAATCCCGCAGATTTGTCTTAGGCAGATAACTCGATCATTGTTCATAGATTGATATTGTATTCTCCAAGCTTTAAAATGTGTCTCAGTCATTATTCAGGAGACAGGTGCGGTTCCGTCCGCAGTCCTGGCCGGAAAAAATATGTGCGTCAACATACTTAAACCAAAGCGCAGTGGAGGAAACCCATATGTTCACAGCTGGATTTAAAAAAGAGACTGGATGAGCACCAGCCATAATCAAGGAGATCTCTCCGCTCCGTCCCGGTTTAAATTGGACGGCTTTATTTATAATCTGAGCCGGGACTTCGGTCGAGACTGCGTCCGTCTCCGGACTGATGACAGGGGGTTTTGGGGAAAAGGCACGGCACTCAAAAGCTAGATAAGAATAAGGCCTTTCCCGCGCCGAGAGGCATATATTAACATGCAATGGCGGCGGCGCTCCAAATTATGTGCAGCAATGAGTTTGATACGCCGCCCATTACTAATAACGGTATCTGTCATCCCGAACGAAATGAGGAGCGGAGTGACGAGTGGAGTTGAGGGATCTCCTTATTCACAGCAGATGCCTATGTATGGTTTTCTTCGGTTTAAGCTATGAAGAGGAAGATCCGCCGGCAGTCGGAGACACTCTCCCTACTCCAGATTTCATATCAAATTTGTGGCAATCATCAGAATATTTACTTGTAATCAGGATCGTGTTTGTTGATATGCGATCTCAGATATGCGATATGCGATCTTCGATCTGATGGTAACTTCGTGAAATCTTCTTTCGGAATCACTCAGGACAGACAAGTGGGGAGTTTACGGCTGTTCCTTTTTAAATAGTATCTCGAAGAAAACGGTTCCTTTATGCCCTTATAAAACCAATCCCTAAACCTCCACCCTGCTCTTCATTGCATCCGGGATGGCACTTTCATAAACCGATTCCATCTCTGAAATTGCCAGGTCTATATGCTCGTCTATCAGCAAACGATCGCCGCCTGTTACTCCCAGCTCCATGAATGGCAATCCGCCATGTTTGCAGGCTTGTTCAAATGCTGTCGCTTTTTCCTGTGCCACTGAGACCACAACTCCGGATTGTGCTTCGCTGTAAAGTGTCTCGTACACAGAACCGCTCAGTTCCTTTGTGGTGACCGCAGCCCCGATACCGGAAAAGAGAGCCATTTCTGCCAGTGTAAAAACCAGCCCGCCATCCGAAATATCATGAGCAGCAGTTACGAGTTTCTGCTGAATCAGGCCGAGCAACACTTTTTGCAGGTTCACTTCAAACTTAAGGTCAAGTTCCGGGGCATTCCCGGTAGTCAGGCCGTGAACCGCCTTCAGGTACTCCGATCCTCCAAGCCCATTTCGCGAAGCCCCGGCATAGTAAACCAGCTCGCCCTCGTTCTTAAACCCTGGGGTTATGGTGTGCTGTTCAATATCTTCCACGAGTCCCAGCATCCCGATTACCGGTGTCGGAAAGATGGCACCTTCCGGGTTTTCATTATAAAAGCTGACATTGCCACCTGTTACAGGCGTATTCAAAGCCTTGCAGGCATCTCCCATACCGGCGAGTGCTTCCCTGAAAGTCCAGTAAACCTCCGGCTTGTAGGGATTGCCGAAGTTGAGGCAGTTGGTGATGGCAAGAGGTTTGGCACCGCTGCAGACCACATTGCGAGCCGCTTCGGCAACCGCAATTTGTCCGCCGCGCCTCGGGTTCAGGTACACATAGCGCCCGTTGCAGTCCGTTTTCACGGCTAGCCCTTTTTTAGTGCCCTTTATCCGGATCACACCCGAATCAGACGCACCGGGACCGTTTACGGTATTGGTCCTTACCATGGTGTCGTATTGTTCATACACCCATCGTTTGGAAGCTATATTGGGAGCTCCCAGCAATTTTTTCAGTATTTCATTGTGGCCTTTCGGATGATCCAGTGAATTGAAATCGAACTGCTGCACCTCATCCAGATAAGCCGGACGCACTGCATCACGTGAATATTGCGGAGCCCCTTCTCCCAGGCAGAGTGAACCGGCAGGGATCTTCGCTTTGATTTCTCCCTCTTTCCAATAGGTGACCTCAAAACCTTCTACGACCTTTCCGATGGTTACGGCATTCAGATCCCATTTTTCAAAAATATCGATAATTTCCTGCTCCCTGCCTTTTTCGGCAACAATCAGCATCCGTTCCTGGCTTTCGCTCAAGAGCAGTTCATAGGCTGTCATCCCCTCTTCGCGCATGGGAACTTTGTCGAGGTCGATCTCCATCCCGACACCGCCCTTGGCTGTCATTTCGGATGAGGAACAGGCAATACCCGCGGCACCCATATCCTGGATTCCCACAATGGCACCGGTCTTAAGGGCTTCAAGTGTTGCTTCAAGTAAAAGCTTCTCAGTGAACGGATCTCCGACCTGAACACTGGGCCGTTTGGCCTCACTCTCTTCACTGATCTCTTCCGAGGCAAACGTGGCGCCGTGAATGCCGTCACGTCCGGTACTCGAACCTACAATTAACACGGGATTATCAATTCCTTTTGCGATGGCCGAGGCTGTCTCGCCGGCTTTGACAATACCGACACTCATGGCATTTACCAGTGGATTGCCTTCATAGGCATCGTCAAAATAGATTTCACCACCCACTGTAGGCACGCCGAATGAGTTGCCATAATCTGAGATGCCCCGTACCACGCCATTGAGCAGGTAGCGAACCCTGGGATTTTTCATATTTCCGAACCGCAGTGAATTGAGGCTGGCCACCGGACGCGCTCCCATTGTAAAAATATCTCGGTGAATGCCACCCACGCCTGTCGCTGCACCCTGGTACGGCTCCACGGCTGACGGATGGTTATGGCTTTCGATCTTGAATGCACAGGCAAGGCCATCGCCGATATCCACGATGCCGGCGTTTTCCTCTCCGGCACCTACCAAAAGCTGGTCGCCTTCACGGGGCAGTTTTTTGATTTCGAGAATGGAATTTTTGTATGAGCAGTGCTCACTCCACATCACGGAGTAGACGCCCAATTCGGTAAAAGTGGGAATTCGCCCGAGATGTTGCTGAATGGCTTCGAATTCTTCTTCATTCAGTCCGTGTTCAAGGGCAAGTTCAAGGGTAACTTCCGGCTCCTGCGTGGTTACGTTCGACATGAATTGGATTATGGTTTATGTGCAATTTAATTCACCTGAAAATACAAATTCCTGAACTTCGTGTGGGGGTAAATTTTAGGAATGTTAGGGTTGCGGGAAAGATAAAATCATGATTTGGGAAATTTGCAATTCGCATTGAAAAATTTTTTTGGTTTTTTTTAGACGAAGTGTAAGGAACCGGGTGTTTTTTGTTCATACAGTCAGGTGCATACAAAATGCCCTGACTATTCAGCATAGACCGAGCCACACCACGGACACACCCCTGCCTTTTCAAAATCGCCTTCGGCGTTTTGAATAAGGCTGTCCCCTCTCAAGAGGGGACAGATTTGACCGAACGCCTTCAGGCGGCTCGGGAAAAGCAGGGGTGTGTACCAGTGTGGGCTGCAAACCAAAAAACCTTCATCAAGCCATGAAATGCCGTTATAAACGCCCGATCATCCCCTACCTCCCCGAACTGAAGGAAAAAGCACGTTGTCTCCGAAACAACAGCACAAATAGTGAAATCCATTTATGGCAAAACCTGAAAGGAAAACAGATGCATGGTTTTGATTTTCACCGCCAAAGACCTGTGGACCGATTTATTATTGATTTCTTCTGTTCAGAACTTTACCTCGGTATTGAGCTGGATGAAACAAGCCACTTTTTTGAGGAGACGGAAAAAAAAGATTGTGCAAAGGAAGAAAGGTTGAAGCAATTGGGCGTTGTATTACTGAGATTTGAGGACAGGGAAGTGCTGCGTGATACAGAGGGTGTACTGGAGGTCATTGAAAATGAGGTGGTGGCGCTGAGGGATGGGGAAAGGCTGGGTTTGGACTAGTTGGGTGCTTGTGGTTGTACACACCCCTGCCTTTTCAAAATCGCCTTCGGCGTTTTGAATAAGGCTGTCCCCT
>CAYPZI010000087.1:0-12004 GCA_964415185.1 uncultured Balneolaceae bacterium | reverse complement strand
GTTCTTCTATATGCATCAATTGTACCGGTCAGGCGGCTGTTTACAAAAGCGAAATCAAGGCCGATATTCAGCTCTTTCATCTCTTCCCATCCCAGGTTCTCATTGGCAAGCTGAGATGGTGCCAAACCCGTAATTCCATTAAAGGAACCTATAGTTGAGAAAAGGCCCCTTGCAGCAAAGTTTCCAATAGCCGAGTTACCGGATTTACCGTAACTCATGCGTAGCCTCAAATCCTCCACACCTCTCAGGTCAATAAAATCTTCCTCGGTCAGAGCCCATGATCCTGAAAACGATGGAAAAAAGCCCCAAATGGATTCAGACCCGAATCTGGAACTGCCATCATATCGGCCGGAGTAGTTAAAGAAATATTTTTCTTTATAATTGTAAGATACCCGCGAGATGTAACTTGCAATCCGGAATTCAGTTGTGGCGCCATCTGTAAGAAAAGGTGTAGCTGTTGCACTAAGAACCCTGAACAAGCTGTTGGGCAAGCCGTCACCGATAGCCCGAAAAGTACGCGCAAAATCTCGCCGGTATTCAGCGCCGAACAAACCGTTAAAGTTATGTTCGTTGTTGTAGGATTTTCTAATATCTGCAAATGCGTTAGCAGTAAAATTAAATACCTGCCTGTTTCTCTCATTTACGCGGCCATTAGTGGCAGGTGCTGCAGTAACACCATCTATACGAACTTCACGTGAATTCCTCCAGTCGATACCATAGGTACCTGTGAAAGACAACCAGTTTGTTGCAGTGTAGGTCGGGCTGATGTTTCCAACAATAGAAGTGATATCTGTAGTACGGCCCACATCTTCTTCAAGAACTGCCGGGTTAGAGCCTACCCCGAACGCACTTGATAAGGGATTAAAAGACCCGTCATCAAACTTCAGCGGGGTAAGAGGGCTGTTAAACGCCTGGGTTGAAATCGGGCAGTTGGTAAAGTTACCATCCTCACAAACACCTTTAGACACGCTGTTTGTGATACCCAAAGTAAATGACCCCTGGAATTTGGAATTGAATGTGTGATCCAGGTTGGTTCTGAAAGAAATCCGCTGGAATTCATTATCCAGAATGTGTCCTTCGGTATCTTCGAAGTTACCTGACACAAAGAAACGGGTGGATTCATTACCACCGCTTACACTCAGGCCGTAACGCTGTGAAAACCCGGTTCTGTTCACAAATTCCTGTTTGTCAAAGGTCTCAAATTCGGAAAATGGTTTCGTGTCTGCATCAGGTACATTAAAGAGGGCCGGGCCTGCAAAAAATCTCGCCGTTGCTTCACCAAATACATCCGACCAGAATTCCATCAACTCAGGAGATTCCAGGAGCCTCCACTGTTTGATATCTGTCCTGAATCCGAAGTCAGAGGTTGCCGTAACCCTGGTGTCGCCCTGCTGCCCGCGTTTGGTGGTAATCAAAACCACGCCGTTGGCACCCTGTGCACCGTAAATGGCAGAGGCTGCAGCATCTTTCAAAATTTCAATCGATTCGATGTCCGCAGGGTTAATGGAGTTCAATGGAGTATCATCAGTGAGGGATGATTCGTTTTGAAAACTTATCTGAACGCCATCAACAATATAAAGGGGATCATTGGAAGCATTGATTGAGCCGGTACCTCTAATTCGAACCTGGAAATCGGCTCCGGGAGCGCCTGACTGAGCAGTCACCTGCACACCGGCTGCACGGCCTTGCAGGATCGATTCAACATTTTGCTGGGATACATCTTCAAAATCCCTGCTTTGTACACTTGAGATTGATCCGGTTAACTCACGTTTGGTTACGGTACCGTAACCGGTTACAACCACTTCATCAAGGCCGATCTGCCCTGCACGAAGTTCAAAATTTTGTACCAGTTCAACGCCTGGTTCAATTGTTATACGCTGACGATGAGCCTGATAACCGACAAATGTAACTCTGACGGTGTATTCACCGGCAGGGATATCCCTGACAGTGTAAAAACCATCTACATCCGAAGCTGTACCTCTGTCAAGGCCAACGATTAAGATGTTTGCGGTCGGAATAGGCTCGCCTGTTTCAGCGTCCGTAATCTGGCCTCTAATACTGCCGTTCTGTGCGAACACATACGACGATGTAATGGCCAATATAAATACTACTGAGAGTAGCTTCTTAAGCATAGGAACCACCATGATTGTTTTGTTTTGGTTTGGGTGTTTACTTTTAGTTTTCCCTGAGAAATTAATCTGTGTCTGTTTAAATAAATAGATCAGAGTAATTACCCAGGTTTACTGAAACTGTTATTTTGTTTAGAGCAAGGAGTAATAATCTTTTTAAATAAATTACCTAATTAAAGCTTAAAATAATAATGTAAAGTTGATCTATGTAAAGTTTTCATAAACACGTTGTAAATGTACTGTAACCTGAAGTACGGTGTCAACTATTTTTTATAACATTTATAGGTTCTTTAATTTCAATTACTTGTCCGGTTTTCAGCTCTTTAATTTCCATATTCAGCATATATTTGCCGGTTTCAATTCCGGCAGTTTCGATCTCAATGTTCTGCCTGGAAACTTTATCAAATGTTTCAACTGTTGTGGTTACACTACCGGTGCCTGCCGATTTTTTTCCTTTGAAGAGGCCTAATATCTTTCCGGAATCCTTCACAATGTCATAAGTTACTTCATAAACAGCTTTTTCACTGGCTTCCTTGTTAAAATTGTAAATCTCGTAGTAAACATTCAGATCTGAACCCGCCGGCACTTCTTTTTCATGAGAGATAGTAAAGTCCAGGAATTCGTTATTGTTCTTCTCTGAAGAGTAACCGAGAATGATATCACTCACTTGTATTTCTTCTGTTTCAAAGTCTTTAAGCCCCGGTTCCAATTCGAGTGTACCATTTGCCTTCAGTGAGGTAAGGAACGGGCTGTCATCTGCAGCCCTGCTTTCCGCTTCTTTATACTTGTCTCTGAGTTCCGAGGCAGCTACTATTTTTTCAGAATTGTTTTTTATCGGAATATCAAACGTATAATACATATTTGCTTGTAACACAGAACCGGGTACTTCAATCGAATCCCTATATATAGTACGGTCTTTATCACTTTTTGACATCATGCCCAATATCAGTTTATATCTGTGCATAAATTGATTATTGAATCTTCTTCCGGATAAAACCTGGTCATACTCTGCTGCATCTCCGATATCGGCACTTACAAAGTATTTTTTATATGGCTGTGCTTCCTCATTCAGAAAATTGTAACCATGTGCGTTTAAATTAACGGCAAAGATTTTGTCATCAATCGCTGTTTGTTCAACCGGTGCCAACCTTCTGAGCTCTATCATCGATCCGGTATTGGTATTCTGGAATTCACGCGCAAGAGACATTGACAGGCCGGAAGTCTGATCCATATATCTTGATACCATCCTGTCGTATCTGTTTCCAAAAAAGTAATCAAGTGCCGAGAGTTGTTCATAATACATTAATTGCATGATAATAGCAGGCGTAAATGGAAATGCAGGGGGAGTTGAAACTCCTGTACTCAGGTTATCCTGGTCATTTATATCAGTCTGATCTTCCGTGTTGGTTGCTTGCTGATCGGAAAATTTCACATTTATAAAACTGTTTCTATCAGTCATACTGTAAGCACGCGAGGGTATAAAATCATCTATCGAATTATAATGCCGCATCCGTCCGCCGTGTTGCCGGCCGAAGAGATAAATCACATTTTCAAAGCTTGTATTTATTCCTTCATATATCCAGATCTCATATTCCGGGTTGGCCGAATAGTGCAGATCGCGAATTTTGTGTTCAAGATCGGCCTTTGCTTTTTGCAGCAACGCATTACCAATGGGGTCATCAGAAGCCTGAAACGATTGAGCACTTGAAATTCTGCTCGACAAAAGAAAGCCTACCTGGTTTGCATTATGGGTCAGGTAGTCATGTTTTTTATAGTCAGGTAATCCGTATTTAATAAGCGGTACATACCTGTCATCGAAAACATCTTTTCCGGGAATATAAAAGTGCTCATTGGCATAGGCTATTCTCTCCCAATGTTCCATCAGCCGTTCATTATATTCCGTAAGCGGGGTAGGATCGAGGCTTTGCCAGATTACTTTTAAATCCTCAAAAATTCCAGGGTCATCTTCTTTAAGATATTTTTTCAGATTAGAATAATTAGAACCCTCCAGAATTGGCTTGAGGAATTCAAGCTCTATTTCCAAAAAAGCTTTTTTATCGTTCAGCTCGGAAGTTCCGAGCCCCCAAAAATACATCTCACATGCTTCAGGATAATATTCTTTCAGCTTCTGTTCGGTAACCAATCTTATAAAATGCTGACCAATACGGTAGTCAGGGGTGTCAATCCTGTCCTTTGCTTCATACCATAATTTGGAGGCTTTTTCATACTCGCCCTTTTTTATCAGTTCCAATCCTGCAGTAAAAACAAGGTTATTGTACCTGCTTTCTGGTTTCTCGATTGCGTGAGTCAAAACATCGCCGGATTGCGCAAATAAATTCACCGGCTGAAATAGAAAAAGGACTATTACATAAAAAAGTAATGCAGCTACGAGTTGCTCAATTCTGCCTGTATCGATCATCATCACATTTTACACCTCGAATGTAATTTTAGATAGAGTTGAAACTTCTTATATGATTATAGGTGATTCTAAGCGAAAAGTAAAGAATTGATCACAATTTGTTACTTTTGTTATAATTTGATTTGGATGATTACGTTGGATATATGACCTTCAACAAAATAAAAAAGCTGAAAAATATTTTAGAATGACAAATCGAACATTGATTTTTACCTTGTTCTGCTTAACGGCTGCTTGCAGCGGCAGTAATAATATCAACAAAGAAAATATCAACAGGGGAGAAGACCTTGATTTTGTAATAGGCCACCCTGAAATCACGTTTTCTGCTTTTGCCTTTGTTGGTGAAGACAACAATAACTATATAAGTGTTGTTTCCGACCTGACATACGGCAGCCTGGTGTACACCCACAATAATGATTCCACCAGGGCAAATATTGAATACGAAGTTCAAATAAAACCACAGGGTAAAGATGCCGCATCAAATCTTAAACGTGACAGGTTCGTAAGTGAAATCAGCACGGCCGACCGCACTGCCTGGAGAAGCCAGGACAAGCTGAAAGTTGAAAAAGATTACCGTGTAGAGCCCGGTGATTATGAGGTTGTATTCAGTGCCAGAGATCTAAACTCCGGTAAAAGCACTGTTCGCCGTGACGAGGTCTCTATACCTGATGTTGCAGAAAATGAGTATCAGATTTCCGGAATACAGATTTATACCAAGGATAACGAAACTTCAGACGGATGGCTTCCAGTAAGCAGTTATCACATTCGAGGCAATGCCGATTCACTTCGTTTTGTATTCCAGGTAATGAGCGGTTTTTCAGAAAACCCGATGCAAATAACCAGCCGTCTGCTCAGGATAGCTTCAGATACCCTTCATGCCGATGCGATGTATTACAATATGAGAGGTAGATCTTCCATTGTATATAAAGGGATTGATTATGACAAGCAAGAGCCAATTCAAACTACCCGGAGAACACTCGAAGCCTATGAAAATGTTTTTGTGGAATTTGTTTTTCCCATCCAGGAACGGGGGAATTACAGGTTTGAGACCACTGCTGTGAGATCAGAGACTGAAGAAAGGTATAAGGCCAGGGATTTCAGTATCAAAAGCAAAAATTTTCCTTCAGTAGAATCAACCAGGGAAATGGCCGCACCATTAATCTATTTAATGGATAAAAAAAAGCACAGAGAAATGATGGCCATTGAAGACCCTGATTCACTTAAAAACGCAATAGACAGATTCTGGCTGGAAGACACAAAAAGCGAATCGGTGGCACGTGAAGCAATAAGCATGTATTATCAAAGAGTTGAAGAGGCTAACAAGCAATTCTCAAATTTTAAGGAAGGATGGAAAACGGATGCCGGTTATATCTACATCTTATTTGGCCCGCCATGGTATGTGGATCAACTCAGCCACGACCTGATCCGCTGGAGTTATTCATTCAGCAGCCGGAATCCCGAATATACCTATTTCTTTGAAAAACCATTCGTTAAACAAAAAGCTTATCCTTTTACCCACTATATACTTCAGCGAGACCGGAACTATCGCCAGATTGAGTTCAGGCAAATTGACCGCTGGAAAAATGGGACGATTTTACAGACGAGCATCTAAAATTTCCCGGAGATCAATCTGGTATAATCAAATTATTACCCTCGGAATTTCATTCGGCAAACGTGTAAGAAGTTCATAATTCAGGTTGTTGCTCATTTCACCGAATGAGGCAACCGTAATTTCCTGGTCGCCCTGCCGGCCGATTAATATCACTTCATCGCCCTTTTGCACTCCCGGAATATCCGTTACATCAACGGTGAGCATGTTCATATTTACGATTCCGGCTACCTGTGCCCGGATACCCCTAATGAGTACAAATCCTGTATTGGTCAAATTTCTGCCAAATCCATGGGTATAGCCTATCGGAATCGTAGCAATTCGGGTATCGCGGTTGGTTAGAAAGACATTCCCGTAACCTACAAACTCTCCGCGGTTTACTTCTTTTGCACTCATTACTTCACTTTTCCAGCTAATAACGCGTTTCAGGGGATCTTCCGATTTATGAGGAGACTGTTTCATCCGATGCATATACGATTCACGGCTAGGCCAGAATCCATATTGTGCAATTCCCACTCTTACCATGTCGAATCGCATTTCCGGGTAAACCAAAAGCCCCGCCGAACTCGAAGCATGTGCATAGGGTATAAAACCGTATTGCTTTCTGCTGTTTTCTACGATCTCCCTGAATTTTTCATATTGACTTTGAACGCGAACGTGGTTCGCTATGCTCTCGGCTCCGGCCAGGTGTGTACAAATTCCCGTAAACTCAATATATTCGCGGTTTTCAGAGATATAACCGATGGTCTCTTCAAGATCGGGCTTCTCAAAACCAAGGCGATGCATTCCTGTTTCCACCTGCAAGTGTATTTTGGCCGGTTTACCAATTTTTTTGGCTGATTGAACCGCAGCCTCAAGCCGGCCCCGTTCAAACACATAAAATTCCACGCCGTTTTCAATGGCCCAATTCAGTTCGCGGTCTCGAATCATGCCCATGATCATAATGGATGTTTCCGGCATATTTCTGGCATTTAAGGCAACCAGGGCCTCATCCGCACTGAATACGGAAAAGTGGCTGATTCCAAGTTTCTCGGCAAGGGGTAAAAAAACTTCAATTCCGTGTCCATAGGCATTGCCTTTAATAACCGAAGATATCCGGACATCAGGGCCTGTAAGCTGACGGATATACATTAAATTGTTTTCGAGCGCTGATGCATCAAGCTGGATGATTGAGGGCTGCAGATAGGTTAGGAACTCTTGGTCGGTTTTAAGATTTTTCATTTCTTTTACTAAAATGGCTTGTTAGTTTCTGTCTTTGTTACAGAGATTCATCGGATGACTTGCATAGCGCAGGATCTTATCTGCAGAGGCCGAATCAGTCATCCGATGAATATGAGTTTGGCACACACCGCAAAATTCACAGGATGACTTATAAATTGCAAGAATTTCTTTACAAAACCCGAATCAGTTACCCGGTGAACAGAACGGGGCTTTCAGCACTATATTAGGAATTCATCGGATGACTTGCATAGCGCAGGATCTTATCTGCAGAGGCCGTGTCAGTCATCCGATGAATAGAGTGGCAGGTTCAGCACAAGATTCGGATCCGGATACTTTCTGATAGCTTCATCTCTTTCCTCATCAGCTACCACACCCGGCATATCGGCTTCTCCGGGGTCATCATAACTGATTTGAAAATGCAGATGCGGCGGCCAGCCTCCGTTTTCTTCCTCTGATCCAATCCGGGCAAATTGTTCACCTTTTTTTAGATCTTTTCCCACCTTATTTCTTTCCAACGACAAGAGGGATAGATGCCCATGAAGAGCATAAATGGTTTGATTGTTCAATTCATACCTGAGAATAATCGTCGGTCCGTAATTCCCTTCCTGATCATGATTATGCATATAAGCTATTTCCGCATCCCAGGCTGCATGGACAGGCTCGCCTGCCGGACAAAAAATATCCATACCCATGTGCACATTTCTCCGGTTTTGATATTGCGGGGCCGTATACATGTTTTTGCGTTTCTCATTATAGCGGCCAATTCCCCACTTTTTTTCTTCGATTTCCCTGCGGTTCATACCTTCCGTAAAATCGAAAACAGGCAACGGTTTTTTAATTTTAATAACAGGGTGATAATTAATTTGTTTAAGGTGAGGCATTGGTTTTTGGGTTAGTGATCGATATGGGTATTAGCTATCATCCTGTACACACCCCTGCCTTTTCAAAATCGCCTTCGGCGTTTTAATAAGGGTGTCCCCTCTCGAGAGGGGAAAGGGTAACCTTAACGCCGTCAGGCGGTTAAGGTTAGACAGGGGTGTGTACAAGTGTTCATTTCCGTGTTGCCTGAATCTCACTCCGCCACAACTTTATCGATATAGTCGGAACTCATTAGCCCGAGAGCGCCCATGTATTTCAGTTTGAAACGGACCATATCACCGACCTTGTAATTTTCGGGATTCTCTCCCACATCCAGGATAAGCATATCGGAACTGGCATCTGTAATCTCAACGTTATCATCAACGGGAACAAGATAATCAGGCTGAATGTCGAGCACACCGATATCGATTATTGCCCTGTAGGAGGTTTTGCCGTAGTCTTCTTCATCGTAATCCGACATTTCAGCTTTTTTGCCCTGGGGAGTCATTCCTATTTCTCCGGTCGGAACAAGCGGTTTTTCGGATAACTCGATGATCTGTGCATAAAGTTCCATCACCTGGTCACTCATTCCCTTGATCACATCATCGGTAAACAGGTTTTTACCGAAAAAGAGGGCTTCGCCCACCCGGAAATGGTTGATGCCGGAGGGCAACTGGTTCCTGAGCAGCAATGGAATCGTAACCGTTGTACCACCTGAAACAAGCGGAATCTTCTTTTTAAACCTGAGTTCTATGATCTGCTTGTAAAGGGAAAGCTGGATCAGTTTATCCCCGTCGGGCATGACTCCATGCAAACAATTTAGGTTTGTACCTAACCCGACAACCTCAATACCCGGCAGCCTGAATATCTTTTCATAAAAATTGACCAGGTCTTCGCGCATCACCCCTTCGCGGAGGTCTCCCATTTCAATCATAATAATAACCTTGTGAACTTTCTTTTGCTTCACAGCTTCTTCCGAAAGTTCATGCATTGTAGACAGTTCGGTATTCAGGCTGATATCCGCATACCTGACAAGTTCGGGTACCGTGTCTTTCGGTGGCGGCTTGATATAAACCGTTACGGTTTCGGGGTCAATCTCCTTGATTTTTTTCAGGTTGCTGATTCTCGAATCATGCATCTCCCCGATCCCGAGGTTGACCACTTCATTCAGATAATCCTCATTGCCGCAGAGAACCTTGGTAGTAATTCCCCACTTGACGTTATGCTTTTTGAACAATTCATCAAGAAAGCGGTAATTATGTTCAAGTTCGCTTCTGTAAAGTTTTAAATAAGCCATCTTATTTATTCAACCTCATTTCGAGATATTTATTGGTAAATCCGAATTTTTCATATAAAAATTTAGCCGGATTATCCGGTTCAACATGCAGTGCGATACTTCCTTCGGTTGCCTCTATAATTCGCTTCATCAATTCTTTTCCTACTCCCTTGCCTCTTGCATCACCGTGAACGGCGATATAGACAAGCATGTGTTCAGGTATATAACCCGACATATTCGTATTGTTGATAATAACAGTTCCAAGAATCTTATCGTTGGAGTGAGCCACCAGAATCTGGCCGCTCTGTCCGGGATTGTCACCCATTGCATAAGCGATGCATTTCAAAATCGCTTCTTTTGAGTCACCAAATTGATCAAGATGTTTATACAAGAAATCTGCAATATCGTTTCGTGTAAAACCGGATTTATTTTCTTCATCCGAAGAAAACAGGTTGTATTGGATATTCATTTTTAAATATTTTATTTGTTTTTAAATGTCATTAAGCTGACAATAATAAATGCGATCAAAGATGCAGAAATTCCGAAAACATTGGGATCCAATTCATAAGGTAACTCCACACCCAGTAATTGCAAAGTAATTGTTGTTCCTCCGCCGATTACCATTGCAGCCATTGCCCCTGCCGGGGTGCTTTTTTCCCAATAGAGAGCCCCTATAACAGGTACCAGTAATCCCGAGACCATGAAGGCGTAAGAATAGAGCATCAGGTCAAGCACATTCGTCATATTCGAAGCAATTAAAAGTGCCAGCGCACCTATTACAAGAGTTGCAACCTGGGATAACTTTAAAAAGCCGCTGCTTTCGGGATCAAACTTTTTAAAATGCCCGATAATATCTGAAACAACATTGCCGGATGATGCCATCAGGCAGCTATCGGCCGTGGATAAAATAGCTGAAAAATAGGAGGCCATCATGATACCGAGAAAGCCGGTTGGAAGCACCGTACGGAGAAGCATCGGCAGCCCGGTTTCGGGATCGGTTTCCGAGATATTTTCCGGCCCGAGATAGTCAAACATCCCCTGGTCGGCTGCCACCCTTGCAAAAAGCCCCAGCAATACTCCCATAAATGCCATTACAGGCCATTCAAAAAGGCCTGCAAGATACCACGCACGTTTGGCGGTCTTTTCATCGGGACAGGCATAAATTCGCTGGTAGAGGGTCATACCTACAAACCAGATCGGTATAATGGTAACCATCCAAAAAACAAGATCCTGCCAGCTTATGTTTCCCATTTGAAGCATTTCGGGGCTAACCGTCTCCCTGATAGCTTCGATACCGCCAACAGCATTGTAAGCGATGGGAATGCCCACGAATATGAGGCCTAACATGAGGATTGTCCACTGAATCGTGTCCGTATAAATGACTGCTTTCAGTCCGCCCAAAACCGTATAGATTACGGCTACCGAACCCATGATCCAGAGAGCGGTTTGAAGATCCAGGTTTGCAAATGTTCCGTTTGCAAGCTTGGCACCTGCCAATATTTGTGAACTTGTAAAACCGGCGTATCCTATTGCGGAGATGATTCCCGCCACTATTGCAACATTCGGGTTATAAAAGTGTTTAAATATTTCCGGGAAGGTGTAGGCTTTATCAAAAACGGGATTTCTTTTCACTTTCGGAATGAGGAAAACGGCAGCAAGCCAGGCGCCGATAAGCCCGGTAAACAACATCCAGGAGCCGGAAATGCCCATCGTAAAACCGAGTCCGCCCAGGCCGATTGAAAATCCTCCGCCCACATCGGTGGCAACTACAGACAAGCCTACGTGAAGGGAATTCATTTGCCGGCCGCCCACGTAATAATCGTCACCTCCCTTGTTTTTTCTGAAAAAGAAATAACCGAAAGCAAGAAGTCCGATTACATACAGAACAAAGATCGACAGGTCTAAGGGATGCATGAGAGCGGGTTAATCCTCCCTGAACAAAGGTTTAGGTAGTTTTTTTTGTACGCAGCAAATGATAGACCGACTCAAACTCAATTGGTATGATCATTGATTTATTTTCATCGTAAAGGTAAGGGTAAAAGGATGCAGTAACAAATTGAAGGTTTGGAAGTGCACTCGGCAGATTTCAAAATTTCATATTTATGAAGTTACAAGTTAAATACAGCGAAATGTTTCTTAATGCAATGGGAGCCTTTTTTGGCAGCACTTTCCGAACAATCACGAATAGTCTTTTTCATTTACCAACCTCTGTATGGTATTTTGGATAAACTATGTCCTTTTTCAATTCCTAAATATCTTCTTAATATAAACTGAGCAGCTTGTTGAGCTTCTGAATTCATTTGAGGAGTCGGACCAATAATCAGCTTAATTCCAATTCCCTCATATTCAGTAAGATTAGGGTTTATTTCCGTTTGTAATTTAAATCTGTAGTATGGAATAACACCACTACTTCCTTCCCTAAATTCAATATTTTCATCTGTTTCAATTATAAGAGGAGAAATGAGTCTCCATTCTCTTTCACTTTCAAAAGCAGA
>CAYPZI010000086.1:0-12159 GCA_964415185.1 uncultured Balneolaceae bacterium | reverse complement strand
ACATTGCGGGTTTCCTTTAAACACTACCCGAAGTTTTATTCTTGACATGACACTAGCGCAGACGGGTCCAACCCATCGAAGCTTTAGCGTAGATGGGTCCATCATTTAGCCGAAAATGGCAGCTCAAGCTGTTTGCCTTCGTGTGCCGTGTTCAGGTTCAGGTTTGAAAGAGTGATGCCCAGAAGCCTGACATCCCGCCGGCCCGCTTCGGTTTCATCCAAAAGCTGAATGGCAATACTTGAAATATCTTCGGCACTGTTGGTATAGGTATTCAGGGAGCTGCTCCGGGTCACGGTTTCAAAATTCTTGTAGCGGACTTTAAGTGTCACGGTTTTGCCTGCAGCGTCCAGCTTTTTCATCGAGGCAGAGACAGTTTCGGAAAGCTCTTCCAGAAAGGAACGGATCCATGCGAGGTCCGAAACGTCATCCGGGAACGTCCGTTCCTTGCCGATCGATTTCCGGATTCTGTCCGGTTTTACTGCCCGGTTGTCCACTCCACGTACAATGCGATAGTAGTGATGTCCCGCCTTTCCGAATTCTTTTACAAGATCCACTTCGTTCCATTTTTTTAAATCAATGCCTTTGTAAATACCCAAAAGTTCCATTTTCTTTTGTGTGGCTTTTCCCACACCATGAAACCGGCCGATCTCCAGGTCTTCGAGAAATTTTTCGGCTTGGTCCGGGGTGATGAGATACAGCCCGTCGGGTTTGTCCATGTCCGATGCAATTTTAGCGAGGAACTTGTTAAAGGAAATTCCTGCCGAAGCGGTAAGGCCCGTTTCATCCCGGATCTTTTTTTTGATGTCACGGGCAAGCAACGTGGCGGACGGATGATCCAGCCGGTTTTCGGTAACATCGAGATAAGCTTCATCCAGCGATAGAGGTTCTACAAGATCGGTGTATTCACGAAAGATATCCCGTATCTGGTATGAAACTTCTTTGTATGCATCGAAGCGCGGTTTCAGGAAAATGGCTTCCGGGCAAAGGCGGACAGCTTTTGAGGCAGGCATGGCGGAGTGGATTCCGTACTTTCGCGCTTCATAACTGGCAGCCGCAACCACACCTCGTCCCTGCGGCGATCCGCCCACTACCACCGGACGGTTCCGGTATTCCGGAAAATCACGCTGTTCAACAGACGCAAAAAACGCATCCATATCGATGTGTATGATTTTCCTCAACCCGCTAATTTCAGATTCAGCAGCCATAAAAAAGTATAATCAGATCTCAGCAAACAAACAGAAAAATGCGTACTTTCAATGCCAATCAAAACAAATGATTTTATAGACGACTGATTTTATTATGGAAGAATTGAATAGCGTTACAATTTATTGGCTGGTTTCCATTGGCCTGATGATCGGCTATGTTATCTGGCTTTTTATGGGGAAGAGATGCATGAGTATGGCCGGTAACTTGATTGGGGGTGTGCTTGGGTCCGTTTCAATTGGAACCTGTGCTATCTTATTAAATCTCGTAGCCCCCCTTGTGTATGCAGCTATCGGCTCGGTTGCTTTCCTGTTTCTTGCAAATATATTTAGTACGCATGTAGTGCAGACTGATCAGGCACAAATTTCATCCTGATTAAAATGGTATCACTTCCACCTCTGTCCGGTTATTCAATCTGGCTTCTTCCCGAGCAGAAAGATTCCGATTTTTTCCAGGAAATTATTCGGGAATTGGCGGACTTTTCAGGCTCTGTGCTCTTTTCGCCACATTGTACATTGCACTTTTTTCCCGCAGAAACCGGGCATAAAAAAATGAACAATGTAGTTGATAACCTTTTGAGGCAAACCGGAAAGCTCTCCATACCCGTAAAAGACATCAGGTCGGATAATCAGAATTATCAAAGCTTGTATGTACAATTAAAATACACGGAAGAGCTGAAGCAGATAAAAAAAGAGTGTACAAACCAGGATCTTAAAGCTGTTGAAAACTATCAGCCGCATATCAGCCTCTATTATGGAAATATGGAATTATCAGAAAAAAAGAAATTCCGGACCAAATTTAAAAATATATTGCCGGATGCAGTCACATTCGACAGGCTTGCAATCATCAAACTTGAAGAACATGTAGAAAATTGGGAGCCTTTGAAAGAAACTGAACTTATGAAATTCTGAAATTTTACTCTCATAACTCTTAAAATTCCGAAAAAATTAAGTGTTGAATCTGAATCTGAATTTTGCGACAATCATAACAAGCTTTCACATTTAAAAACCAATATATGTTAGAATATAAATTCTTTGAAGAAGTTAACAAGAACTTTGACAAGGCGTCTGCTTACACTAAGTTTGATAAGGGGCTGCTTACGCAGATCAAGATTTGCAATGATGTACTTCATGTTACGTTTCCTCTTGAGAGAGATGACGGATCGATTGAAACCATCCAGGCCTGGCGGGTAGAACACAGCCATCATAAGCTTCCCACAAAAGGCGGGATTCGTTACAGTATGACGGTAAACGAAGATGAAACGATGGCATTAGCTGCGCTGATGACCTATAAATGTGCAGTGGTAGATGTACCTTTTGGCGGGGCAAAGGGTGGTATTATGATCGATAAATCGAAATATTCCAAAGGTGAGCTCGAAAGAATTACGCGGCGCTATACGCATGAGCTGATCCGGAAAAATTTTATCGGGCCGGGTTCAGATGTGCCGGCTCCCGACTACGGAACCGGTGCCCAGGAAATGGCATGGATACTGGATACATTCCGGCAGTTTGTGACTGACATCAACGCCGATGGATGTGTAACCGGCAAACCGATTACGATGGGCGGGATTCGCGGCCGAACCGAAGCAACCGGGAGAGGCGTGTTTTTCGGAATCAGGGAAGCGTGCGAAGTTGAGGAAGACATGAAATCGCTTGGCCTGGACACCGGAGTGGAAGGGAAAACGTTTATCATCCAGGGTCTTGGAAATGTAGGTTACCATGCTGCAAAATATATGATTGAAGGCGGGGCAAAATTGGTTGGAGTTGCCGAAATGGAAGGTTCCATCTATAATGAAAATGGAATCAGCCTGGAAAAACTGGTTAATTTCAGGCGTGAAACCGGTTCTATCATGGGGTTTGAGGGTAGCAAAGAGCTTGAAAATAATATCAAAGTTCTTGAAATGACTTGTGATGTTTTGATTCCTGCTGCACTTGAAAATCAATTGACAGAGAAAAATGCAGAAAAAATAAAAGCCAAAATAATTGCAGAGGCAGCAAACGGGCCAACTACCTCGGCTGCTCATGATATCTTAAAGGAAAGAGGATGCCTGATTATCCCCGATAATTATCTCAATGCCGGTGGTGTAACTGTCTCTTATTTTGAATGGCTGAAAAATCTTCAACACGTACGTTTCGGCCGAATGGGCAAAAGATTTGAGGAAAACAGTTACAGAAAAATATTATCGGTAATTGAAAATCTTTCAGACAGAAGATTCAGTTCCAAAGAGCTGAATTACCTTGCCCAGGGAGGGGGAGAAAGTGAATTGGTTGATTCGGGACTCGAAGAAACCATGAGCAATGCATATGGCGAGATTAACGAAATAAGGAAAACACATGATGTTGACCTGCGTACTGCTGCTTTTATTAGTGCAATTAACAAAGTCGGGGTAATTTATGAAGAGATGGGTATTTTCCCCTGATTGAAAAAGAAAACCTCTGCCCTTTTACAGGCAGAGGCTCTAAGAGGCTTCAAGCCATTTGGCTTATGGATATCAAGTTAAAATATCCTGACTTGTAAACCATTTTACTGTTCTCTCGAACAGTTACCTAAACCAAAACAAACACTACATCAGTAGTTACGTAGTAGACGAATAAAGGTTGCATTTTGTTTTACAATTTTTGTAAAAAAATATTTAGCTTCCTTTTTTTAGAAATCAACCCGGAATGGTTCATTCTTTATCCACCATTCCCTGGCCATCAGAAGAGAGCAGATTGTCTTACCATCTGAGATTTCGCCCCTGTTGATCATTTCTACACCCTCGGCGAAATCAATCCTGTAATTGATTAAAAATTCATCTTCATCCACATTCTGTTTTTCGGAAGTCAATCCCCAGGCAACATAGATATGAATGATTTCATCAGAATACCCGATTCCGGGATAGAAGTGTCCTGCATATTCAAGGTTTAATGCAAAGAGTCCGCTTTCTTCCAGCAATTCACGCCTTGCAGTTCTCTCCTGTGATTCTCCCGGGTCAATTTTTCCGGCCGGTACCTCGTAAAAAATCTGTCCGGCCGGGTACCGGAATTGCTGAACCAGCATGATCGTGCCGTCATCAAATACAGGAACAACCGCACAAGCCCCCGGATGTTTGATCCATTCCCTCGATGATTGCTTATCGTCGGGGAGTTTTACCCGGTCATAATAAACATCCAGCAGTTTCCCTTTAAAAACATTTTTGCTGTCAATTTTTTTCTCTACAAGTTTACAGGAATTTCTAATGGCATAATTTTTCATGTGATGTGAATTCGTGATAATTCATTAAGTTTAACTATTAATGTAAATTTGAAAATAGGGTACTTTTTAAACTCATTCACTTTTTATAGCGGCTTTTTCTCTCATGACAAACCAGGAAAATATAGACGGGCAAAAAGTGAAAGTTCGGGGCTATATTTTTACGTTGTCGAACCTGCTTTCATTTACAAGGGTCCTTATTGCAATCCCGGTTATTTATTTGCATGTACAAAATAACTATGATTACAACCTGGCGATCATTTTATTAATCTTATATGCAATTCTGTCGGACTACCTGGACGGTATGATTGCAAGGCTCAGGGATGAGATTTCAGAGCTTGGAAAACTTCTGGATCCTGTGGCTGACAAACTGTTGGCCCTTGTTCTGTTTACCTATACGGTTTGGCTCGGCTGGATACCACTCTGGTTTTTTATTGTTGCTGTCATTCGGGATTTGCTGATCGTTGCCGGTTCCATATACATAAAGAAAATTCACGGGAAAGTAGCAATGTCGATCATGAGTGGAAAAATTTCGGTGAATGTACTCGCCTTGTACTGGATTTCCGTATTTTTTTTCAGGGATCTTACGGGTGTGCATTATTTTTTGATGGTTATGTCCTTACTTTTAATGATCGTATCATTAGCCGCTTACTATAAGCGGTTTCATAAAATTGTAAAAGGTGCTGAATTTAATTAGATAAAATGGGTTTACTTGAAAAATTAGGTCTTAAGAAAAAAGAAAAACTTGAAAAAGGGATGGAAAAAAGCCGCGAAGGCTTTTTAAACAAACTTGGGAAAACTCTTGCGGGTAAAGACAAGGTTGATGCAGCTGTTCTGGATGAGCTGGAAGAGATCCTGATCTCATCTGACGTTGGGGTAAAAACAACGATCGAGATTATTGACCGGATTGAGGAAAGGGTTGCAAGAGATAAATTTATGACTCAAAATGAGCTTAAGGAAATCCTCAGAGAAGAAATTATTTCACTTCTGAAAGAGACGAAGCCGGAGCAGCCTGCAGAATTTGATGCCGAATTCATTACAAAGCCTCATACCATTCTTGTAGTCGGTGTAAACGGCGTGGGTAAAACAACTACGATTGGAAAGTTGGCACATCTCTACAAAAAAGCAGGTAAAAATGTGATTTTGGGTGCGGCAGATACATTTCGCGCGGCAGCTGTTGACCAGCTTAAAATCTGGAGTGAACGGGCAGGAGTTCCAATTATTCAGCAGGGTCAAAGCGCCGACCCGGCAGCAGTTGCTTTTGACACGGTATCATCGGCCAAAGCCAAAAATGCCGATGTTGCCCTGATCGATACCGCCGGACGCCTGCATAATAAAAAATCGTTGATGGAAGAGCTCGGTAAAATCAAACGCGTGATGGGTAAAGTTGTGGATGGTGCGCCTCAGGAAGTGCTGCTTGTGCTGGATGCTTCAACCGGGCAAAACGCCAAGCAGCAGGCAAAAGCTTTTACCGAAGTGGTGGATATAACCGGGCTCGTTCTTACCAAACTCGATGGTACTGCCAAGGGTGGGATTGTTATTGCTATCTCAAATGAACTGCAGGTTCCTGTAAAATATATCGGAGTTGGTGAACAGCTTGAAGACTTGCAGATATTCGAAAGAACAGACTTTGTGAACGCGCTCTTCGGTTCCGAATAAAAATTAAGCTTTTGGTACGTCCATGATAATAAATAAACCTTTTATACTACCTTGTGGTTAAAAAAAATCAAGGGTGCAAAGCTTGATAACCGCAATGAGCGCAGTATAAAGCCGAGGAAGTATCTAGTGTCATGTCAACTGTAAACCCGCAAAGTTTTATCTCGGAGTTGCTTCTATTTATCTAACGTACTGCCATTTCAGAAAAGAAACTTTGCGGGTTTCTTGCGACAGATTATAATTGACACAACACTAGGTTGACCAGCTTACATTTTTTTTTGGCAACACTTTACAATATCAAATCAATTTAATAAAATAGACGAATACTTTTTTCTGATCACCTAAGCCATTCAAAATCATGATCTTCGCACAGGCACCTGGAAACCGGATCGTTATTTCGTTGTTTTTGACAACTGTTTGGGTGTTCAGTGCGACTCTTTCATCTGCTCAGACAAGTACGCAAGAAGATCTGGGCGGACTGGAAAAAGCCCGCGAGCTGTACGAATCTTCAAAATTCAACGAGTCACTGAATCTGCTTGATGTTTCCGAACCTGGTTTGTGCCGCGATGATAATGTGGAAGCTTGTGCAGGCGCAAAAATTTTGCGGTCCCAAATATTGCGAAAGCTTGATCATAGCGAAAAAGCCGCGGCAGTTTTAAAAGAGGTGGAAAAGCTTATAGACGGCCGGCTTCCGGATACTCATGAAATAAGATCCAAATTTTTGAACTCTATGGTTTACGTAAATCTTGAGTTGTTAAAGCAGGATGAAGCCGAAAAGTGGATGAACGAAAGCCTGAGACTCGCCGGTCTGCTCAGTGATGCCGAAGCCCACAGAAAAGCTCTTATTTACAATGTATATGGCAATTATCTCGAAGAGATTGGAAATTATGAAAAATCGATTGAAGCTTATCTCAAGTCAATTGAAATCATAGGTGAGCCGGATTCGTCCGGTGAAATGGGTTCACTCTACAATTTTCACAATAATGCCGGAGTAGCTTACAGACGCCTGGGCCACCTTGTTAAGGCCCTGTATCATTATGAACAGAGCTATCGGTATCTCGAGATGCTGGGCTTTCCCGACAAGCATCAGCTTGCGATGAATTACAATAACAGGGGATCGGCTGAATATGCCAAAGGTGATATCGGGAAGGCCATAGAGTATTTTGAACAGGCGAGAGCTGTAGTTGAAGATCTGTTTGGTTTTTATCACTCCATGACCGGCGGAGCTTATAATAACATCGGTTTTAGCTACTATCGTCTGAAAGAGTATGAGAAAGCAGCTAAATACCTGGAAACCTCTATGGAAATAAAACGTGAGGTATTTGGTGAGAACCATACGGATACAGCCATTGGCTATTCAAGCCTGGCTGCCGTTTACTTGCAAAAAGAGGACTATAAAAATGCTATTCAAAACTTTAAAAAATCCATTTCAATCAGGGAAAATATCCACGGAGATACTCACCCAATCCTGATCCCGCCCTATTCCCAGCTCGGTTCGCTTTTTCTGCAAATGGGGAAACTTGCCGAATCGAAAAAATACCTTGAACGGGCCTATTCGATAGCTGATGAAAAACTCGGTTCCAAACACCCGGATACCGTTAAAGGATTGATGGATCTTGGTAGTGTTTACAGTGCATCTTCTGATCTCAGGAAAGCCGGGCAATATTATACAAGGGCCGATCAAATTATGAGTGATGAGATCGATGCCGGAAGTTCCGTTCAAAAATATTCGGATAGTGTGGTTCACATCAAAGCGTTGCTGGCCGAACTGCAAATACTCAATTATTTTGAAACCGGTAACATAGAATATCTTACAAAATCACTTCAGCGTTATGAAGAAGCTATTTCACTGATTGAGGAAATACAATATTCATACGGCAGCGAGTCATCCAAGTTGCTTCTTGTAGACAAGTACTATCACCTGTACGGAAATGCAGTTGATACAGCAGATTTACTACATCGTAAAACAGGGGATGAATTTTATTTGAAGGCAGCTTTTTTGTATGCCGAAGCCAGCCGCGCAAGGCTCACAACCGAGCAGATTTTGCGATCCGAGAATATGAAATACGGTAAAGTGCCCAAAGAGCTGATGGAACATGAAGCTGAGTTAAACCTGGAAATCAGTGAAATTTACCAAAGTCTTCACAGGGATTCGGAGATGGATAAAGATGTAATAGATTCGCTGAAGACGTCACTTTTTGAATTCAACCGGGAGAAAGAAAAGGTAGTTGAAAAGATTCGAAAGCAGGCACCCGATTATTACGATCTCAAATATGGAATAGAGTATGCAGGTATCCGGGAATTGCAGGATAGCACTTTGAACAAGGATGAGACACTGCTTTCTTATGTTATCAGGGATGAAAATATTAAAGTCTTTGTCATTGACAGGCAGAGCGCCAATCTTGTTACCCTCGATGGTATGCCCGGCCTCAGTGAAGAGCTGAAAAAATTGAGGGAGTCGATTCAATCGAACCGGATTGGAGAATTTGAGGAAATCTCTGGCAATCTTTATGAACGGCTGTTCAGGCCCTTGAAACCGCACATTAAAACATCATCGATTATCATTATTCCGGATCAAGCCCTGCACTATTTACCGTTTGGATTGTTGGTTAAAAATGATAGTGATAATGAAATTACAGGCTATCACAGGCTTGATTACCTGATTGGAGAGTATTCAATTGCATATACTTTATCCTCTACCCTTTTGCGCATGAAGCGTATAAAAGGGAGAGATGCATCCGGAAAATTGCTGGCAGTTGCACCGTTTAGTGAGAAAGGCGGGGTTCAAAATGGGGTGAGATCAAATCAGAATGAGAAATGGCCGCCTCTCCCATTGTCGGGATACGAAGTTACAGAGATAGCACATCAGTTTAATGAAAGAAAATCAGGCTGGAGCTTTTTTTCGAAAAATGAGTATGAATACCTGGAGGGTGCTGCCGCAACCGAGACAATCATAAAAAACGGGAGCCTGTCCGGATATGGGTATTTGCATTTTGCAACTCATGGTTTTGTAAATGAGGAAGAACCTCATCTGTCGGGGATTGTATTTTCCGGAGATGATGAAAATGACGGTATACTTTATGTGGATGACATATTCAATTTGAATTTGAATGCCAATTTGGTGGTGCTAAGTGCCTGTGAAACGGCGAGAGGCAAACTGCAGAGGGGTGAGGGAATCCTGGGTTTTATCAGGGCATTTATCTATGCAGGGACTTCAAACCTGGTTACAACACACTGGAAAGTGGATGACCGTTCTACGGCTGAGTGGATGGTAAGGTTTTATGAAGAGGCTTTAAATGGAAAAACATATGCAGAGGCTGCTCAAATTGTAAAAAAAGCATTTATATCCGATCCGGAGAGAGCTAATCCGAAGTACTGGTCTTCGTTTGTTCTCCATGGAAGATGATTATTTGTCTTTGTGATTACTTCCTGTTAGACACCCTTATCTTATTGAACCGCAATGTTATGAAAAGGTTTGTACTCAAATTTAACTATGAAAATTCAGGTTAGTACCACTATTGCTGTGTTATACGAATAAAAGCCTCGTTATCGACTTCGGGCCTTTCCGGATGATTTGCAATTTCAACGGCAGAAGAGTAGATAAGGCGTGTTACTTTTTCAAGTTTCGAAAAATTGACCTTGTCAATCTCATCCGAAGGCCTGTGGTAATCTTCATGAACTCCGGTAAAAAAGAAAACAAACGGAATTCCGAACCTGCCGAAATTCCAGTGGTCGCTTCTCCTGTAAAACTGGTTCGGGTCATTCAGGTCGTTAAAGGCAGGATCAAGGTTCAGGTTTGAGCTTTTGCTATTCGCAACTTTAACGAGGCTGTCAATTGAGGATGATATGATTTCTCCGCCTATAAGAAAAACATAATCCGTATCTCCGGATTTACGCCGCTCGGGTGTGCTTCTTCCGATCATGTCCGCATTCAGGTTAGCTACAGTGTTTTCAATTGATATCAGGGGGTGATCCGAATAATACCTGGATCCAAGCAGTCCTTTTTCTTCGCCGGTAACATTCAGAAACAAAATACTTCTGTCCGGCCTGATACCGTTTTCAGCCGCTTTTTGAAATGCATTGGCAATAGCAAGCAAAGCTGATGTTCCGCTGCCGTCGTCGTCGGCGCCGTTATTAATGCTGTCGCCCGATTCATCGGGCATTGTAATGCCAAGATGGTCGTAATGCGAGGTGAGTACAACAACTTCATCTTTCAACGCGGCATGGCCGCCTTCATGAAATGCAACCACATTCTCTGTTTCGATTTCAACCTCATTGTCAAAGGGCCGGTAATCAAGAATGTAATCAAGTGCAAGCGGTTCAAAGCCGGTAATATTGGCTGTGATACGATCCTTCATTCTAACCAGGCCCGCTTCATTTTCAAATCCAAACAGAAATGCTGCCAGCTCCGGGCTGATTTTGAAAATCCCTTTGGGGAACCTGCCGGACTGTGATCTATCAAGATATGGCAGGCTCATACCTGACGGCTTATCCAGGATTTCGGAATTTATATCTGAGAGTTCATCAAATTCATAAATATCTTCGGTTCCAATCAGCAATATCCCGTCTGCACCCCGTTGCCCCAAAACATTGCCATACCTGGAATTTTGTGTGATAGACGGGTTGATCAGGGTGTCACCATCAATAACGTAAGGGATATCTTCAAACATTATAACCCATTTGCCTTCTAAGTCAAGATCGTCAAGATGAAGTACGCTGTTAGGTGTATCATTCACTCCGAAACCGGTAAATACAATTTCGCCAGTTAGGGGGAAAGCTCCGCCGAACAAGCGGATAAAAGGGCCAGGGTTATCCTTTGAAACAGTATAAGAGTCGAACAGTAATGTATCCTGCTCTGTAATTGTGAGGAGATTGAAACGAAGGCTGTCTGTGCGGTTTGCCAATAGTGAAAATGTCTGAAAGTAGGAAGAACCATCATTTGCGACAGGTTGAAGCCCATACTTTTCATACTGGGATGCAAGATAACGCGCGGCTTTTTTTTGGCCTTCCGTTCCGGTTTCCCTTCCTTCTAATGAATCGTGTGCTATCACAGCCAGGTGTTCCCTCAGCAGATCCTGTGTGATCACCTCCTGGTATTCAACCAGGGACCTGTCAGTGTTTTCGGTTTGTTTTATTTCTGTTTGATGGGATACTTCGGAAATTTGTGAACATCCGAAACAAATTGTACACAGGCTTATGGTAAGTAGTCTGAAAATCATTTTATGAACTCTCTGTTACGTTCTGTTTTTCTATACCGTGCAGTGAAGAATATCATCAACAGGTTTTAAGTCAAGATAAAAATTAGTGGGGTTATCATTCAGGAAAAGATCGATCTGCCTCTCTTTTAGCATTTCGAGCACGGCAAGAAAGGTCACAACGATTTCAGTCCTGTTTTTAAGCTCTCTGCAAAGTGAAATAAACGAGAGTTTGCCAGCATCTCTTAACCTATTAAAAACGTATTCCGACTGCTGTTCAATAGTAAATTCAATTTTCTCAACTTTGTGATATACATTCTTTCGCTTGATGTCATTCAAAACATTGTTGAAAGCCGAGATCAGTTCAAAAAGAGTAACATCTTTTAAAGCCTCGCCGGTTGCCTGTTTTTCAACATCATCGGCAGACGGATACCCGCGATAATATTTTTTTTGAACTTCTTCATCAATAACAGCCAGTTTTTCAGACATCTCTTTGTACTGCTTGTATTCCAGAAGCCTTTGAACAAGTTCATAGCGGGGGTCATCTTCATCAAGTTCATCCTCATCACTCTCAACATGCGGCAGCATCATTTTAGCCTTAATCGACATCAACATACTTGCCATCAGGATGAATTCACTGGCTACTTCAAGATCAAACTCTTCCAGCATGTTGATATAATCCAGAAACTCATGAGTGATGTGCGAAATGGGGATATCGTAGATATTGAGCTCATCCCTTTTGATAAAAAAGAGAAGCAGGTCGAGAGGACCCTCGAAATTTTTTAATTGAACTTTATACATAATGGGTAATAGCCGTTAGATGAAGATCGCAAATTGTATATAAAAAACAAACAGTCTGTTCATTTTTTCTTAA
>CAYPZI010000085.1:0-12328 GCA_964415185.1 uncultured Balneolaceae bacterium | reverse complement strand
TTGATATTCAAAATGGATCAAAAAAAACCAATATTTACTCCTCAAAACTGGGCTCTTTTTTTCGCACGCGTAATTTTGGGGCTGTTGTTTCTGATGACCGGCTGGTTCAAGGTTTTCGGAATGGGGGCAACGGTTCATGCCGAACAACTGTTTGTGGATGCCTACGCTGAAAACTGGATTCCGGAATGGCTGCTTTGGGCCACAGGCTTTATTATTCCCTACCTGGAACTGGCTGCCGGACTGTTGCTTGTTATTGGATTGCGTGTGCGCACTGCCGCAATGACGTTGGGCTTCATCCTGGTTCTGGTTACTTACGGACACCTGTTGCAAGAACCGTTTTTTGATACCACCACACATGTCATGCCGAGATTGTTTCTGCTGCTGATCGTATTGTTTCTGGGCGATCGGTTTGATAAAATTTCGATTGATTATCTCCTCGGAAATAGCAGGGGAGATCATTGATGCCGGCTGAAAGAGTAATATTTTGTGGAATTCCTTTTGATGAGCACTCATCATGGATGCGCGGGCCGGCAAAAGCTCCCAAAGCCATCAGGAAAGCAATGAAGTCCGGAAGTTCCAATTTATGTTCTGAAAACGGCACTGACCTTGAAGAGGGGAATCGCCTTTTTGATGCCGGTGATATTGATATTCAATCCAAAGAAGCCTATCCGGAGGGTATCCAAAATGAAATTGAGATTTTGTTAAAAGAGAATCAACCGCTCCTGGTTTTGGGAGGCGATCATTCCATTACCTTTCCGGTAATCCGGGCTTATTCAAAGAAGTTTACTGATCTGACTATTCTCCATATCGATGCCCATTCCGATCTATATGACTCATTTGACGGCAACCGTTATTCACATGCTTCGCCTTTTGCAAGAATTATGGAAGAGAAACTTGTAAAAAGGCTGGTGCAGGCGGGCATCCGAACGCTGAATCCACATCAAAGAGAACAGGCTGAGAAATTTGGGGTCGAGATTATTGAAATGAACGAAATTAAAAAGGCTCTGGATATACAGTTTGATGAACCTGTTTATCTTTCTCTCGACCTCGACGCATTCGATCCGGCCTATGCTCCGGGTGTATCCCATCATGAACCGGGCGGAATGAGTGTCCGTGAGGTGATCGGGCTGATCCGGAACCTGCATATCAACCTGATCGGCGCCGATATTGTTGAACTCAATCCTGACAGAGACGTCAACAACGTCACGGCTATGGTTGCATTTAAGATGCTGAAAGAGATTGCTGCGAAAATGGTTGAATAGAGTTCAGGAGTCAGGAGTCAGTTTTGACTTGAGTAAATTAAAAATTGGTTTAATTTTTTTAGTGAAACATGATTTTATATTCCATAAAGAATATTGTGATATCTGCCGTGATATTAATTGTTGTCATTACAGGTTGTGGTGAACCGGCAAATGAGGAAATAGTGCCTGTTGATCCGGTGTTAACGGCAAAAATTGACAGCCTGCTGCTCGCAGAAATCGATCAGGGAAATATTCCGGGGGCAGCGGTTTTGATACAGAGAAATGACACCGTCCTGTACCGGAATGCACATGGCTATGCACATCTTTTTGACCGGAACTTGAAGAGGCTGCCCGGCCCCGAGGCAATGACACCGGACCATCTGTTTGACCTGGCATCCCTGACCAAGGTTCTCGCTACAACTTTTGGAATAATGCTCCTGACTGACCGGGGGATGGTGGATTTGGATGATCCTGTCCATCAATATTTGCAGGAATTTGAACAAGGAGATAAACGCAAAATTACTGTTCGTCACCTGTTGAATCACAGCTCGGGGCTGGAGCAGTGGTACCCGTTTTACTATCATGCAAGCAGCAGTGAAGAACGATACCGGGTCATAGCCGGACGCTCCCTGAAGTTTCCTGTTGGGGAATCGAGGCGTTACAGTGATGCCGGGTTTATGGTATTGGGGGATCTGATTAAAAAAGTGTCGGGACGTCCGCTTGATCAGTTTCTGAACGAAGAGCTCTATCAACCTTTGGGTTTAAAGAAAACCGTTTTTAATCCACTTGAAAAAGGTTTCAGTAAAATCGCAGCTACTTCGCATGGAAATCCCTTCGAAAAAAGAATGGTTTACGATGATGATTTCGGTTACAATGTGGATGTTGATCCGGAAAGCTGGGACGGCTGGCGGGATTATACATTGAAAGGCGAGGTGAACGACGGCAATGCCTGGCATGCAAATAACGGGGTGGCGGGACACGCCGGCCTATTTTCAACCTTGGATGAAACCGGGGTGCTTGTCGAACTGCTTTTAAATAAGGGCAAACATGACGGGCAGACACTCATCCCTGAAGAGGTGATCGATGAGTTCCTGAGAATAGACAAATTCGGGAACGGGCTGGGATGGGCAATGGATCCGCAAATTTTTTCTGCCGCCGGCGCACCTGATGGCACATTTGGCCATACAGGATTTACAGGTACCAGTGTTGTTTTTATACCCCGAGAAAGGCTGTCAGTTATACTGTTAACAAATCGTCAGAATGTTGGCACAGGTCAAGATGGTTTCTATTTTGATCTTGGAGAACTTAGAGAAGCCGTTTTTCAAACAGTTTATAAAACCATAAATTAATACAAAATATAAAACTGTTATCAAAAAATATCCGAGAAGGATACTTGTTGGAAAGTGCGGCAACGCATTTAAAAATCCTGGAATAAAAGTGCGTGAATCGGTTGATGAGATTATCAGTAAAAAAGTTTTGATCTGCATGTAAATGTTCGCAAAAAATGGCGGAGAAAGGAGAACCGAATAAGAAATTTGGGATTTCATGAGATGAAAATACAACTGATCTTATTCTTCATAGTAACTCTTTACTCAAAAGAAATTAATGGTCAGTTTGCTAATAATCATAATAATCATCCTGAAATGCGGATAGTATTGATGGCTGATATTAATGAAAGCTATGGATCAACGCATTATGGCAAATATGTAGACTCCGCCATGGTTTGGGTAGAAAAATGGCAGCCCGATTTCATTCTTTTTGCCGGTGATATGATTGCAGGACAAAGCCTGGCTCTTTCCGAAGAGCAGATTCGTGTCATGTGGAAAGCATTCGATGAAAAGATAGGCCAACCTCTGCGCGATAAGGAGATCCCATTTGCATTTACGCTGGGTAATCACGACGGTTCAGGCAGTGGAAATTTCGATCACGAACGGGAGCTTGCAAAAAAGTACTGGAGTCTGCATAAACCGGCACTAAACTATGTGAACAGTGAGCATTTTCCATTCTACTACAGCTTTGAATTTGAGGATCTTTTTGTGATTAGCTGGGATGCTTCCAATCATCTAATCACGGAAGAAGAAATTGTATGGATAAAGCAGCAACTCTCTCAGGATGTTGCCAAGGAGGCATCTAAACGAATTATTCTTGGCCACCTGCCTCTCTATGCCGTTGCTGAAGGGCGAAACCGGGAGGGAGAGATGATAAAAGATGCAGATGACCTGTTTGAGATAATGATGAGAAACGACGTTGACTATTATTTCAGTGGACACCACCATGCATGGTATCCAGCAAAAAAAGAGGGCCTGAAATTGATTCATTCCGGTGCACAAGGCAGCGGGCCACGTTCTCTGATCGGTTCAAGCCTGCCGCCGCGACGAACCATAACGCTTCTTGAGCGGGAATTACAATCCTCAACTTTCCGCATCACCACATTCGACCTGGAAAATAATATGGAGATTATCTCGCCTGAAGAACTCCCCAAGATTATAGAGGGTGTTAACGGGCGGATTGAGCGGTATGATTATGAATACTAACCAGATCGAAGGCCAAAGTTGGTTCATCCGTTAATATCACGCTAAGCCCAGCCGCCAGGATTCTTGCATGGCAAAGTCGCTGATGCTGGCCTGCCGAAAGCGAACAAACCGGTTCATCCGGACAAATGGAACGGCTGAAAAGAAATTGCGCTTTACTGATGAGGATTTTAAACAGGTTGAGAATTACTTTTAAAGATTTATTTAAGCTAAAATAATGATGAGCAGAAGCGATGCGAAAACAATACAAAAAAAAGGAAAATGATTGGGGGTATGGGTTTTTGAACTTGTCTTTGTAATAAACCCATTTTTATATCTTCTAAAAACTTCTATATTATTTCGATTATCTTATTAAATAAAATTAAGCCCCTATGACTAAAAAAAAGCTACTGATTTTAGCCATTTCATTTTTCTGTTTTAGTTTGAATTTATTTGCTCAATCAGCAAACAGGTATGTTATTTCCGGAAAAATAGTAAACATGAACTCTGGTGAGCCCTTGCCTGGTGCAAATATTGGTATTGTGAATACGGTACTTGGGACGTCTACCGACGCTGAAGGGCAATTTGAATTTACTACTACAATTTCCCCTGGAGAGTACAGATTAAGAATAACATTTATTGGGTTTACAGCGAAAACAATTCCTGTTACTCTTTCTGATGAATTAACTGTTAACTTGGGTGATATTGAACTGCGACCGGATATTATTGGAAGTGATGAGATTGTTGTGACGGGTACCAGTGGTGCAGTTAGTAAACAACAACTGGGCAATGCTATTTCAAGTGTAAATTTTGAGGACATTCAATCGAGTGGTGCAACTCAAATTGACCAGGCCCTTTCGGGAAAAGTAGCAGGTGCGCTTGTTCAACAAAATTCGGGTGACCCTGCTGGAGGTATTAGTATTCGGCTTCGGGGGCCGAGTTCCCTGTTGGGCTCGGCAGATCCTCTTTATATTATAGACGGAGTTATTGTTAATAATGATTCACCGGAGCTGATTGATATTGGTGGCACGGCACAGAACAGGTTGGTTGATATCAACCCAAATGATATTGAGAGAATCGAAGTGGTAAAAGGTGCGGCTGCTGCAGCACTCTTTGGTTCGAGAGCGAATAATGGTGTAGTTCAAATTTTTACAAAAAGGGGACAAACGGGCAAGCCGAAAATTACATACAATTCAAATGTCCAGATAAGCAGTATCCGGAAAAAGCTACCGGTTAACATGGCTCAGGTAAATAATGATGGTTCTCCCAATCCCGACATAGAGAGATTTGACTTTCAGGATTTTATTTTCAGAACCGCAGTAGGAACAGATCAATCATTATCAATATCAGGTGGCTCGAATGAAACAAGGTATTTTATATCGGGATCATTTTTTTCAAATGAAGGAATAGTTAAAGGAAATGATTTTGAAAGAGTAACTGCTCGATTGAACCTGGATCAGACATTAACAAATTGGGCAAATCTGTCAATTGGTATAAATTATTCGAATTCAAGAAGCCAGGAAGTACCAAATGGTGGATTAAATTCGTCATTTGGTGCATTAACCGGATTTATATTCGGGCCGAATACATTCGATCCCAGGCCTGATCCTGAAACGGGTGAATTTCAAGGTGGCATCCTGGCAAATCCTCTTGAGGCAATCCAAAAGTATGATTTTAACCAGGAAATCAACCGGGTTGTGGCAAGTGCAAAGGTTACTATCCTGCCGGTTGAAAATGTTTCAATTGACTATACACTGGGCTTGGATTCATATGAGCAGGCTTCTGCCGCCTTTATACCTCCGGGAACATCAGCACCCGGTTTGTCAACCGGATTTGGCAGAAGGGCTGAGAGATCTTTTCTGCAACTAAACAATGATATCAACATCAGGTATAACAGTTTCATAGCCAAAGACCTTGAGCTGACATCTTTGGTGGGAGGGTCTCTGCAATATGAAGAAGTGGAGCAGTTGGCTACTCAGTCCACACAGTTCAGTCCTTTTGTAAATGTTGTTGGAGGGGGCTCCAATTTTGATCAGCCGGGTGAATTTTTAAGCGAAATTGTGATATACGGTGCTTTTACGCAGCATACTCTTGGATATAAGGATAAGTATTTTCTTACAGCTGCCGGCAGATTTGATGCTTCATCAGTGTTTGGTAGAAATGACAGATGGCAATTTTTCCCAAAAGTCAGTGGTTCATATGTTGTTTCCAATGAATCTTTTTGGCAGGAAACGTTTTTCAATGACTTTATTTCCAGTTTGAAATTAAGGGCATCAATAGGTGCTTCCGGGGGGCAGACGTCTATTGGAGCTTTTGACAGATTTACAACGTTTAATCCACAATCCGTTAACGGAAGAAGTGCGCTTATTCCTTCAACTCAACAAGGCGCACTTAATGTTGAACCGGAACGGCAACGGGAGGTTGAATTCGGAGTAGACTCAAACTTTCTGAATGACAGGGTGTCAGTTGAATTTACCTGGTTTGATCAACGTGTGAATGACCTGCTGCTTTTCAGAAACACAGCAGCCAGTTCAGGTTTCTTTACACAGTTGGGAAATTTTGGAAGACTTGATAATCGCGGTGTTGAAATACTTCTGCGCGCCGTTCCTGTAAATAATTCAAATTTGCAATGGATCTCGACAAGCACATTTTCTACCTATAATAACAAGGTAAGCGGAATTGAAGGCAACCTGATCACAATTCCGGAATCATTTGGCCAGGTAGCTGCGATTAACGGTGAGCCGCTTGGAGTATTTTTTAGTTCTGCATTTGAGCGTGACTCGAATGGTGAAATTGTGTTGGATGAGAATGGCTTGCCGTTAAGAGCTACCGAGAATAAAATTATAGGTGACCCGAATCCAGAGTGGATCGCATCATTTATTAATGAATTAAATGTTGGTGATAAATGGAATTTTAGAATGCAGTGGGACCTCTCAATAGGTAATGATGTATTTAATTTCACAAGACGCCTGGGTTCGTTACCTGCTTTCGGAACACATGGTGATCTTCAAAAAGAATTGGAGGGAGATTTGCCCGAAGGGTTTAATTCGAGAGTATTTGGTATTTTTGAACATTGGATTGAAGATGGCTCTTACGGAAAACTGAGAGAACTATCGGCATCTTATTCAATTTTTCCGGAATTGTTTGGTCTCCGGAGTGTAAGATTTAGTGTAATTGGGCGGAATTTATTTTCTATCGATAGTTTTAGCGGTTTTGATCCTGAAACAAATGTTGGCGGGCAACGAACCGCTGTAAGAGGATTTGATTTTGTTCAGGTTCCTATTCCAAGAAACTTTCAGTTTGGTTTAACTGCAAATTTTTAAAACTTTTTATCATATGTATTATAAAAATATTTCAATATCCATATTTATTTTAAGTGTATGTTTATTTATCAGTAGTTGCGAGCTGGATATAACTAATCCGAATCAGGCAACAGATACTGAGGTCTTGGGATCAACTGACGGGGTAAGAAACCTTGCAATCGGATTGCAGGGATTTTATGCAGAAACAGCTTTGCCGGCTGCGATTTTTGCACCAGCTGTCACTACTAGAGAAATGGCAATAAATACAACCTTTGCGAGTTTGGTTGAACTGGAACAGGGCGGAAGTGTGCTGCCTCCGGAAAACAGCAGGGTAAACCGGCTATGGAATAATATGATGAGAGCGATAGATATGGCCGAGCAATTAATAGTAAATGCTCCGAATGTAATTCAGGATCCTGGAGAATTAAGCGGGATTATTGCTTTGGCTGAAATACACAAAGCGATGGCTTTGGGATACGTTATACAATCTTTTGAACAATCTCCTGTTACAACTGGCGAGAATGCCGAATTTTTTTCAAGAGCCGAGGTACTGACTGCTGCAATTGATTTGTTGGAAAGTGCCCTGAATAGGATTACAACTACACCTCCAAGTGTAAATTTCAATCAGAATATCATATTCTCCGGCTTTGATATGGAGAATACTATACACGCTTATATAGCCAGATACCATCTGCTTAGCGGAAATTATGAGGAAGCCATTAATGCTTCAAACCAGGTAGATCCTTCAGTAACTTCAGTTTTTACTTATGATGGTTCAATTTCAAGAAACCCGGTTTTCCAGGGTGTATTAAGTGGTGACGAAGGGCAGGAGTACGCCCCGAGAGATAATTTTGGAACTCCGGTTACCGAGCAGGGTGATGAAAGGATTGACTTCTACCTTGGAAGTCAGGATAATGTAAGCATTCCCAACGGGTTGGAAATTGAAGAGCTAAGGGGATTTTTCAGCTCACCTTCTTCTCCGATACCTGTTTATTTGCCCGGAGAGATGAACTTAATCAGAGCCGAGGCTTATGTTAATTTAAATCAACTTCCAAATGCAGTTCAGGAGATTAATACAATAAGAACCAAAACTTCAGGTGAAGACCCTTTTGGTTTGGGAGCAAATTTAACGGAATTCGATGGTAATTTGGATCAGGAGACTCTTTTTACAGAGATATACAGGCAGAGAACGGCTGAGTTATACCTCACAGGTCTCAGATTTGATGACATGAGAAGGTTAAACAGGCCAGCACCGTCGGGTACGAATATCCCGCTTACTGCAGAAAGAAACAGGGTCTGGTATCCTTATCCAACACAAGAACGACTTAATAACGAAAATACTCCACCTGATCCCGAAATTTGATTATTTTTAGTTTATGAAAGTATATCAATCTATGTTTTTGATATGTGTTCTGCTTCTTTCGACTTCTCTTGCAGCTTGCAGCCCGGAACCGTCACAAAGCCCTTATCATAGCGAAATCGATATGGTGATTTCCGAAATGTTTGATGCCATGAAGGAAGGTGATGGAGAAAGGTTAAAAGGCTACTTTCACGGTGATTTCGAGATGGAAATAGTAGATCATACCAACGAGAGTGTTGAACTGCGAACCAACACGACAGAATCATTCATATCGGCTATAAACCAGCCGAAGGATGAGATGTGGGATGAACGGTATGATAACCTTCAGGTGAGCGTTGACGGAAAGTTTGCGACGGCAATCATGGATTACGGTTTTTATCGTGGTGAAGATTTCAGCCATTGCGGCAGTAATGTATTCAGCCTTGTTCAAACCAATGCCGGATGGAAAATATTTTCCATCATCTACTCACGAAGAACCGATGGATGTGAAGCATGGCAATAAACTGCTAAGAAGATACAGAAGCTGCTTTACTGGCAATGGCCAGGCCTTTTTCGAATGCTTTGATTGCGGCTTCAACCGTGTCGGGCGAGGCTCCCTTTGAGATCCATTGCTGGCCCTCTTTTTCAAGGGTAAGTGTAACGATTACGAGTGAATCGGTATCCGGGCTGAGGATTTCGACCTCATGGTTTTTCACTTCAAGCGGCAAAATTTTATCGGTTTCAGCCTTGATAGCGCTTAGAGTTGCATCAATAGGGCCAACACCTTTACCCCTGGAAATAATTTCACGCCCGTTTATTTTTAATTTAACACCCGCACTCACCAGTTCTTCCTTGCGCATGGTCAGTTTATAATCAATCACTTCAACCGGAAATTCAAGGTCGGTCTCTTCATTCAGCACCATTGTCTGAAGATACTCGGTTTCATGTTTTTTCAGTGTTTTGCCACGTTTGTTGATCCTGTTTACATATTCCTGGTACAGCTTATCGTGGTTTTCATCCATTTTAAGATTTGCCAAAACGGTTTCCCGCGATCTGCCCCACGATTTTTTCTGCATCTCGATAAAACCTGAATTGATATAACTGTTTACATGATCAAGGTCAGGTTTTAGCACCGGTGGCGTTAGTGAATGCTTTGCGACGACCTTCGTATCCTTCAAACCGGTACCTGTAAGAACGAACAGGCACTTTTTATTCCTGAAGGTATCCAGGTTATTTTTAAATGCCGCAAAAGGCAGGGCACAGGCCGGCTCGGTAAAATGGCCTTCCTCGACTGCCATTTCGCGAAGTGAATCAAGTATATCATCTTCGGTAGTAGTGAAGGCCATTCCGTCGGTTTTTTCAATTCCCTGCAGTACTTTGTAAAAGTCGATCGGGTTGGAAGCGGCAACAGAAGTTGCCATTGTGGATACTTTATCTTTAAGAATCTTCTTTTTCTTGAAAATCCCTTCTACTACAGGTGAACTCTCTTCCGGCTGAACTGCAACCAGGGAAGGGATGTGATCTATCAAACCGGCCTTTTTCATCTCCATGAATCCTTTGTGAATGGCGGCAAAGTTGGTGCCGCACCCTACGGGAATAAAAATGTAATCAAAACTTGTGCCTCCCTGCTCAATAAGTTCATAGGAGAAAGATTTCTGTCCCTCTTCCCGGAAAACATAATCACCTGCAAGATAGTAGTTACCGGATTTTGCAAATTCACGGCAAAGGCTTTCGCACTTTGTAAAATCACCCTGTATCCGGATGATGGTTGCATCGTAGATAATGGCCTGCGCAATTTTCGCTTCGCTCGTACTTTCTGGCACAAATACAAAACAGGGTATCTTAAAATAGCATGCATAGGCAGCGACAGAGGCAGCCATGTTGCCGGTCGAAGCCAGGCAAATGGCATCGGCATTTAATTCCAGTGCTTTCTGTACTTCAATATAACTCCCGCGGTCTTTGAAACAACCCGTCGGATGTTCGAATTCAAGCTTGGCATAGAGTTCGGCGCCGTAGTTGCCTGAAAGCCTCGTGAGTCGTTTTAAAGCCGACGGATGATTTTTCAGGGGATCGGAAACAATCTTGTCAAGCGGATATTGTATCTCTTTTCTCGACTCATTGTATTCAATCCGAAGCACCCCGCCACAAACCGTGCAATAGGTGGTCGTCTCTTTTTCATCATTTTCCGCATCGCACATGATGCATGTCATCTTGTATCCGCTGTGAATAGGTTGATTCATCCTTCAATAAATTTTTGTTTTAGTAAGAGATTTAGCCACATCATAAATATAAAAAAATGGAAGCGCTTTTTTTGTGATTTGATGAAAATGTTAATAAGAATCCGGAATTAGATAGCTCACAGCAGAAACTCCAACCTCCTTGCACCAGGCTGAATACCAAATAGACCTCGAAGATTTTTAAAACCTTGGAGGTCTTAGCCTATAGAAAGTAATACGATATCCTGAAAATCAAGATCAAGCTCATCCAGAACCGGAGCGGCAATCTCTTCTATCTCGCTTGCGTCGTACTCATTTAGCCCTTCCAGCTCAATATAGAGTATTTCGTTCATGTCATCGATGTAATATCTTGCTTCCGCACTTTCAAAACTCTCTTTTAAAACATCGACAAGAATTTCAATATCTTTTTTCCAGTCATCAAGATCGGATTCCGTAATCTCTGCCATCTTTTTTAAATTAGGTGATTATAAATTATCCTGAATCCCAAAATATGAATCCATCCATTAAAAAATTAGCGGAAACCGCATTAAAAAAAAGAAAAACGATCATCGGCCTGATGTCGGGTACGTCCCTTGACGGACTCGATATTGCCCTTTGCACAATTGAAGGAAATGGAGTAAACACATCCGTTCAGCTTCAAGAATTTTTGACGAGCTCCTACACCGGCGAAGAGAAAAAGCAGTTGCGCAGCATATCTTCGGTTGAAACGGCTTCACTCAAATCGATATGCTACCTGCATTCCTGGCTGGCTGATATCCAGAGTAAAAAAATTCTTGATGCGCTGGACCGCTGGAATATACAACCGGAACTGATTGACTGTATTGCCAGTCACGGCCAGACCATTTACCACTACCCGGCAAGAGAGCAGCTGCATGAAACTGAAAAATTCAACGCAACGCTTCAAATCGGGGATGGTGATCATATGGCAAGAAAGACCGGCATCCTGACACTCAGTGATTTCAGGCAAAAGCACACCGCTGCCGGTGGAGAGGGCGCACCCATGGCAGCCCTGGCAGATAGGTATCTGTTCAGGGATTCTGACGAACCGCGTATATTGTTAAATATCGGGGGTATCGCAAATTTCACCTATCTTCCCCCCGCCGAAGCGGACTCGGTTAAAATATTCACAACAGATACCGGCCCCGGAAATACACTGATTGATCGCCTTGCCCAAACCTATTTTGATCTCGAATACGATGAGGACGGCAGGAAATCAGCAGGCGGGAATATTAATGATGAACTGCTTCAGGCACTGTTGTCGGATGACTATTTCTCAATTACAAAGCCGGAAACCACCGGTCCCGAGCGGTTTAATATTTCATGGATAGAAAAAAAGGCAAAAGAAAAAGGGCTGGATATCGGGGAGATTTCACCTGAGGATCAAATGAAGACCCTCACCGAATTATCTGCCGTAACGATTGTCGGCCGGATCAGGCAGATAACCGGCGATGAAGTTGTGCCTGTTTATGTAAGCGGTGGCGGCATGCACAACCCGGTTCTGATGGAAAGGATCAAAAAACATCTGGGCCATTCGGAAGTGTACAGTATTGAAAAACTTGGAATGAATCCCGATGCAAAAGAGGCGGTGGTGTTTGCGGTTCTTGCGAATGAGATGCTTTCGGGCAAGGGCTTTAAATTAAAACCTGATGCGAATGAGCGGATCAATTACGGAAAGATTTCATTTCCGGAGTAGTGTTGT
>CAYPZI010000084.1:0-12650 GCA_964415185.1 uncultured Balneolaceae bacterium | reverse complement strand
GTCTGTAACACCTACCCATTCGTCATCACCAAGTATTTTATTCCATGTTTCTCCACCATCAGTTGTTTTATAGAGGCCACGGTCACCACCACTGCTCCAAAGCGGACCCTGCGCTGATACCCATACAATATCGGAATTCTCAGGGTGTACAATTATTGTAGAAATATGTTCAGAATCCGTCAAACCCATATTATTCCACGTATTACCGCCATCCATGCTTTTATACACTCCATCACCATATCCTACATGACGGCCACCTACATTTTCGCCGGTTCCTACCCATATTATTGAAGGATGATTCGGGTCGACGGTTACGGAACCGATAGAGTAAGAAGACTGATTGTCAAAAATAGGGACCCAGGTAGTGCCTGCATTTTCTGTTTTCCATACCCCGCCCGAACCGACAGCCACATACCATGTATTTTCGTTTTCAGGATGAAAATCAATATCAGCTATTCTGCCACCGTTAAAAGCTGGACCAATATTTCTAAATTTTAAAGCATTTATATTAAGTTCTGATATGTCACTATCCTGTGCAAATAGATCAGGATTGATTGGAACAAATAGAAATAGAATGCCAATTAAAATAAAGATCCGGCATGAGAGTTTATGATTTACCATAATTTTAAGTTGATTAAAAAACAAGATTACAATTCATCGTGATTTGTTTGAGCTTGTAATATGGTTCGAAACATTTATATTTTCAAAAAAAAGTTTAGATGCTGCAAAGTAATTTGATTGGCTTGTTATTTTTCATTGATCAGAGCAATTTAGATAGCGCGAATTTTTAAAAAACTAAAAAATTAGTAGAATGTCTTATAATCAACCTGAATATGATGTAATTGTTGTTGGTGCTGGTCACGCGGGTAGTGAAGCCGCCGGCTCAGCGGCACAGCTTGGTTCAAAAACACTATTGATTACAATGAACCTGGATGCAATTGCTAAGATGTCATGCAATCCGGCTATGGGAGGAGTTGCAAAAGGTCAGCTTGTTCGGGAGATTGATGCCCTTGGCGGGTTAAGTGGTATTGTAAGTGACCAAAGTGGTGTACAGTTCAGAATTTTAAACAGAAGTAAAGGGCCAGCGATGTGGAGCCCGCGGTGCCAGAGTGATCGTGGATTGTACTCAAAACTGATGAGAGAGCAGCTTGAGCAAAAAGAGAATCTTTTCTTCAGGCAGGATAATGTCACTGATCTGATTACAGATTCCGACGGTAAAAAAGTGCTTGGTGTAATTACACAAACCGGACAAAAGTTTTATTCCAAAACTGTGATTCTTACCAGCGGAACTTTTTTGAACGGTATAATCCATATTGGAGAAAACCATTTTGGTGGTGGCAGATCAGGAGAGCGTGCATCGGTAGGTATTTCTGCAGCATTGGAAAAGCTTGGATTTGAGGTTGGCCGTTTAAAAACAGGCACGCCTCCAAGAATTGACGGAAGAACGGTAAACTATGATGCCCTTGAAATTCAATACGGAGATGAGGATCCGGTTCCTTTTTCTTTTATGACCGATAAATTGCCATCTCTTGATGAACAACTGACTTGCTGGATTGGGTATACTGATAATGAGGTGCACGAGATCCTTAAAACCGGGTTTGACAGAAGTCCAATGTTTTCCGGCCGTATTAAATCTATAGGACCAAGATACTGTCCGAGTATTGAAGATAAAATTAATCGCTTTAGCGATAAGGACAGCCATCAGTTATTTCTTGAACCGGAAGGATGGCATACATATGAGATGTATTTAAATGGATTTTCAACGTCATTGCCCGAGGATGTACAGTATAAGGCTCTGCGTGCGATAACAGGTTTTGAAAATGTAACCATGATAAGGCCCGGATATGCTATTGAATACGATTATTTTCCACCTTATCAAATAAAAAGATCGTTAGAAACAAAACTTGTTAATGGCCTTTATTTTGCCGGACAGATCAATGGAACAACCGGTTATGAAGAAGCTGCCTGCCAGGGATTAATGGCAGGAATAAATGCAGCCTTATCGGTACAGGGATTTCAATCTCTCATTTTGAAGCGCTCAGAAGCGTATATAGGTGTCTTGATTGATGATCTGATTAACAAAGGCACAGAAGAACCCTACAGAATGTTTACATCGAGGGCGGAACACCGGATACTCTTGCGGCAGGATAATGCCGATCTGCGACTAACCGAGCTTGGATTTAGGAAAGGGATTGTGAATGAGGAGAGATATTCAAAATTTCAAAAAAAGAAACAAGAGGTGGATAATCTGCTGGATTTATTATCCGAATATACAGTCAGGCCTGAAATTATGGATGAAAAGCTAATAGAATTGGGTACAACCCCACTGTCGCAACCGGTTAAAGCCGATTCAATTATTCCAAGGCCACAGGTTAAACTCTTTGATATGCTTGATGCTGACCCTGAGCTGAAAAAGAAAGTGTACAATATCACAAATAATAAATATGTACTTGATCAAGCTGAAATTCAGATCAAATACGCAGGCTATATCGAAAAGGAATTCGAAATGGTTAAAGAACTGAGCAACAAAGAAAATGCTGTAATACCGAATAAAATTGATTACAGTAAAATCAACAGTCTTTCTACGGAGGGAAAACATAAACTATCCAAAATAAAACCGGAAACACTTGGACAGGCGAGTAGGATCAGTGGTGTGTCAGCAAGTGATTTAGCCATTTTGATGGTTTATTTGAAAAACTGATGCGTTTCACGTGAAACATGGCAAAGCCAGTTATAAAATTTATCACACCGAATTCTGCCCAGGTACTTGGGCTCAAAAAGATATACAACGATCTTGAAAGTTTTTTCGAAGCATATAGTGAACAATTATTGTGGTGGAATAAGAGAGTAAATTTGATTGGCCCGTCTGTTTCACGTGAAACACTACGCTTGCATCTTAAGCATTGCCTGATTCCGAGTGCTCTTGGCCTGCTTGAAAATACAGAACACATTGTAGATGCGGGAACCGGGGCAGGGCTTCCCGGAATCCCATTGGCAATTGCAGGTGAAAATAAACCTGCAGATTTGGTAGATACGGTACAGAAAAAGATTTTCGCGCTTAGGCAGATGATCCGGAATTTAAAATTAAATAACTGTTCTGCACATCAGATGTCTATAGGAGAATTCAGCCCGAAAAAAAATAGTGTACTTGTAACTAAACATGCATTTGAAATCGCGGATTTATTTAAAATGACAGAGGCAAAAGATTATATAAAATATATATTCTATAAAGGTTATAATGAAGGTTTGAAGGAATTAAAAGCCGTAAAGATTGGAAAGGTGAATATTTACGAGCTTGATTCATTTCTTGATGAAGAATTTTTCCGGGGAAAAGCCATTTTTGAAATATATAAATAATAAATGAATGGACAGACTGAAAAGCTCCGAACGCAGAATGAAGATTATATTGATGCTCCAGGAGTCAAAAACCAAATTAACGGCAACGGACCTTGCAGATAAATTTGGCGTTAGTAAGCGAACAATTTTTAGGGACTTTAAAGTTCTTTCCGAAATAAATGTTCCGGTGACCTGGGACGAGGAAGAAGGTTATGGCGTTGTGAGGGGTTATAAAATTCCTCCCATAATGTTCACTTCTAAAGAGATTGCAACAATACTCGTAGGTCTTAATTTTGTTAAATCACAGGTTGACCAAGAGCTTTCGGAAGATGCGGCCGGCGTTGAATTGAAAATAAAAAACGTTTTGCCGGATGAACTGAAAGCTTTTATGAGTTCCCTTGAAAATAAGATGATTGTGGATCCATTTATGTATTTCGGATCCGAAAAAAGGAAAGGTGGAAACTGGTACCAGATAAGCTCTGCGATATCCATGCGCAAAACGCTAAAATTTAAGTACCAAAGTAAATCAGAATCAAATATAACTAATAGATTAGTAGATCCTCGTCTTCTCGTATATTATCATGATCACTGGAATTTAATAGGCTATTCGCATAAAAGGGGGTCGATCAGAAATTTTATTCTCGAAAGGATAAAAAACCTGGAAATAACAGCCGAACAATTCGTAATTAAAGAGGAAATGAACGCTGAGGCCCTTATTTTTCGATCTGAAGGGCAAAAGCATTTGGTCATAGCAGATATCGGGGAAAGTTCAGTTAATCGTTTTAAAGCAAATCTCCCGACAAAAATAATTAAGTTAAGTCAAATTTCACTTAATTTATTTAGGGCTGAGTTTTACTTCGACAATTTGGACTATTTGAATGAATGGCTACTCCAGTTTTCTGATAACGTCAAAATAGTTAAGCCAAAAGTTTTGATAGACAAAAGAAAGAGCCTGCTAACTTCAATGATAAATGATTGAATTCGAAATATTATTCTACAACAATTGCAGTAGAGTCAGACTCCTCATCATCCTCATTAACAACTCTTGTGATGGCGGCTATTTTTCCTTCGTCATCCAGCCTCATAATTCTGACACCCTGGGTATTTCTTCCCATCGTCCGTATTCCCTTGCATTGCATCCGAATCACCTTGCCTTGTTCAGTAATAATCATCAGGTCATCATTGTCGGAGACTTCTTTCAGAGCTATCAACTTGCCGGTTTTAGGTGTGATTTTCATGGTGATTACTCCTTTGCCACCGCGGCTTTGTTCCCTGTAATCATCAACCAGGGATCGTTTACCGAAACCTTTTTCAGAAATAGCAAGAACGGTTGCTTCATGGGTATTTTTGATGACAACCATATCCACAAGTTCATCATCTTTTGAGAGTCTCATACCGCGCACACCCGACGTATTACGGCCCATGTCTCTCACTTCATCTTCGCTAAACCTGATGGCCCGGCCGTTTTTATTTCCAAGAATAATGGTACTGTCTCCGTCAGTTAATGCAGCTCCAAGCAATTTATCTTTATCTTTAATATTAATTGCTATAATACCATCGCGTCTTGGCCTGCTGTAAGCTTCAAGTATTGTTTTCTTTACAAGGCCTTTTTTCGTAGCCATGATTATAAAGTGATTATTAATATAATCCTCATCTTCAAGGGTTTTTACGGGTACAAATGTTTTTATACTGTCATCCTTTTCAATATCAATCAGGTTTACAATAGCACGGCCGCGGGATAACCTTGAGCCTTCAGGTATTTCGTATACCCGTAACCAGTAACATTTACCGTTTTCAGTGAAAAACAGGATATAGTTATGATTCGTGGCCACAAAAAGATGCTCTACATATTCGTCATCCTTGGTCGTTGTGCCTTTCATACCTTTGCCTCCCCTGCGTTGCCTTCGGTATCCGCTGACAGGCATTCTTTTGATAAAGCCTTTATTCGAAATCGTTACCACAACATCTTCATCGGCAATCATATCTTCGATATTAAAATCATCAGCCGAATAGACAATCTGAGTTCTTCTCTCATCGCCATAGCGGTCTTTCAGGTCGGCAAGCTCATTCTTAATGATTTCGTTTTGCTCATTCCTGTCAGAAAGAATCCTTCTGAATTCGGCAATTTTGTCAACGATTTCCTTGTACTCAGTATCGATCTTTTCTCGTTCAAGGCCTGTGAGTTTTTGCAAGCGCATATCGAGAATTGCTTTTGCCTGCAGATCAGTTAATGCAAATTTTCTTCTCAATTCATGATTAGCCTCTTGAGGGCTATTGGCTGCCCGAATAGTCTTGATCACTTCATCAAGGTTGTCAAGTGCAATTTTTAAACCTTCCAGAATATGAGCACGTGCTTCAGCTTGATCGAGATCATAGATAGTACGCCTGATGATTACTTCTATTCGGTGCTCTATGAAATGCTGAATTAACTCTTTCAGCCCCATTACCCTGGGACGGCCTTGCACAAGGGCCAGATTAATGACACCAAATGTTTGCTGCATCTGGGTATATTTATAGAGCTGGTTTAAAACCACACCGGCGTTTGATCCTCTTTTCAGAATAATTACGATTCTCATTCCATCACGGTCAGATTCATCCCTTATTTCAGAAATCTCGGTAATTTTTTCCGTATTGACCAGTTCAGCAATTTTTTCAATTAGTGTCGCCTTATTGACCTGGTAGGGAATTTCAGTGACAATAATTTGTTCCCGGTTATTTCTGAGTTCTTCTACGTTGGCTCTTGCCCGCATGGTGATTTTTCCGCGTCCGGTTTCATAGGCATCTTTAACACCTTCATAGCCATAAATTATGCCACCTGTCGGAAAATCAGGTGCTTTTATATGCTCCATGAGTTCTTTAGTAGAAATCTCGGTGTCATCAATATAAGCTGATATGCCATCGATGACTTCCTTGATGTTATGCGGAGGCATATTGGTTGCCATGCCGACAGCAATACCGGAGGATCCGTTGAGAAGTAAATTCGGAAGCATGGATGGCAAAACAGTAGGCTCCGTCAGCGTATCATCAAAGTTATCCTGATAATCAACGGTATTTTTGTTGAGGTCAGTCAACATCTCTTCAGCTATACGCTGCATTCTTACTTCTGTGTATCGCATCGCCGCTGCTGAGTCGCCGTCAACGGAGCCAAAATTTCCCTGGCCGTCAATCAACGGATATCGCAGGGAGAAATCCTGCACCATCCTCACGATTGTATCATAAACAGCAGAATCACCATGGGGATGATATTTACCTAAAACTTCACCGACAATCCGGGCACTTTTTTTGTAATTCCTGTTGTGTAGCATTCCAAGATCACTCATGCCGTACAACACCCTGCGGTGGACAGGCTTAAGGCCGTCCCTCACGTCAGGCAGTGCCCTTGAGACAATTACAGACATAGAATAGTCGATGTAGGAAGACTGCATTTCGTCTTCAATCGTAATTGGAATTATTTTTTCGCTAGCCATAGATGAATTTTATTCAGAAGTAAGATTTAATTTTGAGTGATATCAGATATCAAGAGTTGCATACTTTGCGTTCCGTTCGATAAACTCCCGGCGCGGTTCAACATCGCCACCCATGAGAGTGGAAAACAACTTATCAGCGCCTGCTGCGCTCTCTATTGTAACCTTTTGAAGAGTTCTGGTCTCAGGATCCATAGTGGTTTCCCAAAGCTGACTGGGATTCATTTCGCCAAGGCCTTTATAACGCGACACATCAAATTTTTTCTTTTCTTTTTTAAACTGTTTCACAATTTTTTCACGGGTTTCTTCATCCCAGGCGTAATCAATTTGCCCCCGGGATGATGTAATTCTGTAGAGAGGCGGTGTGGCTATATAAATGTAACCGCCTTCAATTAGAGGCAGCATATACCTGTAAAAAAAAGTGAGTAAGAGCGTTCTGATGTGAGAACCGTCCACATCTGCATCTGTCATTATAATAATTTTGTGATATCGAAGTTTTTCGAGTTCAAAATCCTCATCGCCGTGGCCCACGCCGGTGCCCAAAGCAGTAATCATTGCCTGTATTTCCTTGTTCTCAAGAATTTTGTTGATCTTGGCTTTTTCAACATTCAAAATTTTACCTCTCAGGGGCAAAATAGCCTGGAAACTTCTGTTTCGGCCCATTTTTGCAGAACCGCCGGCTGAATCGCCCTCAACCAGGTAAATCTCCGAATGCTCGGGGTCTTTTATGGAACAATCGGCAAGTTTACCGGGTAATCCGCCGCCGCTCATTACACTTTTACGCTGGATAAGTTGTCGTGCTTTTCGGGCTGCCTCTCTGGCTTCGGCTGCCAATACAACTTTTTCCAGTATCTTTTTGGCAATTTTAGGGTTTCGCTCCAGGTACTCCGATAATTTTTCATACAGTATAACCTCTACGGCACTTTGTACTTCGGAATTACCCAGTTTTGTTTTTGTCTGTCCTTCGAATTGAGGTTCGGCAACCTTAACACTGAGTACAGCTGTCATTCCCTCCCTGAAATCATCTCCTGACACCTGGATTTTGCTGTTTGATTTTATAATGTTGTTTTTCTCGGCATAGGTTTTAAATGAGCGTGTTAAAGCCCTTCTGAATCCGGATATATGGGAGCCGCCCTCTTTTGTATTTATATTATTCACATAAGAATGGACATTTTCTGTGAATGTACTGTTATACTGAATAGCCAGTTCAACAGGGACATTGTCAATTTCACCTTCTATGTAAATGGGTTCATTCATGACCGGTTCTCTCGATTCATCAAGATATTTTACAAAGTCTTTTACACCGCCGGAGTAATGAAATTTTTCATGGCCAAGCTCTTCATCCTCTTCTCTTTCATCAATAAGTTCAATAGTAATTTGAGGATTCAAAAAAGCGAGTTCTCTCATTCTCTCTGCAATAATATCATACTTAAATTCAGTCGTTTGATTAAATATTCCAGGATCCGGTTTGAATCTTATTACTGTACCAGTCTCTTTGGTATTGCCGATAACCTGAAGTGGTTTTACAGTTTTTCCATATTCGAATTGCATAACATGGATCTTTCCGTCACGGTGAACCTCGGCTTTAAATTCACTGGAGAGCGCATTTACACAACTGACTCCAACACCATGGAGTCCTCCCGATACCTTATATGTATCTTTATCAAATTTACCTCCGGCATGAAGCTTAGTCAGTACCACTTCAACTGCGGGTAGGTTGAGCTTAGAGTGTGTATCAACAGGGATGCCCCGCCCGTTATCCAATATTGTAATTGATCCATCTTCATGAACTGTGATTTTAATAAAATCACAGTATCCTGCAAGAGCTTCATCAATCGAATTATCAACCACTTCGTTGATAAGGTGATGAAGGCCGCGCGAAGCTGTGTCACCAATATACATTGCCGGGCGCTTCCGTACAGCTTCGAGTCCCTCCAAAACCTGTATGTTCGATGCTTTATAGTCTGAACCTTTTTTCTTTGTCATAACCGGGGGTTGAGTCAATAAATTTATAGCCGTTTTGATGCTTGAAAATAGCGTTTAAAACCTCAAATTCAAAATGAGAAAGGGGTTATGGTGGGGTAATAAGAGATGTGCGCTTAAATGATGTTTGGCCTGAATTTATTTACCTGCAGAAATTTATCGAAAATAAAGAATCTGTATTTTTTTGTTGTACTGTAATTGAATTTAATTGGATTAAGCGTTAATTTTGGATTCTTTCATAAATTTCAAAAATAATAGTATGGCACGCAGAGATGATATAACCGGCAAAAGACCTTTAAACGGATATCGTTCTTCGAAATCGAACAATAAAACCAAACACAGGTTTCATTTAAACCTGCAAAAAAGAAGATTTTATCTTCCTGAAGAAGACCGGTGGGTTACGTTGAAAGTAACAGCTAAAACTCTCAGAACAATTAATAAGAAAGGCATTTCCAGCGTTCTGAAAGAAGCCAGACAAAAAGGAACTTTGGTTAAAGACGTATAAAAAATGGCAAAAGGAAACAGAATACAAGTAATTTTGGAGTGTACTGAAAAACCGGGCAGTTCAAGATACGTAACGACGAAGAACAGGCGAAACAGCCCGGATCGTCTCGAGCTAAAAAAATATAACCCGGTACTCAGAAAACATACCGTTCACAAAGAAATTAAGTAGGTAAAACAATGGCAAAAAGTCAGGCATTTGGCGAAGAAGCCCTGCTGAAAAGAGCAGCTCACAGAAAAATGGCAAAGGTTGTAATCGCAACCAAAAATCACAGAGGAAAGTTTTCCTATAAAGAAGCAATGGTTGATCAGGATAACGTTAAAGAATTTATCCAAAAAAATAAAGATTGATAAGGAATCTGACAGATACTTAGGTTACATTCTGAATAAGGATGTAACCTTTTTTTTTGATTATTTTTAAACATATTCTCTATAATATCACTAAAAACAGAAACAACTGGTGAATAAAATGGATATAAAGGATCGGATAATATCTGACATGAAGAAGGCGATGAAAGAACAGGACTCTTTCAGACTGCAAGTTTTACGCTCTTTGAAATCCAAACTGATGGAGAAAGAGATAAGCGAAAGAAAAGGAGGTGAGGCAAAATTATCTGATGAACAAGCGGTTGAAGTACTAATGAAAGCTGCAAAACAGAGAAAGGAGTCCATTGAACAGTTTAAAAGCGGAGGAAGGGATGATTTGGTGGAGAGTGAAGAGAAAGAATTGAAACTGATAGAAACGTACCTTCCTGAAATGATGAACGAGGAAGAAATAAGGGATAAAGTGAAAGCGAAAATAGACCAAATCGGGGCCTCTGACTTGCAGGATATGGGAAAGGTTATGGGTGCCCTGATGAGTGATCTGAAAGGAAAGGCTGAGGGATCGGTAATCAGTCGAATTGTTAAAGACGAACTGTCATAATATGAAATAAAATGAATTATCTGGATATTATCCTGCTGATATTGTTGGGTTATTTTGCTTATAAAGGATTTACTACCGGACTGATTCGCGAATTATTTGGAATTATAGGTGTAACTCTTGCTGTTCTCCTAACATTTGTTTTAATGGATGATATGAAATCCATTCTGCAATTTGTCGGATTTTCACCCGGTGATTATTTGTCTGTGATTGCAGGCCTGATACTTTTTTTCGGAACAGTTTTATTCACAAGGTTTTTGGCAAATATTCTGCATAAAATGATGGAAATTGTTAGCCTTAACATGGTGAATCAAATTTTTGGTATGCTGTTCGGCGCACTAAAAACAGGAATTGTAATTAGTGCTATGCTATTGCTGTTGCTTGTTTTTAATCTGCCGCCTGAAAATACAAGAAATGAGTCCGCAGTTTATCCTAAAATTATTTATTTGGCCCCGGCTGTCTATGACATAGCATCTGCTGTTTATCCGGGAGCTGAAGACCTCATTACAATCATCGAAAAAAATATAAAAGAAAATAATCCGCTTAAGGAATTACCATTGTTTGAAAAGTAAATTATGAGAAATTTATTGCCGCTGGAGAAGCAACTCGAAGTAATTAAAAGAGGTGCTGTTGAAATTGTACCCGAAGATGAACTTATAGATAAACTTAGAAAATCGATAAAAGAAAATCAGCCGCTTAAAGTGAAGTTGGGTGTAGATCCCACAAGGCCAGACCTTCACCTTGGCCACTCCGTGATATTGAGAAAATTGAGACAATTCCAGGATTTAGGCCACGAAGCCATATTAATTATCGGCGGCTTTACGGCAATGATCGGAGATCCGACAGGTCAAAATAAAACACGCCCGCCTCTAACACCCGAAGAAATTAAAGAAAATGCAAAAACCTATATTCAGCAGGCCGGTAAAATCCTGGATACTGAAAAAATTACAATTGTAAATAATATTGAGTGGCTGGGTGAAATGAGTTTTATGGACGTTATCCGCCTGGCTTCAAAGCTGACAATTGCACGGATAATTGAAAGAGATGATTTTTCCCAAAGGTATCAAAATAATGAACCCATTTCGCTTCATGAGTTTCTCTATCCGTTAGCCCAGGGGCAAGATTCGGTCTATTTGAAATCAGACATTGAACTTGGAGGAACCGATCAAAAATTTAACCTTCTTGTTGGCCGCCACTTGCAAAAAGAGGATGGGCAGTTGCCACAAGCCTGTCTTATGATGCCCATTTTGGCGGGTACCGACGGCTCTCAAAAAATGTCTAAATCGTATGATAATTATATTGGAATTGATGAAGACCCGAATGAAATGTACGGGAAAATACTTTCTATACCCGATGGCCTGATCTTCACCTACTTTGAGCTTGTGACAGATGTGCCGGTGAAAATGCTGCCGGATCTGAAAAAGGCTGCCGATGAAAATCCTCGTGACACAAAACACTTGCTTGCCAAAACGGTAACCAGAATGTATCATGGAGATTTTGCCGCAGAATCGGCAAAGGAGTATTTTGAGCAAACTATTGTTAATAAAGAGGTTCCGGATGACGCTCCGGAATTTGAATTTAGATCAGGAGAAGATATTCGGATACTTGATATAGTAAATAAAACCGGATTTACATCGAGCAACGGAGAAACAAAACGGCTTATAAAACAGGGTGGCATCACTATTGATGATGAAAAAGTTAGTGATGTAAATTATGCGGTTAGTTTTAAGAATAAAGATCACAAGATCTTGAGAGTAGGAAAAAGAAAATTTGCTGTTTTAAAATCCAAATGAATTTTACATATTTATAAAAATGTTTAACTTTTTATTAAAGCATACTTTTAATTTAACGTTCGCATTTTATAAGTAAAAAATTTTGGTGTTTGTAAACGTTTTATGAAACAAAAAGATTTCGTATTACGCATTATTAAAGTGGTTATATTCCGCGGTAATAATAATCAAGTACCAAATAGGTATAATTAAATCAAAAATCTAATAAAAATTCGATGGGAACACATTTTAAGGGAACGGACAAGGAAGAAAGGACACTGGATGCCTACATAAAGTTTGTAAGGGCAGCAGAAACCATTAATAACAAGCTGAACCGGCACCTCTCGGATGCGGGATTAACAGCAAGCCAGTTCGGAGTGCTTGAAGCTTTGTACCATCTCGGCTCATTAAATCAAAGGTCTCTTGCCGAAAAATTATTAAAGAGCGGTGGAAACATAACGATGGTGATTGACAATCTTGAAAAATCAAATCTCGTTGTTCGTAAAAGAGACCCTAAAGACCGAAGATCCATACAAATTTATCTTACCGATAAAGGACGCAAGCAGATTAAAAAAGTATTCCCTGAGCATTTGGGGCGTATTATGGAAGAATTTTCGTCTATTTCTGAAAAAGATAAAACAGAACTGTCACGAATCTGTAAACAATTAGGTTTAG
>CAYPZI010000083.1:0-12691 GCA_964415185.1 uncultured Balneolaceae bacterium | reverse complement strand
AGCAGGAATCTATACAGCCGCTTATACACCTGCATCAACTGGTACGGATACTATTACGATTTTACTTGGTCTTGACGAAATATCAAATAGTCCCCTGACAAGTACGGTTAGTAATTGATCGAATTTTATTCTGACAAAATTCGATACGCCTCCCTCCTGCGATCTCTAAAAAACGGCCATACCTGCCTCTGTACCTCGATTTCATCGAAATTGCAATCGGCCAGTAAAATCTGTTCCTTTTCGCCGGCCTCTGTAATGATTTTTCCGAACGTATCTGATACAAATGAATGTCCCCAAAATTTGGTTCCGCCTTCAACGCCTGTCCGGTTAATACTTGCCACAAAACAGCCATTTGCAATGGCATGGCTTCTTTGAATGGTTTGCCAGGCATTCAAAAAGGATTCCTTATCCGTATCGTTCTCCTCCGGAAGTGTGCCAATGGCCGTGGGATAAATCAGAATATCGGCTCCCAGGAGTGCGGTCGCCCTGGCTGCCTCGGGAAACCACTGGTCCCAGCAAATCAGCAAACCAAGTTTGCCGTATCTGGTATCGGCAATTTTGAAACCAAGGTCACCGGGAGTAAAATAATATTTCTCATAAAAACCGGGGTCGTCAGGAATATGCATTTTCCTGTAATGTGAGACAATGCTACCATCCGAATCAATCGCAGCCATTGAATTGTAGTACATTCCCTTGCCCTGTTTTTCAAAAAAAGGAACGGTGAATACTGCTTCCCCGTCTTTAGCTAATTTCTGAAAAGGTTTAAGAAATTGCCCTGTATTTTCCACCGACCAGGAAAAAAAGCGCCTGTCAATTTCACGGCAAAAATATGTGGTATGAAACAGTTCCTGCAGGCAGATGACCTTGGCATCTTTTTCAATGGCCTTTTCGGCAAGTTGGAGTACTTTTTTAATATTCTCACCGGGATTCTCAGTACATGGGTGTTGAATCAGTGCTATGCGTGTCATCTGTAAAAAAAAGATTAGCGGTTTGTTCTACGGTAAAATAATACTCTTTTGCATAATTGATTGTGGAAAAGTTAATTCAGATTTTATGACCATTTTTCCTGATAACATTTGTATCTTTCCAAATCAGAAAAGCGCTTTTAAAAAGGTTTTGCAAACAAATTAAATAGTCATTCACTAACAGAAAAGACCTGAAACATATAATGAATATAAGTACAAATGCTCATCCGAAAAGTAAAACGGGACTTGAATATCTGGGGCTTGAAGATCACAAGCAAACCCTCTGGAACCTGACAACTCCCGAATTATACGAAGAGGCAATTAAAAATGACGAAGCGATACTAACCAAAGATATGGCTCTCCGGGTTCTGACCGGCAAGTACACCGGACGCTCTCCCAAGGATAAATTTATTGTTGAAGAACAGTCTATCAAGAGTGATATTGACTGGAATGAGATCAATAGACCGGTCTCTGAAGAGATTTTTGACAGGCTTCATCAAAAAATGATTCATTACCTTAAGGATCGAAAACTGTATGTCAAGGATGCCTATGCCGGAGCGGATTCTGACTATCGTCTAAATGTGCGTGTAGTTAGCACAGAGGCTTATCACGCCCTTTTTACTCACAATATGTTTATTCTGCCTGACGATAGTGAACTGAAAAATCATAAACCGGGATTCACCGTATTGGCTGCACCGCATTTCCAGGCAGACCCGGAAAAAGACGGCACCCGCACCAACACGTTTATTTTGTGCAGTTTTGAAAAGAAGCTGATTTTAATTGGCGGAACCCTCTACTCGGGCGAAGTTAAAAAAGGAATATTTTCCGTGATGAACTACCTGTTGCCTAAAAAGGGAGTCATGGCCATGCATTGTTCTGCAAACATGGACAATAAAGGCAAAACTGCCATTTATTTTGGACTGTCCGGAACCGGAAAGACTACACTATCGGCCGACAGCGACAAAATCCTGATCGGAGATGATGAACATGGGTGGAGTGAAAACGGCATTTTCAATTTTGAAGGCGGCTGTTATGCCAAAACCATAGATCTTTCAAAAGAAAAAGAGCCGGAAATCTTCCAAACCACTCAAATACCCGGAACCATTCTTGAGAATGTGGTTTTGGGTGAGAAGCGCGAACCCGATTTCAGCGATGACAGCCTGACACAAAATACGCGCTGTTCCTACCCTATTCATTTTATCCCCAACGCCAGTAAAACCGGACTCGGAAAGCATCCGGCCAATGTAATATTCCTTACAGCCGACGCCTTTGGTATTCTGCCTCCTATTTCAAAACTGACTCCCGAACAGGCCATGTACCATTTTATCAGCGGGTACACAGCCAAGGTGGCCGGCACCGAAAGAGGTGTTACTGAGCCACAAGCGACCTTCTCTGCTTGTTTTGGAGCTCCATTCATGCCCCTCCATCCTACAGTTTATGCCCGTTTGCTTGCTGAAAAAATTAAAAAACATAATTCGGATGTCTGGCTCGTAAATACCGGATGGACAGGCGGGCCATATGGCACAGGTTCAAGAATGAGCCTGCCACATACGCGCAGAATGCTTTCGGAGGCTATCAGCGGTAATTTAAAGGATGCCGAATATCTTACGGAGGATGTTTTCGGTCTAAAAATTCCGGGAGAAGTAAAAGGAGTACCGAAATCGGTATTAGTACCGCGAGATACCTGGGATGATCCCGATGCATATGACAGAAAAGCACAGAAGCTGGCTGAAATGTTCAGGGACAATTTCAAAAAATTTGAAACGGAGGCGGATACTGAAATACTTAAGGCAGGCCCCGTTTTGTAAACCCTGCCTGCTCCGGAGCCGTTTTTATCAGATTCTGATCTTTTTGTGGGATTCATGACAATAACAGCGAAAACCTGTCAACGTTGAAGCGGATTCATGGATTTAGTTGGTGATCACCTGCATCAAGATTTCGGTGATTGAAAGTTGGTGATTTTGTGAGTTGGTGAGTTGATGGGTTGTGTTCAAGCTAATCCAGGAATTGACAGCAAAAACGAACCACAAACAAAACACAACGAACAAACGCATCCGGTAATAATCAGTTCTACGATTCAACAATATCCGGTTTCTGCCTGCCTCTTCTTTGCTTTTTCATCCTTTTACATTAAAACCCGCTTAATCGACAAATCTTCAAATTTGCTTCAGATTTCAATCAACGTTTAAACAACTTTGGCTGTTAATTTATCAACAGTTCCATTGAACGATATTCTGAATTTAAATCTACATGGAGATGCTCCGTTATCTAAAATTTTATACACTGTTCATCCTGACATCGATCACACCACTGCTTGTTACATCTGCCCAGGATAATAATGAAGGTCAGCTGACCGGGGTGATTCAGGACCAGGATGGACAGCCTCTGAGCAACGTCACTGTTGCCGTTTACGATTCAACCGGCACGGAATTAGTTGACGGTGAGAGCACCGGAATTGACGGCAGTTTCAGGCTGAACCTTGAGAGGGGTTCCTACCTGGTTGAAATATCATTTTTGTCATACAAAAAAATTGAGGAACAGATTGAAATTTCAGCGGGCATAACACTTAACCTTGGCACCATCGTCATGGAACCCACAACCGAAGCCCTCGATGAAGTGATTGTCCGTGGAGAGCGTTCGCAAATGGAGCTGAGCTTCGACAAACGGATTTTTAACGTTGGTAAGGACCTGACCAGCCTGGGTGGCAGCGCCCTTGATATCCTTGATAATGTTCCATCTATCTCTATTGATATCGATGGGAATGTGAGCCTGAGGGGCAATCAAGGCGTACGCATTTTGATCAACGGAAAACCCTCAAATCTTGTGAGCGACGGAGCCGATGCGCTTAGAAGTTTTTCGGCAGATATGATCAAGGAAGTTGAAATCATCACTAATCCCTCTTCAAGATATGCCGCAGAAGGTTCGGCAGGCATCATTAATATCATTCTGAAAAAACAACGAGACATTGGGGTAAACGGAAACGTAAGTGCAGGCTCCGGGTTGCCTGATCAATACGAAGTATCCACAAATTTCAACTATCGAACAGGAAATGTGAACTGGTTTTTCAATGGCGGTGCCGAATATGAATCCGAGCCGGAATCGGGATCCTCATTTCAGCGGTTTGCGGGGCCTGACACCACCTATATGTTCCGGGAAAATTCTGATGCAGATGAAAATGAAGTGGAGGGAACCGTACGGCTTGGAGTAGATATCTTTCCCAAAGAGAATCAAACCTTCACGATTAGCTCAAGCATCGATGTGGAGCGTGAAGAAAATGATGAGGAAATCGTGTTTACCGATATGGAGTTTGAACCGAATGCTTTTTCCGGTGATATTATCCGCCGTTTCAACAGAGATAATATCGAAATAGAAAAGCAACTGGATCTTGATTTCGACCTGGATTATGAAGTTGAATTCAACAGTGATGACCACTCATTCACAGCCGATGCAGGACTTGATATCAGTAATGAAAATGCAGATACGGATATCCGTGAATCTATCCTGCAGGGAACTGGAAACCCGTTAATTCAGCGATCTGACGATAATGAAAGGGAGAAAGATTTCCGCTTCAACGCCGAGTACGTCCGTCCGCTTGGAGACGGAGGTAAATTAGAAGCCGGCTTCAGAAGCGACACGGAATGGAGTAATACAACTGATATTGCAGAAACCTTGGTGGATGGCGTTTGGGTAAGTGAACCTGCCTTTAATAACAACTTCAGGTTTCGTGAAAACGTCAATGCTGCCTACCTGATTTACGGAAAAGAAATTGGTGATTTTTCAGGCCAACTCGGTTTGAGAATGGAAAATACACGAATAAAAACAGAACTGAAGGAAACAGGTGATATTGCCAATTTAAATACAACCAATTTTTTCCCAAGCCTGTTTTTGAATTATTCGTTTAACGAACAACAGTCGGTACAATTCAGCTACAGCCGCAGGTTGTCACGGCCTCGTTCTCGCGAGCTCCTTCCGACAGTTGATCTTGGCAACAACCGCAGCCAGTTTACCGGTAATCCCGACTTAACACCTGAATTCAGTAATTCATTTGAGCTGGGTTTTTTGCAGTACTGGAATACGGGATCGGTACTTACAAGTGTTTATTTCCGGAAGCGTTCGGATGTAATTGAAGATATTACACTTCAGGAACAGGGTATTATCAACAGGTTTCCCATCAACCTTGCAACCGAAGAAGCTTGGGGCCTCGAGCTGACTGCTGACCAGAAGATCGGCAATTCAGTTTCGTTAAACGGAAGTCTTAATCTCTTCCGGTCTGATACCAACGGTTCTTTTCAGGACCAGGTATTCAGAAGTGAATCCGGTAATTTTCAGTCACGGTTCCGTGTTCAGTGGGAATTAACAGATGAAATAAACTTTCAGTCATCGATGAGATTCCGGGCACCCAATAATACCACCCAGGGCAGCCGGAACGGCAGGAAAACCATTAACAGTGCCATCTCCAAAGAGATTCTTGACGGCAAAGCTCTCATTTCATTCAATGTCAGGGATCTGTTCGATTCCAGAAGTTTTGATAATACTGTTACCACAGACGGCAACCCCAACACCGATTTCTTTTCCGACCGTACGTTCAGCTTTTCAAGCCGTGAATTCACAGTTAATTTCAGGTACTTTTTCGGTAGTTCACAACGCAGGCGGTAATTAAAAAAAGGCAAAACTGAATAGGCAAAAAAAGCATTAGAACATCTTTGTCTATCTTAGAACTTTTGAGTTAATATAATTTAGAGTTAATATGAATGAATATTTTAGACTTGATTATAGCTTTGGCTGTCTCAGGCTTACAGCCTGCTGGCAACAAGGTTGGGGTTTGTGCCGTAGGTCATCGAAAAAAATTTATTCCGAAAATGCAATCCTGATCGAATGCCATCCGGATTCATACCTGTAATCAATCTGGTATCCACTCAAATCCGTAATTTGTTTTATAATAGACAATCCGAGTCCGATTGATCCTGAACCTTGATCCGCCTTTTTGAAGCGTTCAAACAGTTTCTGAGGTTCCATTTCCGGATCGGGGCCTGTATTTTTTATGAAAAGGTGCTCATCTGTCAGTTCCACATAGATCTTGCCGTTTTCAACATTATGCCAAACAGCATTCTGAAACAGGTTATTCCATAAAATTTCGGCAAGCATAGAATTCATTTTCAACGTAACGTTGTCAGCTATACCCGTTTCCAATTCCAGATTGTTCAACTCCAGGAATTCACAAAAAGCTTCAATGCCCTCTTTCACTGTTTTACTGAAATTGGTTTCATCTTCATCTCCAAATTCCTGGTTTTCAATTTTAGTAAGAAGTGCAAGAGAACTGCTTAATTTCGACAATTTATTGATGTTTTTCTGAATGTTATCAACAAAGCCGTACTGCTCTGTGGTAAGGTCTGTTTCAGTCAACAGTTCCAGTTTTCCCTTGGTAATTGCCAGCGGTGTTTGTAGTTCATGGGAAGCATTTTCTGTAAATTCTTTCAGGTTTTTATAATCATCCACAGCCTTTCTGGTCATCATTTCAACAAATTTGTTCAACTCATCAAATTCTTTGACACCTGTTTTATTTGCCTCAATGTACTGTTTATCCTGAAGCCTGAAATTTTTGATTTTATCAAGAGATTCTTTGAAAGGCTTGAACAGCCGGCCTGAAATTACAAAGCCGACACCAACCGCCCCTACTGTCTGCAGGGCAAGAATCCAAAGCAAAATTTTTATAACGGCTTCCTGTACATCATCCGATTCGATCATCGCCCCATAGGTGGCTATATAGTAGCTATTCCCATTAATATTCCTGATTGTCTCTACCTTCACATTCGGTTCATTTTGTTCAAGACGATCATCCCAAACCATTGTGTCCGTTACAGATGTCATATTTTCTTCAAAATAATCAAGTTCGCGGATTACAAGATTTTCATCTCCTGTGGCAGGCATCTCTTTTGCAAACTCTTTTCCCTCTTCGAGTAAATAGGTAACTCTGTCAATATGATCCAGAAACTGCCATTTCAGTTCTTTACTGATTTCATCCCTGATGATAAAATAGGAGATCACTCCGCTGATCCCCAATACAATTACCGTTACAACAAGGTAGATAAGAACGAATTTTGTGATAAACTTCATGTCTTATTTTTCCGAGATTTTAAACTTATATCCAATACTGTACACACTCTCAATGTAATCCCGCCCCCCTTTATCGGCGAGCTTTTTTCTCAGGTTTTTGATGTGCTGATAGACAAAATCAAGATTCTTCAGATGGTCGACATAGTCACCCCATAGATGTTCGGCAATGGTTTGCCGGGAAAGCACATGATTTTTGTTTGAGGCAAAATAGAGAAGGAGCTCGTACTCTTTGGGAGTCAGGTCAGCCTTCTCTCCATGTACAAGCACTTCCATAGTTCGGGTATTAATTGTAATCTCATTAAGATCCATGACCTCATTTCCCTTCAGATTGTTCCTCCTGTATACGGCTTTAATTCTTGCCTGCAGTTCCGGAAGCTGGAACGGCTTTGTAAGATAGTCATCAGCACCGAGTTCCAGGCCCTTCACCTTGTCATCAAGTGAATTTTTTGCCGAAATTATAATCGTGCCTGTTTCCGGCTTTACTGACTTGAGTTCTTTCAATAACTCAAGCCCGTTACCATCAGGGATCATAATATCGATCAAAGCCACATCATATGTATAAGAAAAAATTTTATCGCGGGCATCTTTATAACTCATAACCTTTTCGCAAAGGTAGCCTTCTCTTTCAAGGTAAGTCAGGATATTATCGAGCAGATCCCTGTTGTCTTCAACAATAAGCAGTTTCATAATTACACCATTCGTGTTTAGATCAATTTAAGAACCAAATCTGAAGAAAAGCTGAAGTTTCAACCGCGGGCATCCGTAAAAAGAAATAATCGGAAACAGACTTTTTACAGTTAGCAAAAGGTTACTCAAAATGATATCTTTATTTACTAAAAATCAGTCTATTAGCTGAGAATACATTTAATTTTAATAAAGTGTCACACTTATTCGTTAAGTGTTTGGATTATAAACTATAAAACCAAAGAATACATTGGAAACGGAACTAACAGCGCGATCGATCAGTATTGAAATTTTAACGGAATTTGATGAAAGCAACAGGGTTAATTTTGCTCTTGCAAACGATCTTGATTCGAGGGAAAAAGCACAAGTAAGGGAATATGTTCAGAATATCCTGAGACGAAGAAGTTATCTTGATTTTTTAATCGGTGAATTTTCAAGCCTTGGCATCGATGAGATGAAATCACCGCTTAAAAACATCCTGCGGCTGGGGCTTTATGAAATGATGTTTATGGATGGCACACCTGATTATGCCGCAATTAATGAATCTGTTGAAATCGCCAAATATACGCTGGGTTCAAAATCCGGCGATCTTGTCAATGCTATTCTCAGAAATATTCAGCGCGACATTGATAACCTGCCAAAACCTGCTTATAAAGACAGAACGAGGCTGGTTGCCACAACATTTTCTCATCCTGAATGGCTGGTAAAACGATGGAGCAAGCGTTTCGGTGAACGCGAAGCATTTCAACTGATGCAAGCCAATAATCAGCGGCCCGCTTTTTACATCCGTGCAAACAATCTCAGAACCAAAACCGAAAACTTCAAACTCCGGATGGAAAAATCCGAAATCGAGTTTGAGGAAAGTGACTGGCTTCCCGGATATTTCAATGTTTCTTCAGTCGAGCCCTTCATCTCAAAAGGCTGGGTTGATAAAGGCTTTTGTCTTATTCAGGATATTGCAGCCGGTTTTGCACCTGCCATTCTTGATCCGCAACCCGGTGAATCGATATATGATCTGTGTGCAGCTCCCGGAACCAAATCGATGGTCATTGCCGACATGATGAATGCAGAAGGCTCAATTATCGCTGTCGATATCAGTACTGAGCGGCTTGAAAAACTGGCGGAAAATGCGCTTGAATTCGGTGCCGAAAATATAAAAATCCGTAGAAGTGATGTAAGGGAACTTACATTAAAACTGGCCGATGGCGTGCTTTTGGACGCCCCCTGTACCGGAACCGGGGTTATGAGCAAACGGGCAGACCTTCGCTGGAGGCGAACCGAAGAAGATCTGAGCGATGCTGTAAAATTACAGGAGGAGCTTCTCGAAGAAGCCGGTAATTTTGTTAAAAAAGGCGGGCGGCTGGTATACAGCACGTGCTCTCTTGAAGAAGAAGAAAACTGGGGACAGGTACAAAAATTTCTTGAAAAATATGACAACTTCGAGCTTGACGACCTTTCAGATTACCTTCCCGAAGATGTGCTGACCCAAGACGGAAAAGCTTATCAAACATTCCCTCACAAGCACAATTGTGATGGCCACTTCGGAGTCAGGCTGGTACGTGTCAAATAGGGATTTTAGCTTGACAATTTTGCAGCTAAAAAACTCCCGCCGAAACACGGGTAAAGTATCAGTTTATCCCGGAAGATAAATCAGAATTATCCAACAGTTGCCTGATATAAAACAGACATCAATTAATGACTACAAATTCACTACCTAAGCAATACAATCCAAACGAAGCCGAAAAAAAATGGTACAGCTACTGGGAAAAGAACGGCTATTTTCATTCTGAACCGGATGACCGCGAATCCTACGCCGTGGTCATTCCGCCGCCGAATGTCACCGGCGTATTGCACATGGGGCATATGCTTAACAATACCATCCAGGATGTTCTGGTGCGCCGTGCCAGGATGCTGGGAAAAAATGCCTGCTGGGTGCCGGGGACAGACCATGCATCTATAGCAACAGAAGCCAAGGTGGTCCAAAAGCTGCGAAAAGAAGGAATCAAAAAAAGCGACCTCTCACGGGATGAGTTTATGGAACATGCCTGGAAGTGGACCGATGAGCATGGCGGTATTATCCTGCAACAGCTAAAAAAACTGGGAGCCTCTTGTGACTGGCAACGGACACGTTTTACCCTTGAAGATGACCTCTACGATGCCGTCATAGATTGTTTTATTGAACTGTACGACCGCGGCTTCATTTACCGGGGACTGAGGATGATCAACTGGGATCCGCAGGCCCGAACCGCCCTGTCAGATGAAGAGGTTATTCATAAGGAAGTTCAGTCGAAGCTCTATCATGTTCGGTATCCCGTAAAAGATTCGGATGAATATGTCACCATTGCAACTACCCGGCCCGAGACGATCCTGGCTGATACCGCTGTTTGCGTAAATCCGGATGATAAAAGATACACCGGCCTGGTTGGCAAAACTGCCATCATTCCGATGGTGGAACGTGAAGTGCCTGTAATTGCCGACAGCTATGTAGATCCGGAATATGGCTCCGGCTGCCTGAAGGTTACGCCTGCTCACGATATTAACGACTATGAAATCGGCCTGCGGCATAATCTTGAAGTAATCGATATGCTGAATGATGACGGCACCGTTTCGCCCGAAGCAAAATTTTATATCGGAATGGACCGCTTTGAGGCGCGAAAAGCTATCGTCAAAGATCTTGAAAAACAAGGCCTGCTGCTGAAGGTGGAAGAGATGGCAAATAAAGTCGGTTATTCGGAGCGCACCGATGCTGTGATTGAACCGAGATTATCCCTGCAGTGGTTTTGTAAAATGGATGAACTTGCAAAACCCGCACTCGAAAATGTGATGAATGAAAATATCCGGTTTCATCCTGAAAAATTTAAAAACACCTACCGCCACTGGATGGAAAATATCCGCGACTGGTGTATTTCAAGACAGCTCTGGTGGGGTCAACGGATTCCGGCGTGGTATTACGGAGAGGGTGAAGACGACTATGTAATTGCCAAAAACGCAGATCAAGCCCTGCAAAAAGCCCAGGCCAAGTCGGGCAGGAAACTCGGGCCCGATGAGATCAAACAGGACGAAGATGTTTTGGATACCTGGTTTTCATCCTGGCTTTGGCCAATAACGGTATTCAGCGGATTTAAAGACCCGGACAATAAAGAAATCCAATACTACTACCCAACCTCCGATCTTGTTACCGCGCCCGAAATCATGTTTTTCTGGGTAGCACGGATGATTATGGCCGGTTATGCCTTTCGGGGTGAGAAGCCGTTCTCAAATGTTTACTACCACGGGATTGTAAGGGACGAAAAACGTCGCAAGATGTCGAAATCGCTTGGCAACTCTCCCGATCCGCTGGAATTGATTGAACAGTACGGAGCTGACGGAACACGGGCTGGAATGCTCTTCTCATCTCCCGCCGGCAACGACTTACTTTTTGATATCAGCCTTTGCGAACAGGGAAGGAATTTTTCGAATAAGATCTGGAATGCGTTCCGGTTTATTTCGATGAATATGGAGGAAGGTGAATCTTATATACCAAATTTTGATATCAATCCGAATAATCTGGCAGACCGGTGGATGATGTCGCAGGTTCAGCAAACGCTTCTTAATGTCAACGATGATTTCAAAAATTACCGGTTGAATGAAGCCCTGAAAAAGATCTATTCCCTTGTGTGGGATCATTTTTGTGATTGGTATATCGAGATAAATAAAGCCGATGAAGCGGGCAGTTCGATGGACAAAGAAAATGTTGAACGGATACTCGGCTTTTTTGAAGTATTGATGAAATTGCTTCATCCTTTCATGCCTTTTATAACCGAAGAGATCTGGCAGAGAATTAAAGACAGGGATGTAAATGATGCCATCATTGTCTCCTCCTGGCCAGATGTAAACCGTGAATTCATTGACAAAGAAGCCGATCAGTTGTTCTCACTCATCCAAAAGCTGATCTCATCTGCGAGAAATATTCTTGCAGAAATGGGTGCTTCACCCAGAACGGCAATTAAAATGACAATCAAAACAACGTCTGATGATATTGCCCGGCAGCTAAATAACAACAGGTGGATTTTCGGAAAGTTCTTTGAACTCGATCAATTTACGGCCGGTCCGGGTGCAGCTAAACCGAAAGCATCTGCTTCTGCCGTAGTTGATGGCAATGAAGTTTATATCCCGCTCGAAGGGCTGATTGACCTTGAAAAAGAGCGGGAACGAATCCGGAAGGAAATGGATAAGACAAAAGGGTTTTTAAACTCGGTGGAAAAGAAGCTTTCGAATGAGAAGTTTATCAAAAATGCACCGGATGAAGTCGTGAAAAAAGAGAAAAACAAGAAATCGGATGCCCGGCAAAAAATCGAAAAGCTCGAAGCCCTGCTCGAAGATTTGGGTTAAATTAAACGTACCTTCAGGGCGGTAGTCTAATGTCATGTCAACTGTAAACCCGCAAAGTTTTATCTCAGAGTTGCTTCCATTTTCTTAACATACTGCCATTTCAGAAAGGAAACTTTGCGGGTTTCTTGCGACTGATCAGATTTGACACGACACTATCAATTCCCCTTCGATCCTTTTGGTTTTAAAAAGGCAAGAATGCAAAGAGTAGGTAACCGCAATGAACGCAATGTTGCGCAGAGTAAATGCATACTCTATAGCGGTATGAACAAATTATCACAAAAGTATAAAATAATACATCCGCTATCGATTATGAATAAAAGTTTTCTTATTTAGGTTAAGGCTTTTAACAAAATTACTGACTATGACTCGTTCTGCTATTCAGGGTTCATTCTTGCTAACCATACTTCTTCTTGCAGGTGTTATTGGATGTGATCAAATATCTGCCCCCCCAATCAGATGAGGATTCCGGAGCCGGTATTATAGAGGGCGAAAACAGCCGGCTGTTAAGTGCAAATGAGGGTTTAGTGCTTATCCCTGCAGTCCGCCATTCATCTGAG
>CAYPZI010000082.1:0-12716 GCA_964415185.1 uncultured Balneolaceae bacterium | reverse complement strand
CATTCGGGGCTATTTTGCCCTGAATATTTTACAAGTATCTGTCTAACAAATTTGATTATGTCAAAACGCCTGCTTCAAGAACTGTTTTCTTCCCAGAAAGAGCTGTACGGCTCTTCTTTTTTTCGTGATAAATCCCCTGCGATCATCAAAGAAAATCTTCGTCAGGATTTTGAAAACGAAAAGAATATGTAATTTGGGGTTTGCCATTTTTCAATAAACAAAACAGGCGAAGAGAATTTGAAGAGGAGTTTGAAAATTTACTTGAATAGGTTTTTATGAAAAGGTTTTTGAAGGAAACAGAAGAACCGATTAACAGAGAAATAGAGAAGCCGATGAAGAAAGAGTGATCCCAAACAATTTTTCCGTTCATCCGCTCTTCTGTTCCTCCGTTCCTCTGTTTAATCCTCTCCCGTCTTCTTATCCCTCCGGAGCGGCATGCGGAAAAGGCCCTTGACCGATTCGTGTTCAGGGGAATCGAACTCGTCCAGTCCAATTCGAATATCCTCCAGTTTTTCACGAAGGCGGAAGGTGCGTCCAAGGCGGTCCCATATTGTTAAAAAAGCCCCATAGTTTGAATCGGTTTCGGGCTGCCAGCGGGAGTGATGTACTTTATGCATGGCAGGTGTAATGATAAATATGCGTATAAATTTATCCACTTTCGGCGGCAGAACGATATTGGCATGGTGAAACTGAACCACAGCAAACATCATGGTTTCGTACAGAAGCAGTTCCCACACATAGATCCCGGTAACGGCGATGATTCCGATACGGAAGAGGCTGGAAAAAAAGATTTCGCCAATGTGAAACCGACTGGCCGTGGTTACATCCATGTTGGGATCGGAATGGTGCACACGGTGGAATCTCCAGAAAAACGGAACCACGTGGTTAAGCCAGTGCCAGGCATACATCCAGAAATCGAATAAAAGGATGGCAAGGATGACCCGCCAGGGAGTTTCGAGTGCCAGCCAGTTCAGAATCCCGAAATTGTTTTCATCAGCCCACGTAGAAACGGCCACCCAAAGGCTGACAAAAACCAAGGAGATCAGCAGGCTGTTTAAAAATCCTAGTAAAAGGTTCCGGAACAGATGCTTCCCTTTTTTCTTCAACGAGCCGCGAAAAAAATCGAAGAACGGATGAGCCTGTTCGAGAACAAGCAGAAGAACAAGGCCGGCCGCTGCGCCAATCAACTGGTATTCCTGGAAAAGATCAATAAGAGCCTGCATGCATCATCTTTGTTTGGTTGTTTGGGATCCTGTGTAATGCTTGAAAACGTATCTCACGGTCATTGCATATCATCAAATTTAAGGTTTTTATCATTCCTTAAATCATTTTATTCGGAGAATTAAGAGAAATGAGTCCCCGGTAATTGCACATTTGCAATTAAAAAAGAATGCATAATTGCAAGGATGCAAAAAATGAAACGGAGGTAAGAAGAAGAATATCATCAGCGGGAAAAAATTTCCTGAAAATATGTGGATTTAGACGCTTTGAAGCATGAAAAAGATAATAATATCTCAAAATCTTTTATTCGGCGGCTGTTTTGGTATGTGAATTGTATTAGATAGTTACAAAGAGTTCAAAAATTGACTCGTAAACAATAACAAAATGATTCAATAAAAAATAAACATCTACAACATTTGATCGGCAAAAGGCCTACAGCCTGCTAACTGAAAAGAAATTTTTAAACTTTAATTACCAAAGTCATGAAATCACTAAAATCAATCACAACCTTCTTTATGGCACTGCTTATTGCAGGGTCATTGCCTTTTGTGCTAAGTGCACAAAACAAAACCGAAAAAATTCAATACTTCCGGCCTTACGACAGAACCGGAGCCAATACGTTTGAAATGCCCACTCAAACGGATGTGGAATTTGACGGTATCAAAATTGAATGGGGCGGAGCTTTCAGGCAGCAATGGCAATCTCTGAATAACAGGAACGATTTTGAGCCCGGCGGCCCGGATATTCAGCTCGAAGATTTAGGCCCTGGTTTTAATACAGCCAATGCCAACCTCTATCTTGATTTGCAATTTGCAGATGGTGTTAAGGTAAACGTTACTACCTATCTCTCATCTCGCCACCACCCCGAAGCGTGGGTGAAAGGCGGTTACCTGCAGGTGGATGACCTCAAAATGCTGAACAGCGATTTGGTTGATAACCTGATGAAAAACCTTCGGCTGAAAATAGGACAGTATGAATTGAACTATGGTGACCAGCACTTCAGACGAAGTGACAACGCCCAGGGCATTTACAATCCATTTGTAGGAAACCTGATTATGGATCCCTTCACAACAGAAATCGGTGGTGAAGTTCAATATCTGAATGATGCCGGCTTCCTTGCCGTACTTTCGATCATGAGTGGTGAACTCAGGGGAAATATTACCAATGAAGAGCAAAGAGATCCATCATTCAGCGGTAAAATCGGTTATGACAATCGTGGAACAGGTGGTTTGAGATACAGATTAACCGGATCGTTTTATCACACCAACAGGTCTGCATTCAACACGCTGTACTTCGGTGACCGTGCAGGTTCCCACTACCATGCTATGGATTTTGCTGAAAACGATTTCTCAGGAAGAGTGAACCCCGGGCTAACCAATCAGGTAACATCATTTATGATTAACCCATTTGTTAAAATGGGAGGAATTGAACTCTTCGGTACGTTCGAATTTGTTGAAGGTACCGGGTTTGACGAAGCCATCCAGGGCGAAAGAGACTGGGAGCAATGGGCCATGGAAGGCGTATACAGATTCCTGCCCGAAGAACAAGCATATCTTGGAATGAGATTTAACAGGCTGACCGGCGAGCTTCCCTTCAGCGGAAAAGACATCCGGGTCAACCGATGGAACTTTGCAGGCGGATGGTTCATCACCGACACCGTTCTTCTGAAAGCCGAATACGTAATCCAGGATTACGATCGCTTCCCCGCCGACCAGATTTTTGCAGGCGGAAAATTTGAAGGACTTATCCTCGAAGGTGTTGTAGCTTTCTAAATTACGATTCACCAATTGTTAATGTTAATAAGCCGTCCCGTTTGATCACGGTGCGGCTTTTTTATTATATGTATAAAGTACGCTTAAATTAATCCTCTATACCATCCCTGTCATCATCTTTAAATACTTCGAAAGACCGGACGACTGATTCTTCTATTTCATCAATTTGATCTGGGTTATTTGGATCCAGCTCCTCTCCAAGCGGGCCGGTAAACCAAAGAGAGGTATCAATACTTAAGGTTATATCAACGATGTCAGTACTTTCAGTTATCGATAAGTTTGGAGATAAATCTATTTCATGGTCAAAATTCTCGTTAGACCTGAAAACGAAACTTTCGTTATTAGCCGTACCTTTAATAATTATGGAGAATCTCTCATCACCGCTGTCACCAATTCTGAATTCGGGATCCGGAGGTGTTTCAAAATCTTCAGGTTTGTGAATATCGAATTCAATTTCATCATAAAGGCCGGGATCGATATCCGAGATAACAACTTCTGTTATGCCACCATCAAGATTCAAATTGAGAACGAAGGGTTCCGTATTGAAATCAAGCGAGTCTTGGTCAAGTGCGCTTTTGAATTCAATCCTTCTTACAAGAAATTTGGCTTCAGTTATATTTACATGGCCAGAAACCGACTGCGCTGATGGGCTTGTGGGTGGAGCAATCGGGTTAGAAGACGATTGTGAAACGGATGCATTAAGCCTTAACCTGGGTGAATCCTGATTTGAAGAAGTTGAGTCGGAGCATGAGTAAATTGCAAATACTGAAAAAAATATCAGCACTGATAATATTGATCTGTAGGTTTTCATTTTGGTGTAAGATTTATTGGTTGGTAATTGTAAGTGTTATACACACGTTAGAGTCTTAACCCCTAAAACAATATTTATGTTAAAGAGTATTTAACTTGATTTTGTAACATGATTATTCGAGAGGGAAACATTTTTACACCATTTTTAAAAGAGTTGTTGAGGAAATGAGTTATTTGCTGTTAACTTATATAGATTTTTAAAAACAAATAGATAGAGGCATATAATTATGAAAACTCTCACAGGAATTGCATTCGTTGTATTTTTTGGTGGATTTTTTGCCTTTGTGGATTTAGAAGAAAAAGAAGTGAAAAATGTTCAGTTCGAGATTATCAAATCCGTTGATGTCTGGAACGTACCCTACGATGAAACGCGAACGCGTGATCCCTATGTAGCTCCCGACGGAACCGTCTATTTTGCCGGCCAGCGTGAACATTATATCGGTTACATGAATCCTGAAACCGGGGAGTTCGGCAAATATGAACTTGAAGACGGGGCCGGCCCTCATACGGTTACCGTTGCCGGTGACGGTACTATCTGGTATGCCGGAAACAGGGCAAGGCATATTGGAAAAATAGACCCGGAAACCGGTGAGATTACCAAATATATGATGGAGCACGAAAATGCGCGTGACCCGCACACGTTTGCATTCGACAAAAACGGGAATATCTGGTTTACATCGCAGGGAGCAAACGGAGTTGGCCATTTTAATGTGCAAACCGGCGAAGCGAAAGTGCTTGCCGTACCAACCGAACGGGCACGGCCTTACGGAATCAGGATGAGCCCCGAAAAAGAGAGCCCCTGGATCGCACTCTTCGGAACGAACAAGATAGCCACGGTAGATCCCGAAACCATGGATCTGACCGAAATCGAACTGCCAAGAGAAGAAACAAGGCCGAGAAGGCTTGATGTTACCTCGGACGGCAATGTTTGGTACGGGGATTATGCCGCCGGCAAGATTGGAAGATATAATCCTGAAACCGGCAATATAACAGAGTGGGATATGCCCGATGGCCCGGATTCCCGCCCATATGCGGTTTTGGCTGACGACAAAGACCGTATCTGGCTGAGCGCAAGCGGTCTCGATCCCAACAAACTGGTTGCTTTCGATACAAATACCGAACAATTTATAGCATCACAAGAAATAGTGCAGGCAAGAGGATCAATCAGGCATATGGATTATGATGTAAAAACAAGATCGCTTTGGTTCGGGACTGATACAGGCCACATTGGCCGGCTTGTGCTTGAATAGTTCTCCTGAAAAACTAAAAAAAGCTCCGGTATTTAAATTTAATCCGGAGCTTTTTTTGTTATTCAAATACGGATTTACCTGGATCTGACTTATATGAGGAGTAGTTTTAAAATTTTAATTTTACTGTTCATTCCTTTCTTGACAGGAATAATAATGAACGCAGGTAAAGAGGGCTCAGCAAGCGATCACTTTTTTCCTGTTTATCCTGCGCATCTCGATGGACCGTTTACCGGTGGATTCGGGGAACAGTCATGCCATTCCTGCCATTTTGATTATGACATCAATCCGGCAGATGGGAGTCTTGCAGTCAATGGAATTGTGAAGAAGTTTAAACCCGGACAGCAATACAATTTGAAAATTAACCTATCTTACCCGGATCTTGAAAGAGGCGGTTTTCAGGTGTCGGCTCGTTTTCAAGACGGCTCGCAGGCAGGAAGATTTGGTTGGAAGGATAACCGTCTGATGTTCACACCATCCGTCAGTGATGAGGTACAATATCTGCAGCACTCTCGCGAAGGAACGATTCCAAATAAAAAAGGAGAAATATCCTGGGAGTTTACTTGGACAGCGCCGGACGATTCGGATCAACCCGTTATTTTCAATATAGCTGCCAATGCCGGTAATGATGATGATTCATCCTTTGGCGACCGCATTTTTGTGAAAGAGTTTAAAATTGACGCTGATTAAATCCTGTGCAATATGTGTAATATTTTTGGATATGCTGTAATTTTCTCGGGATAGAATTATGTTTGATTTTCAACCGGTACGCTTAAATAAAATTTCAGATTGATTCAGATCAAGGAACATATTTCACTTTTTCAAAAGTTACGGCCCATTCTGATAATGGCCGTGCTTGCTTCAGGGTTTGCTTATGTCCACTTTGATGGACTTTGTACCTATGCTTGTAATACGATCACACATTCTGAATGTGATGGAAATAAATGTGATTGTACTGAACAATATCGTGCTTCACAGGATGAGTGCAACACTTCAATGATATGCTGTTTTGATGTAAGCGGGGATTCAAGGGATAAAAGCGCCATACAGCCGGTTCCTCCTGCCAAAACAGTTCTGTCTGTTTCTTTTTCAACAGCCGGAGATATATTAAAAGAGATCTTTTTACCGGTTGATCTCAGCAATTTCACATTCACATCTTCCATCCCGATTTTTTTAAAAAATAACTCCTTTCTGAATTAGCGGATAGTTTTATTCACTTCTTTTTTTCGTTGATTCAAATTAGCACTAATGTAATTTCAACCGTAAACCCGCAAAGTTTAATCTTACTATTGCTGTCATTTTATTAATACAATGCCATTTCAGAAAGGAAACTTTGCGGGTTTTATCCGACATTTTATAATTAACACAATATTAGGCATTCGCTTTTGAACAGATATTGATCCGTTTTAATACCATACACAATAAACGAATATAGACAATGGACACTTTACCATTTGTAATCAGAACAGAACCTGATAAACCAATACATATTAAAAATTTTCTGGTTTTTTTGACTGGCTGCCTCATTACGGCATCGACGGCAGCCGCCCAGATACCTGAAAAGTATTTACAACAAGCTGGAGAAAACAGTCCCGAGTTACGCGCTGCCTTCTATCGCTATCAGGCTGCACTTGAAGAGATTCCATTGCGGGGGGCTTTGGATGATCCGGAAATCGGGTTCGGATGGTTTGTCAGCCCTGTTGAGACAAGAGTTGGCGAACAGGAAGTGCGGCTGTCATTGACACAAATGCTGCCCTGGTTTGGAACCCTCTCCCAAAGAAAGACGGTAACCGGCGAAGATGCCCGTTCTAAATTCGAGATATTTCAGGAATTGAGAAACCGTCTCTTTTTTTCGGTACAGGAGCGCTGGTATGAACTCTACTTTGCAGCAAAAACCATTTCCGTTTTAGAGGAAAACATACAACTACTCGAATCTCTTGAAGAGACCGCTGCACAGCAGTACGAATCAGGTAACGGAAGGCAGGTTGATATTTTACAGGCTCAAATCGAAAAAGAAGAGCTGCTGAACCGCCTTGAAATACAGAAAGACGAATATGAGGTGATTAAGATCGATTTTAACAACCTGTTGAATCGAGATCCCATTGAGGAGGTAGAAATTTTAAGCCGGTTACAACCGGTGACGGAACTTCTTCAGGCCGGGGATCTCTACCGGCAGGTATTGAAGCAAAACCCCACTCTGTTGCAGCTTGAATATGAAACACGGGCAAGAAGTGAGGCCATCACACTTGCTGAAAAGGAAAACAAACCCTCGTTCTATGTGGGGATGGATTACATTTTGGTGAGTGAGAGGCCGGTTGAAGTAAGTGAAAACGGGCAGGATGCATTTATGCTCAGGGGAACGGTGAAGGTTCCGATCTTCAGAAAAAAAAACGATGCCCGGATAGAACAGCAGCGCAAATTACAGGCAGCTTCGGAAAACAGCAGGGAGCAACAGGAAAACAGGCTAAATACAAACCTTGAAAAAGCCCTGAAAGATTTCAGAAATGCCGAGCGAAATCTTGTCCTGGCCGGTGATATACAGATTCAGAGAACGGAAGAAGCGATTCAGATGCTGTTGGCCGCTTTTTCAACGGATGAGGCAGACTTTGAAGAAGTGCTAAGAATGCAGCAACGCCTGCTGGATTATCAGTTGATGAAAGAGCAGGCTCTCACAGGGATGCATATCGCCCACTCATACATCGGGTACCTGACCGGCAAGCATAATATCAACCCGGAAGATTTTTAAAATAAAGACTCACAACTATTATGAATACGATTAAAAAGTTTAAAAAAACGGTAATTACATCAATCTTTTTCCTGGCTGTAATTTTTTTAGGTGCTTTTTTAATTAGTTCCGGCGATCAGGATGATCATTCAGAACACAACGAACAGGAAACAGAGAGATCAGAACCGGTTGAAACTATCTCATCCGGAATGAATCAAAATGGCCAGGGCAGCGTCACCCTTACTCCCCGGCAAAGACAACTCATTGGAATGCAATACGACACGGTAAAGGTTCGGCCGCTTGTCCGCACTTTCAGAACCGTCGGTTATTTGAATCATGCCGAACCCAACCTTTCGGAAATTGTGCCGAGGGTAAGCGGCTATATCGAGGAAGTTTATGTGGGTGAAACCGGCGTGCATGTGATGGAGGGACAGGATCTGTTGGAGATTTACAGCCCGGAACTGGTCAGCAGCCAGGAAGACTACCTGATTGCCCTTCGAAGGGGAAATGAACAGGTGGCTAAACGGGCCAGAGAGCGGCTCAAGCTGCTTTATATGCCGGAAGATGAAATAAAAAGGCTGGAAGCACAAATGGATCCGCTTCTTAGAGTAAAAATAAAGGCTCCTTCAAAAGGACACATCATGGTTATGAATGTAAAAAAAGGGATGGAATTCCAACCGGGCGAACTTTTTTACAGGCTGAATGATCACAGCCTTTTATGGCTTCAGGCAGAAATTTATGAAGATGACCTGCCATTTGTTGATATCGGCCAAAATGTGACATTTGAAGTTGAGGGCAGGCCGGGAGAAATCCATAATGGTGTAGTGAGTTTTATGCCTCCGGTGGCAAATTCAAAAACAAGAACGATTCCCGTCCGGATCGAAGTGTCAAACCCCGACTTCAGCCTGAAAATGAATCAGTATGCCTGGGTTGATTTTAACAAAAACCTCGGGGATAAACTTACTGTGCACAAAAGTGCTGTCCTGCGTACCGGCTTGCGGGATGTTGTATTTCTGGAGACGGAAGAAGGAAGGTTTATGCCGGTAGATGTATATCTCGGAGAGCAGTCGAACGATTACTACGAGGTAATGGATGGCCTTGAGAAAGGCGACCGGATTGTGACGAATGGCAGGTTTTGGCTTGATGCCGAATCCCGGCTTCGGGGAATTGCGGCAGATCCACTTCCTCAACATCAACATTAAAAGAAGCTTTCAAAACAGGTTGTCATGATAGATAAAATTATTGAATTAAGCATGAACAACAAGGGAATGGTGATCATTCTTGTTGTTTTGTTGACGGGAGCAGGCCTTTGGGGTATGTACAACAGTCCGGTGGATGCGCTGCCCGATCTTTCTGATCCGCAGGTCATTATTCAAACCGAATGGCCAGGCCAAAGCCCTGATATTATAGAAGACCAGGTTACATTTCCAATTACCTCTACCCTTCTTGCGGCACCTGATGTGAAGTTTGTCCGAGGACAGTCAATGTTTGGCGCATCGTTTGTTTATGCAATTTTTGATGAAGGAACCGATATGTACTGGGCCCGGAGCCGGGTTTTGGAATACCTGAACCAGATTCAGGATGATCTTCCTGAAGGCGTGACGCCCACGCTTGGCCCTGATGCTACCGGCGTTGGATGGGTGTTTCAATATACACTGCAGGATACCACGGGCCAGAACAACCTCGCCGAATTGAGGAGTTTTAATGACTGGTCGCTCCGGTTTTGGCTCGAAAGCTTGCCTGGCGTATCTGAAGTGGCAAGTTTTGGTGGTTTTGTGAAACAGTACCAGGTGATTGCAGATCCCGTAAAAATGCTTTCCTATGACATACCGATTACAGATGTAATCCGTGCAATACGGGAAAATAACCGCGATGTGGGTGGAGGAACGATCGAGATGTCGGGTACGGAAATGATGGTTCGCGGCCGCGGGTACTTAAAATCCGAAAAAGACATTGAAGATGTCGTGATCGCTGAAAGGGAGGGCCGCCCCATTTATGTGAGGGATGTTGCCGTTGTTGAACTTGGTGGCGACCAACGCCGGAATATAGCAGAGTGGAATGGCAAAGGTGAAGCTGTAGGTGGAATTGTAATTATGCGTTATGGCGAAAATGCTTTGCAAGTAATTGACAGGGTAAAGCAGCGTATTGAGGAGACAAAAGCTTCCTTGCCACCGGGCGTTACCCTCGAAATCGCCTATGACCGGTCGGAACTGATTCATGAAGCCATCACCAACCTGCAAAATACACTGATACAGGTTATGGTAATAGTTTTGATTGTTGTTGGATTGTTTCTTTTACATTTTCGCAGCGCCCTTGTCATCATCATTACGCTTCCGGTGGCTGTTTTGATTTCTTTTATACTGATTTATCTGGTTGGAATTACCGTAAATGTGATGTCGATAGCCGGAATTGTAATTTCAATCGGTGTGATGGTTGATGCGGCCGTGGTTCTTGTTGAAAACGTACACAAGAAGCTTGAAAAATGGCAAATAGGCGGGCGCAAGGAAGATCGGAATCAGGTTATTATGGAAGCTGCAAAACAGGTTGGGCGCCCGATCTTTTTTGCCCTCCTTATCATAACCGTCAGTTTCTTACCTGTTTTTGCACTTGAGGCACAGGAAGGCAGGCTCTTCAGGCCGCTGGCATTTACAAAAACATTTGCCATGTTTGTTGCATCAATCTTGTCTATTTCTTTTGCATCAGCACTGATAGCCCTGTTAATCAGGGGGAGTGTTCCGTCCGAGGATAAACATCCATTTAGCAGGATCACCCAAAAACTTTATATGCCTGTTGCAAGGTTTATGCTAAAACACCGGTGGTTTGTAGCGGGAACAGCGTTAATCGGAATATTAACAGTGATACCGGTCTTTAATCAGCTCGGTTCAGAATTTATGCCGCCGCTGGAAGAAGGAGCCATTCTTTATATGCCGACATCGCCGCCGGGAATGTCGGTAGCAGAGGCACAGTATATGCTGAATATCACCAATCAAATTCTTAAATCATTCCCCGAGGTGAAGACTGTACAGGGCAAAGCGGGGAGGGCGGTTACAGCAACTGATCCCGCCCCCCTTAATATGTTTGAAACTACGGTTATTTTGAAAACTCCCTCCGAATGGCGTAAAATGGAGCAGGAGCGCTGGTACTCAGGCTGGATGCCCGGATTTCTGAAAGCCCCTTTTCAATGGTTATGGCCTGAAGAACGGACACTGACCTGGGATGAGCTGATCGATGAAATGGATGAAGCGCTCCAGATACCGGGCTTTCCGAATATTTGGTGGATGCCTGTTCAAACCCGGCTTGAAATGCTTGCAACCGGTGTAAGGGCTCCCGTAGCTTTAAATGTACTTGGGCCGGATCTTGAAGTAATTGAAAATGTTGCAACCGATATTGAAGAACTACTCCAAAAAATTCCCGGTACAAGAAGCGCCGTAGCCCAGCGATCAACTGGTGGCTACTACATGGATATCAATCCAAAGCGGGAAGCAGCGGCGCGTTATGGATTAAACACGAATGATGTAAACACGATTGTGGAAACGGCAATCGGTGGAAAAAATATTACGGAGACTGTGGAAGGAAGGGAAAGGTACCCGGTAAATGTACGATATGGACGAGAACTCCGGCAGGATATTGAAGATATAAAACGTATACTTGTCCCAACAACAGGCAGTACCCAGATTCCACTTGGCCTTATAGCCGATTTCGAATACACCACTGGTCCGCCAATGATCAATACGGATATGGGCCAGCTTAGAAACCTGATAAACGTAAATGTTGCGTCAAGCAGGGATTTAAACGGATATGTGGTGGAGGCGAACGAAATAATCAGGCAGGAAATTGAGCTTCCACCTGGCGTGGCACTCCAGTGGGTAGGCCAGTTTCAGTTTATGCAGCGAATGCAGCAAAGGCTGATGATTCTCATTCCGTTAACCGTAATTATTATTTTTTTCCTGCTTTACCTGAATTTCAAATCCATTCCGAGATGCCTTATTGTTCTGGGTACCCTTCCTTTTGCATCACTGGGCGCTTTTTTGCTGCTGTGGATTCTTGATTATAACATGAGCGTAGCTGTGTGGGTTGGAATGATTGCCCTGGCAGGACTTGCAACCGAACTTGGGGTAGTATTGCTGGTCTATTTGGATGATGCCGTTCAGGTTCGAATTGATGAAGGAAGAATGAAAGGGATAAGCGATTTGCGGGAAGCCGTTCTTGAAGGCTCGGTTCAGCGTTTACGGCCCATTCTGATGACGGTAACCACGGATGCGATTGCCTTGATTCCGGTTATGTTTACAGCCGGTGTTGGCGCCACAGCGATGAAAAGCGTTGCCGCCCCGTTGATTGGTGGGTTGGCAACAGCCCTGGCACTGGCCCTTTTAATAATTCCATCCGTCTATCTCATTTATAGAAGCCGTGAACTGAATAACGTTATTTTTAGAGAAGAATGAATGTGATTATGATAAAATGATAACTACATCTAAATATGAAGGTCTGCTATGATTGGAAAAAATAATAATATGATTTCACTATTAAGCGTATTGTTTTTATTAACACTGAACGGATGTGGCAACAGTGGGGAAAATATGCCGGTTGAGACACTACTTTCCGGGGATTATGAAATTGAAATTCTGGCACCCGGAGGCGAGTTTGCAGAAGGGGATAATTCAATTTTCATACGTGTTACCCGTAGTGGTAATGTTGTTGATCTTGAAGAAGGACGTATCGACCTGCATATGCCGCAAATGGGAGCAATGCCCCGGATGGATACAGGTAATGCTCTTGAAAAAGGTACAGGCAGGCTTGAAGGTGATATTTTCTTCGAAATGGATGGCGCCTGGCAGGGAACGCTTGAACTCACAACAGCAGATGGTGAGACGATCAATGAACCGATCCGCCTTCGCGTACGATAGGGGTTCTGATTAAGAACTGTAAACCAGACCTCCAAGG
>CAYPZI010000081.1:0-12734 GCA_964415185.1 uncultured Balneolaceae bacterium | reverse complement strand
CCGGAAGGCAGCAGCGGTAGAAGGTCGTAGCGGCGTGATATGGGTAGCTTGCCCCTATTTTTTTTCCGATTGCAAAATTGATTCGGCAATATGGCTGGCATGAACTCTTGAGTTTTCGATGAAGAGAGAGCTTGTATCCATCCCACCGCAAACCACACCCGCCACATAGACGCCTTTTCTGTTTGTTTCAAGGGTTTCCTCATCGTAAACAGGCATTTTGCGTTCATCATCCGTCAGCTCAATGCCGAGCTGGTTCATTAAGTCATAGTGAGGCTCATATCCGGTCATTGCAAGGACGAAATCATTTTCCAGGGTGATTTTTCCATCGGGAGTTTGAATATCCACTTCGTCTTCGCGCACTTCCAATAGCTGCGAGTGATAAAAAGCACGTATCGAGCCCTCCTTGATACGGTTTTCAATATCGGGTTTTACCCAATACTTAACTGTTTCTTTTAATTCACCTCCTCTCAGTAAAATGGAAACATTGGCATTTCGCCTCCAGGTTTCAAGGGCAGCATCCACTGCCGAATTTCCGCCGCCCACGACCAGTAAATTTTGCCAGGCATATCTGTGTGGGTCATCGTAGTAGTGCAATACTTTGGGTAAATCTTCACCCGGGACATTCATCAGCTTCGGTTTTCCATAAAAACCGGTTGCAAGTATTACTTTTGCAGCTTTGTATTCATTTTTATCAGTCACAACCTTGAAATTGCCGTCATTCCCACTTATGGATAAAACCTTTTCATACAGGTTGATGTTCAGGTCATAATGTTCTGCAGCCCTTCTGTAATATTCAAGTGCTTCCTGACGCGTAGGCTTCGGCCCGTGAGAGATAAAAGGCACATTTCCGATTTCGAGCTTCTCAGAGGTAGAAAAAAAAGTCATGTTAACCGGGTAATGATAAATCGAATTCACGAGACAACCTCTCTCAATGACCAAAGCCGGAATGTTTTTTTTCTTTAATTGAATTGCAGTGGCCAGGCCAATAGGCCCTGAACCGATTATGATAACCATTTATAAATCTTTTTTTTTGATGTTCAATTTAATCCCGAAAGATAATCATTTGATTTTTGGATTTCATGATGACTGTAAATCAGATTTGTTTTCGTAGTGTATAGAAAGGTTTATAAATATTCAGGCTCGATATTGACGTTATACGATTCCGAATTCGGGGTGAGAAGCAACAGGCTTGAAACCATGTTTAACAATGTTAATCACTAAATTTTTACACATATGGAATTTATCTCGGACATATTCTCGATAATTTTTTGGTCGGCCATTCTGGTATTAATTTTTTGTATTTATACATATAACAAGCTCAGAAAGCTGAAAGAAGAGGTAAGAGAAAAAAAGTCGAATGTAGGCGGAGCCATTAAAAAAATGGTGGATATAATCAATAAAGCGGGCGAGGTGGTTCAGGGCTATAAAGGATTTGAGCAATTTACTCAACTAAAAGTTTCGAACGACAATAGTGCAAATGATTTGATCAGCACCGTACAACAGTCGAGTACAATGATGGCTACACTGCAGGGAGCCGCCCAGCGTTTTCCCGACCTTAAGGCAAGTTCCCTTTATCAGGATTTAATGAACGACATCCGGAAAAGCCATGAGGATATTGAGAAAAAAGGCCAGGAATTTAACAGGGCGGTTAAGGAGTATAACAATGTGGTGTCCGGTTTGCCCGCAGTGTTGTTTGCGCGCTTTATCGGGTTCAGAAGAGAGGCCTATCTAAACTTTGATACCGGTGGAATGGAAGAGCAAATTGGCATAGTGTCAAGTTTTGAAACGGAAGACGAAGAACGGATTAACCAATTACTCGGAAAAGCCGGGAACAAAATTGCAGGTACGACCAAAGGTCTGGCGTTACAGGCCGGCAATATGGGTAAGTTGATTGCTTCAAAAATGAAAGAAAAAAATAAAGTTCAATACTTTTATATGAATAAATCAGGTGTGCCTCAAGGGCCTGTAACCCTTGAAGAGATACAACAACAAATTGATCAGGGAGAGCTTGGCGCAGATGTCCAAATTGCCGAGGCAGGATCAGATAAATGGAAAACAATTCCTGAAATACTGAATCTGCCTGTTATGAGCCGGTTGGGTAAAAATAATTCAAGCAATCCTCCATCCGGGGAGGTTTGATTAACCCATGCATCAGATGGCTGCTACCTCTTCCTCAACAGGAATAATTTCTAACTTTTTCCCGGTAACTTCCTCGAAAAGAGTGCTTTTCCTCTTCGCACCCCATATTTCAAGTTCAGGATCGGATTCTGTCTGTATTTTAATGGTAATCGTATCACTGTCCTGTAGAAGATCCAGATGTCTTACATTCTGGTAATGGCTTCTGTCAAGGCCGTCTGCGACCCGCAGGATTGCAGACAATTTTTTAATCCGTTTTTTCAGGCCAGGTGAAAGCCTGTCGTAGTATTTATGGCGCGATTTAGGTGTAGACCTTCTGTGATACCGGGCAACATTTGCAATGATTTCAATTTCATGCTCCTTGAAACCTTTAAGGTCGGCATTTCTTATTAAATACAAAGCGTGTTTGTGATGCTTTCTGTGTGAAATATGATAACCGATATCGTGCAGGTAGGAGGCAAATTCCAGAAGTTCCCGGTCGTTATCCCTCAATCCGATCTCATCTTTCAGAAATTCAAAAATAGTGAGCGCCATATTGGTTACATGCCGGGAGTGGTCTTCGTGCCAGTGGCACTTGTTCAACAATTCCATAACGCTCCTTCGTCTCGGATCTGGATCAGTGAAAAGGTTTTGAAGGTGGGGGAACTCTTTCCGGATGTAGCGAATGATAATTCCTTCCCTGAGAGCCTGTGATGATATTATAACCTTTTTTATACCGAATTTTTTGAGCACGTACCGTATCAATATCAAGCCGGGGGCAAGAAGATCAATCCGCTTATCGTCAAGTCCTTTTAATTCCGCTCTTTCCTGATGATTCATTTTGATGACATCATCATAAAATTCAAAAAATTGTGATGATGTGAACTCTAACTCGTTGAGGGATAATGAAGGTTTTTCGTTATTGCGCCATGCAATCATGGCCGCTATATTTTCCATCGTTCCGGAGGAACCCACCACGATGTCGGTGCGATGGCTTGCAAAAGCTTCGGCTATATCTTTCAACTCATTTGCAAAATGGTTTTCAAGTGCTTTAATTTCGTTCAGGGAAATGGGATCGTGATCAACAAAGTTTGCCGTCATCCTGGCAACACCCACTTTTTTGCTTTTAAGAAAATAGAACTTATCTCTGTCTCCTAAAATAAATTCAACGCTTCCGCCACCGATATCCATCATCATCACCGGCTGGGTGGGAGGGAGTTTTACTCCGTGTTGAACAGCAAGGCCGATCAGCTCAGCTTCCACCCGGCCCGGAATGGCATTTATTTTCAAGCCGATTTCATCAATCACCCGCTGTATAAACTCGCCTCCGTTTTCTGCTTCGCGGATGGCACTTGTGGCATAAGCCAGAATTTTATCTGTATTTTGATGATCACACAAGGTTTTAATTTTTTGCAGTGCATCAATACCCCTTTGAATGGCGGCATCCGAAAGCCTGTCACCAATGCCTTTTTCAGCCAAAAGCACCATTTCTTTCAATTTGTCGATGGTTCTGAAACTGCCGTCTTGCATAATATCAACGATAACAGCATGAAAGGAATTGGTTCCAAGATCGATTGAAGCTATACGTTTAACTATATTCTGGTTGAATCCATCTGACATATATAAGAATTAAATAAGGCTCAAAAATTATTTGAATATTAGAGTGATAAAATAAGGAGAATTATTTAATGTTTTGAACCGGATAAGAATATAATGAAATCACGAACTCCGGTTAAAAATTCTTTTAGTTACTCTAAATAATTGCTAACATTCCTGTAAAATTCTTAAAAATTTTCTTTTTTGAGGGAATCTAAAAATCCGGATAATAAAACTTGCAGCAACTTTACTCCTCCGATATGGTGCAGAGGCGGACACAGGCAAACTATATTGAGTAATTTACTGCGGCCGGTAGTTGATATTGGCGCCGAAAGGATCAGAATAAATACACCCGATCAGGACTTTCTGGATATGGATCTGAAAGTGTATGAGAATTCTGAAAAGGTCGCTATACTTTTTCATGGGCTGGAGGGTTCGTCAAGAAGATATTATATCACACGTCTTGCCCGTATTCTTTATCAGAACGGCTACTCAATCATTGCGGTTAATTTTAGAAGTTGCAGCGGTGATATGAACAGAAACAGGCGGTTTTACCATTCGGGTGAAACCGACGATCTCGACACGGTTTTCCAGTGGGCTGTTGAAAATTTTCAGGATTGCAGGCTTTTTGCTGCCGGTTATTCCCTGGGCGCGAGCTGCCTTTTAAATTACCTGAGGCGATACCAAACCACCCACCCGCTTCAGGCAGTTGCAGCTATTTCAACCCCGTTTGATTTAAGGAAAGGGTCGCTGAACCTGGATTCAGGATTTAACAGAATCTACAATTTCTATTTTCTGAGAAGCCTTGCTGAGAAAGCTAAAATCAAGCGAATGAAATATCCTGATATTCCCGAGTTTACGGGAAAAACGCTGTATGAATTTGACGACCAGGTAACGGCTCGGCTTCACGGATTTAAGGATGCAGATCACTATTATGAAACCTGTTCAAGCGCTTTTTTTATGCATCAGATTCAATCACCCGTTTTAATCATTCATAGTAAACATGATCCGCTTTGTCCTTTAGAGTACACTCCTGTTGATGAGATCCGAAAAAACAGAAACCTTAAATCCTGTATTGTAGATGAGGCAGGGCATGTTGGTTTTTGGAGCAAGTCTGACCAATGGCTTGAAAGAAATATCCTGAAATATTTTAATGGTTTCTGAGGTACTGCAAACCGATTTTTTCACCCTTTTTTGTTCTGCTCTTCAAGATATCTATATCGTGCGCGCATTCCATTTTTCTGGCCGTAAACGGCTCCAAGACAGATGGCAAAAGCCAGTACGACGAGAGTAATGAGACGCGACCCTTCTATCGTTTCACTTGCAAAATATATCCAGAAGGAAGCAGGCAGGTAGATCAAAAATGCGAGGGCATAGTGCAGATAAGTGGGAGAGGAGATTTTGATTATATACCGTTTTACGGATGCATATGAGAGATTCAGGTACAAAAGACCCAATGCAAGAAGTGCAACAAGTCCAACCCAGGAAGGATCATTTATGAACGACAAGAATGGATTCGAAATTAGAATAATGGCTCCGGAGAGCATAACAACCCATGTGGCATAAGCAAAAAATCGCATTCCGTTTTGCATAAAAAAGTTTTTTATTTTGAAAAATCTAATCGTTTAATGTTTGCTTTGAGAACGTTACGGGATGTCAAATTCCTCAAAAAAGTTCTTAATCCCCAATGCTTTGACAAATTTCAACAAGAACGCCGGTGTTGTTTTTTGGATGCACGAAGGCAATGAGTTTGTTGTCGGCACCTTTTTTAGGCTGTTCGTTCAGCAGGGTAAAACCATCTTCTTTGAGCCTTTTTAACTCTTCTGTTATATCTTCTACTTCAAAAGCTATGTGATGGAGGCCTTCACCTCTTTTTTCAATGTACTTTTCAATGACGGATCCCTCTTCTGAAGCTCCCAGCAGTTCTATTTTTGATTCACCTGCACGGAAAAATGCAGTGACAACTTTTTCACTTTCAACTGTTTCTTCTTTATAGCAGGGAGTGCCTAATAGTTTTTGCCAGATATCCTTGGCTTTTTCCAAATCATTAACTGCTATTCCAATATGATCAAGATGCTTATGTAACATTAATTAAGAGTTTGTTTTATTTAATTATAATTCTGAAAGTAAAAAGTTATTAATCTGTTCAAAAGAGGGAACGAATTTTAAAATGAACTGGTAGCATAATCGTTTTACAGAACACCAGAATATAGGGTTATAAGAATACTGATAACCTAAAATAATGATCTTTTGTAAAAGCTTTATAAATGCTTGTAAAATTGTCCTATAGAGATTTAAAAAGAAGTAATTATCCAATGATGCAATAGAAATCATTCTTAATTTAATAGACAGAAAATCGAAATTTCCAACCATCGAGCTAAGAAATTGAAACAATCTATAAACCTGTACTTAACTTTATTTTTAATACTTGGCACTTTTGCGGCATGTAACTCCGGATCGTCAGACCAACAGAACAGCAGCCAAAATTTCAGGCAATTCAGAAGCGGACAAACTACCAGTGTTGAAATTGCAGAAGTGAAACGATCAAGTATCTCAAGCCAGATCCGGTCATTTGGAACGATCAAGGCTCAGGATGTTGTGAATGTAAATCCCCAGGTTAGTAATCGTGTCACCAGAATTTATGCCGATTTGGGAGATGAAGTTACGGAAGGGCAGTTGCTGGCGAAAATTTACGATGTACCTTTCAGAGATGCACTTGAACAAGCCAAAGCACAGTTACAGCAGGCACTTGTCAATTTTGAGCGTGACAGTACACAGTTTGAAAGACAGAAGAAATTATTTGAAAACGATATCATCAGTGAACTTGAATTTGATGAAACCAGGGCTACCTTTGAAAACAGCAAAGCACAGGTTGAAGCCTCAAGAGCAGCTCTTACACAAAGCAGGGAAGACCTGGCTAACACGGAGATTAAATCACCGGTAAATGGTGTTGTTTTGAGCCGGTCGATTGCGGAGGGTGATTTGGCAACAACCGGAACGACAGCTTACGAGATTGCAAATCTTGTAGGATATGAAACCCGGCTTTATTTGCCCATGCAAGACTGGAATGAAGTGCAACTTGGGCTGCCCGTTGAATTGAGGCTGTCAAACCGGGATGGGATTGTCGGGAGAGGCGTGGTCTCGAGGATTAGCCCGCAGTTGAATGCCACTACCGGTCTTGGCGAGGTCGTGGTAAGCCTTACTGAAACGTCCCCATCTATAAAACAGGGAGTGCTCACGGAGTCACGAATTACTCTTATCACTAAAGAAAACGCTGTGGTTATTCCCCGCTCGGCCCTGGTTGAGAAAGTAGATACGTATATTGAACCGGAAACAAATACGGTAGAAGTCAGACGAACATTTTCGGTATTTGTTTCTCGTGGTGACTCCGTGGCAGCCAGACGAGATCTTGAGCTTGGCCTCGAGCAAGGAGAGATGGTCGAGGTATTATCCGGCCTTAACGCAGGTGATAAATTGATTATAACGGGTCAGCGAAGCCTGAATGAGGGGTCAAGAATAAGGGTTGCAAATCCCGATGCAGTTACTTCAGGGAGAGATTCAAGTATCACAAATGAAACAGATACGGTTGACCAGGTTTCCGATAGAATACAGAGAATGCGTGAAAGAAGGGCTCAATCGGGAAACGGTTCCGGCAATTCGCAGAACAGGCGGAATGAAGGCCAGTCAGGAAATTAAATACCGGGTATTCAAATGAAGAATTTATCTAAAACTGCTGTTGCAAGGCCGGTCACTTTTCTAATGATCAGCCTGATACTGATCGGGTTCGGTGCTTTTGGGCTTACCAACCTGAGACTGAATCTCTATCCCGATGTTTCTTTTCCGACCATTACCATTTTCACAACCTATGAAGGCGTTGCCCCTGAAGATATGGAAACACTTATCAGCCGGCCTATCGAAGAGTCGGTTGGTAGTGTATCGGGAGTGCAGCGGGTAAGATCTCTCTCCAGCCAGGGTTCATCTGTCGTGACCCTGAATTTTGATTGGGGCACAGATCTGTTTGTATCGGAAACCGAAGTTAGAAAAAGGCTGGACCAGGTACGAAGGTCTATTCCGGAAGAAGCTGAACAGCCAATCGTCTTTACGTACGATCCGAATGATGAACCGATAGTGGTGCTGACGATTACGTCCGACATACGCAGTCCGCGTGAGCTTCGTACCATTGCGCGTGAGCAGATTGAGCAGCGGCTCGAAAGGATAACCGGGGTGGCTTCCGCAGAAACGGCCGGTGGATTTGAGAGGCAGATTAACGTTAAGATGAGCAATTCTCAAATGAGATCTTATAATCTTGATATCGGAGCTGTTGGTACGGCTTTGAACCAGGCCAATATCCAGATACCTGCAGGTGAGTTGTCGGAAGGTGATGTGACCTATTCACTGCGCACAATTGGCGATCTCAAGAGCCTCGAACAAATCAGAAATACAATCGTGGCATCAACCGAAGCAGACGACCCTATCTATTTGAAGGATGTAGCTGAGGTTGAAGACGGCATATCTCAGCCCATTGGCAATGTAAGGGTACAGGGTAATGACGGTGTTATTATTAATGTGTACAAACAGAGTGACAGCAATGTTGTTACCGCCGCCTCGGGTGTGATTTCGGAACTGGATGAAATCCGGGCATTGATGCCTCCGGGCGTTGAACTCGACATACTTACCAACAAAGCGGATTTTATAGAAATGTCGATTCGCAACCTTATTCTGACCGGCATCCAGGCAATTATTCTTGTGGTGCTGATGCTGCTCATATTTTTGAGAAGCGGAAGAACCTCGCTGATCGTAGCGGTTTCCATTCCGGTTTCAATTATTACCACATTTAGTATTATGCATTGGGCGGATGTAAGCCTGAACATCATCTCTCTTTCAGGTTTAACTCTTGCCGTAGGGCTTGTGGTCGATAATGCGGTTGTAGTACTTGAAAATATATTCAGATTCAGGGAAGACGGCCAGGATGCCAAAAATTCATCTGTGAACGGAGCTTCTGAAGTAGCTGCTCCGGTCATGATGTCAACTCTCACGACTTTGGTTGTCTTTCTGCCGGTTCTTTTTGTTCCCGGTATAGCAGGGCTTCTTTTCAGGGATCTCGCTTTAACGATTTCTTTTGCACTCGTGGTTTCAGTCGTAGTTGCCCTGACGCTTATTCCTGTAATGAGTTCGCGCCTGTTTTTAGCCGAAGACCAGAACGGAGATACTGATACCCCGGAAAATCAGTCTCTTTTCAGAAGGCTTGTGGCCTGGGGCAGTCAATCTAACCTGAATCGCATATTGAGTATTCCGGCATTCATTATTCTGTTGCCTCTGTATCCCTTTATCTACATCCTGGACGCAGGCTGGAATAGAATTGGCGGATTTTTTAGTAATAAGGTTGCGCCTGTTCTCGAACGTGCATTTTTAAAGATTGAAAATGATTACAAGGCTCTGCTAAGCAAATATTTAAACCACAGCGGATGGGTTGTAACCGGTTCATTTGTTCTTTTGATTGCATCCCTCCCGATTTTTTACCAGCTTGGCGGTGAATTTTTTCCGGAAGTTGACGAAAACTACATTACGCTTGAAATTCAGAGAGAGCCGGGAGTAAACCTGTTTGAGCTTGAAAGAACCATTGTTATGGTAGAAGAAATTGTACGGAGGGAGGTACCTGAAATTCGTCTGATTGTTTCTGATTATGGTGACAAAACGGGGATTGAAGGTGCTGAAAATCCCGGTGGTAACCAGGGTATAGTAAGAGTTGAACTGATACCAGTTGAAGAACGCGACCGGTCGCAACAGGAAATTACCGCAAATATTCTGAGGGCTCTTGAAGTTGTGCCGGGCGCCAATATTCGCGAGCTCAGGGAAGATCCGCTTAGCCCGGACGGGGAGACGGGTTTGATTGTACAGGTTTATGGATTTGATCCGGAAGTGAGGCAGGAAATTGCGGGTGTTGCTTCCGGCAGAATCCGGGATATTGATGGAATTGTAAATGTATTCAGCTCTGCCGACCAGGGCAGGCCCGAATTGCGAATCGATATGGACAGGGAAAGAATATCACGAGTGGGTATGACTACCTCGCAGGTGGCATCAGCTGTCAGTAATGCGGTTCAGGGTAATCTGGCAACCACTTTTGTTGACCAGGGCATTGAGTTCGAAGTACTCGTTCAGCTCGATCCGCAAGACAAAGCATTTTCGACTGATCTGCAGGATCTCCAGTTGCAAACCCCTGCCGGCGATTGGATGCCGCTAAAAAATCTTGCGCAGATCGAGCGTTTTAATGGGCCGTCGAGCATTATTCGTGTAGACCAGGAGCGAATGGCACAAATTGAGGCAGGTCTTGATGATATTGATCTTAAAACCGCATCCGAAAGGGTAAGTGCTTCACTTTCTCAGATCGAATGGCCTGACGGATACCGCTTCGAAGTAGCCGGGGATTCCGAAGAGCAGTCGGAATCATTTTATTTTCTGATGATTGCATTCCTGATTGCAGGCATTCTCACATATATGGTAATGGCTTCGCAGTTCGAAAGTCTTGTTGAGCCTTTTATCATTATTGTTACTATTCCGCTTGCCCTTACCGGTGTATTGTTAATGCTCTGGCTTACAAATACTGCGATTAGCGTAACAGCCATGGTTGGGCTGGTACTGCTTACAGGAATCGTAGTCAATAACGGGATTGTCATGATCGACTATATTAAAATCCTTCAATCCCGCGGGCAAAAAAGAGTAGAAGCCATTGTGAACGGAGCGGGCCGAAGGCTCCGGCCCATCCTGATGACAGCTTTTACTACAATACTGGCAATGGTGCCTCTTGCATTGCAGCTGGGTTCCGGTGCCGAAACCTGGAGCCCGATGGCAAGAACCGTAATCGGCGGTTTGACGATGTCGACCGTACTAATGTTGGTTGCAGTTCCATGCATGTACAATATTGTGAACCGTATGGTGGAAAAAATGGGCTTTGATTATGTTCATAAAGAAGACCCTCTTTCAAATAATGAATAAGCGTTAAGCGAGGAACAGTGTTATGAAAAAGATATCAATGACAGAAAAAATATTGAAAAGGCCGGTAACGGTTTTCATGTTTTCGCTGATGATAATCGGCTTTGGAATATTTTCGCTTACGAATCTGAAGGTAACTTTAATGCCTGAATTCAATATTCCGGTATTGGCCGTGTCAACCAATTACCAGAATGTTTCGCCTGATGATATGTCCCGCCTTGTTGTAGAACCTATCGAAGGGGCGATTATGGGTGTGGAAGGAATTGAATCGCTTGAATCAAATGTCCGTCAGGGAGGAGCTTTTATAATCCTGAGCCTGCAATCGGGTATCAATATTCAAAAGACGGAACTGAATGTACGCGAAGCCATTGACAGAATACGAAACCAGCTTCCTGCCGAAGCCGGTGAACCTGTCATATTTCAATTTGATCCCGACCGGCGCCCGATCATGAACATTAGTGTCGAGTCCGGGCTTCTGGGTTTGGATCAGCTTCGTCAGTTATCAATTGAATTTATTGAACCCCGATTTGAGAGAATTCCGGGAGTTGCATCAGCAGATACGCGTGGCGGCCTTGAGCGGAATTTCTTTGTAAACCTGGATCCGGAAGCGATGGCATTGCACAGGATTGTGCCTTCCGAAGTTGTCACTGCCCTTCGAAATAACAACGTGAAGCAGCCCATCGGCAACCTTGTATCCGATAAAGTAAGTTACAGTGTACGCGCTGAATCCATCTACAGAAATATTGAAGAAATCAGGCAGACAGTTATAAAAGTGAGTGAAACCGGTGTGCCGATTCGCGTATCCGATGTATCAAAAGTTGAAAATACGTATGCCGATATTAATTCAATTGTAGAGGTAAACGGGAAAAACAGTGTAACCGTAGAGATTCAGAAGCAGTCGGATGCCAATACCCTTGATGTGACGCTCGAGGTTGTGAAGGCGATGCAGGAATTCCGGGATAATTTGCCTGAAAGTGTCACTATGCAGGTTTTGAGCGACGAAGGCAAGTATATCGAGGATTCTATATCGAATCTTGCCCAATCTGCACTGATGGCCCTGGTTGTAGTTGTATTGATTTTACTGTTTTTCATGGGTGGCTGGCGGATTGCACTGGTTGTTGCAACAAGCATCCCCGTATCACTGACGGCTACGTTTGCAGCGATGTATTTTCTTGATATCAGCCTGAATATTATCTCTATCACAGGAATTGCCCTTGCAATTGGCTTGCTGGTTGATAATTCGATCGTGGTTTCTGAAAGCATAGCAAGTAAACTCGAGCAGGGACAGAACAGGTTTAAAGCCGTTTTTGAAGGAACCAACGAAGTTGCCGGGGCACTTCTCGGGTCGACACTGACTACACTCGCGGTTTTCGTGCCGATTTTGGGCGTAACAGGCATTACGGGTTCGGTAACGAGAGACCTGGCACTCACAATATCAATCGCGATTACAAGCTCATATCTTGCATCCATTGTTTTGATTCCGGTACTTGCCTCAATTTTATTGAGAAGGGAAGAGTTTGACCGTCACAGTGTAACTTTTAAAGGGATAAACTACCTGGAAAAAAATTATGGCAGGGTACTGCACTGGATTCTGAGAAAAAAGTATACCATTGTAATTTTTGTAATTGGTATAATGACCGGATCATACTTTCTGTTTTCTTCGTTACCGGGAGAATTTTTTCCTGAAACGGATGCAGGTGAATTCAATGCGAGAATATCCCTTCCTGCCGGTACTCAGCTTGCAACCACCGCAGAAGTGCTCAGGGATTACTCAAGAGAATTGCAAGAGCTTCCCGAGGTGCGTTCCGTTATTTCCAATATAGGGCGCCAGCGATGGAGCACGGAATCCAATCTTGGTGAACTGAACGTGCTGCTTGTCGATCAGAGGGAACGCAGCAAAACGACGAACGAAATTATCGAAGATGTACGGTCCATGCTGTCACGGTCGGGAGTTGAATTAAATATATCGCCTGCCGGGGGCGGCGGACCGGGCGGGCTCCGGTTCGGTGGTGGACGCGGCGGTGGAGGCGGGA
>CAYPZI010000080.1:0-12841 GCA_964415185.1 uncultured Balneolaceae bacterium | reverse complement strand
CTTGACGGCGGACGCAAAAAATGGGAAGCCGAAGGACGTGAACTGGTAACCGACGTTCCTGAATTTCCAAAAACCAGCTATAGAATCGGTGAAATTCGCAAAGAGCTGCGCGCTTTCCGCGATGATGTTGCTGAAACACTTGAAAATGATGCCTTCGGCCTTGTGGATGTTCGATCACCTGATGAGTTCACAGGCAAAATTCTGGCACCTCCCGGCTTGAAGGAACTCTCACAACGAGCCGGACATATTCCCGGTGCTAAAAATATCCCGTGGTCAAAAGCCGTGAATGAAGACGGCACATTTAAAAGTGAAGAAGAGCTGCGAGAGCTGTATGAAGGAGAGGGGATTACTTCTGATAAAAAAATCATTGCCTATTGCCGGATCGGTGAGAGGTCGGCCCATTCATGGTTTGTTCTTAACGAATTGCTCGGTTATCCCGGTGTAAAAAATTATGACGGGTCATGGACCGAATGGGGCAACCTTATAGAGGTACCCATAGAGCGATAGACAAAAATTTAAACATCCAAAACATTAAATTATAATGAGCACCAAATCGAAGAAAAGCAAAATTGAAGTTATAAAGGAAAACAGCAATTATCTTCGTGGCCCTCTGGATGCCGAGGTTGATAACGATCAGCCCAACTTCGGCAAGGAGGCCATACAGGTGCTGAAATTTCACGGTACCTATCAACAGGATGACCGTGACCTGCGGAAAGGACGTGACCGGCACTGGATCTTCATGATCCGGGGCCGGACACCCGGAGGTAAAATCACGGCTGAGCAATATCTTGCGCTGGATACCATCGCTTCCGATTTTACCAATAATACGATCCGGGTTACAACCCGGCAGGCTTTTCAGCTTCACGGTGTGATCAAAAAAGACCTGAAAAAAACCATTCAGGAAATCAACAATGCCTTGATTACCACTCTTGCCGCCTGTGGTGATGTTGTGAGAAATGTGATGTCGGTACCGGCACCCGATATTGACGGCAAACAGGAAAAAGTCCAGATTTTTGCAGATAAGCTGTCCGACCTGCTGCTTCCTGCCACTAACGCCTATCACGAAATCTGGCTGGATGGCGATAAGGTCTTCTCAGGCAAGGAAGAAACGGAGGAGAACGAGCCTCTCTACAGCAAATCTTATCTTCCGCGCAAATTCAAGGTGGCGGTTTCCGTCCCCGGTGATAACAGCGTAGACCTCTACACGCAGGATATCGGGCTGGTTGCTTTTTTTGACGAAAGTAACGAGATCGAGGGTTTTGATATGATTGTGGGCGGCGGAATGGGCATGCATCACAAAAAGCCGGAGACATTTCCACGCCTGGGGGATCATCTGGGATATGTTGAGAAACAGGATGTATTCGAAATCGTAAAAGGCATTATTTCCATTCAGCGGGATTACGGTAATCGAACGAACCGGAAACAGGCCCGCATGAAATACCTGATACACGAGTGGGGCATGCCAAAATTTAAATCCGAGCTTGAAAACAGGACCGGTATCACGCTGCAGCCTTTCAGAGAGCTTCCGGAGTTCGACCTGGATCTTTACCTCGGATGGAATCGACAGTCTGACGGAAAGTGGTTCTATGGCCTGCCGGTTGAGAACGGGCGGATCAAGGACGATGAAGAAATAAAGCTTAAAACGGCACTCCGGGAAGTTGTCGGTCAATTCAGGCCGGGTGTCCGGTTTACAGCCAATCACAATGTTCTTCTTACGGATATCGAATCATCAGACAGGCAGGCAGTTGCCAAAATTCTGGCTTCATATGGTGTAAAAAAACCGGAAGAGATTTCGAATGTGATCAGGTATTCCATGGCATGCCCGGCACTGCCTACATGCGGACTTGCCATTACGGAATCGGAGCGGATTCTTCCGGCTGTGATTCGTGACCTGGAAAAGGAGATTGTTAATCTTGGACTCGAAGATGAAAAAATCTCGGTCAGAATGACCGGCTGCCCGAATGGTTGCTCAAGGCCCTACGTAGCTGATATCGCTTTTGTGGGCAGGTCGCTTGACAAATACACGGTCTTTATCGGTGGCGATGCTTCCGGAACACGTCTGAATAAGGAATATAAAGACCTTGTCAGTACGGAAGATCTTGTGCCGGAAGTGAGGCCGTTGCTTGAAATTTATAAGTCGTACAGGAAAAACGGTGAAAAATTCGGCGATTTCTGGGCAAGAAATGAAATCAGCCAATTTGAAGAAGAATTGGTGTAGCATGATTAAAAATAAAATTACAACATCAAACCGGGATTCGCGTGACAAGGCAGGTAAAGTTTACCTGGTTGGTGCAGGTCCCGGCGACCCCGACCTGATTACCGTAAAAGGCAGAAAAATTCTTGAAACAGCCGATGTGGTAGTTTATGACAGGCTTGCAAACCCGGAATTGCTTGCAGCAAGCAGGGCCGAATCGGAACACATTTTTGTCGGGAAAAAACCGGGATCACCTTCAGTCTCACAAGATGGAATTAACAGGATCCTGATTTCAAAAGCGAATGAAGGGAAAACGGTGGCCAGGCTAAAGGGTGGCGATCCCTTCGTCTTTGGCAGGGGAGGAGAAGAGAGTGAAGCCCTGGCGGCAGAAAAAATCCCTTTTGAGATTGTACCGGGAATCAGCAGCGTAATAGCAGCACCGGCTTATGCCGGCATTCCGCTTACGCACCGGAATATGGGGCGTTCTTTTACCGTGGTGACCGGCCATACGCTTACCGGAACCTATGATTTCGAAAACTGGGATCATCTTGTGCATGCCGATACCCTGGTCGTCCTGATGGGAATGAGAAACCTGCACCTGATTTCCAAAAAACTGATTGCATCCGGGCGTTCGCCGGATACGCCGGTGTCGGTCATTGAAAAGGCTACCTATTGCGATCAGCAGGTAGTAACGGGCACCCTTGCATCCATTGCTGAAATCGTACAAAAAAAGAATATGTCATCTCCGGCTACCATTGTGGTTGGTGATCTTGCATCCATGAGCAATGACCTTGCCTGGTTTAACCTAAAACAAACTCAATTGGCAGATGAATACAAAACTGAAGTCATTTCCGGTTATGCAGGGTGATAATAACGTAGACTATTCGGGATTGAATTTTAAGATTCAAAAAACTCCGGTGGAAACGAGTAAAGAAAGGCTCAGTGAGCTGAATGCGGGATTCAGGAATGAACATCCCGATGAAGTGCTGAAATGGGGATATGAAATGTTCGGTAAAAAGATGACGCTTGGAACCGGTTTTGGCCCCTCCGGTGTGTTTCTGATTCATCGATTGCACGAACTCGGTCTGCAAACCCCGGTTTTTTTCCTGGACACCAACCTGCACTTCAGGGAAACGTACGAATTGCGAGACCGCCTGCAGGAGAAACTTGGCATCCGGATTCAGCGCATTACGCCCGAATATTCGCTGGATGAACAGGCTGAACGTTTCGGTGATGAGTTGTGGAACAAGAACCCGAACAGGTGTTGCTTTATCAGGAAAGTGAGGCCGTTGCGGGCATACCTGGCCGATAAATCGGCCTGGATTACCGGTATACGAAGAAATCAATCCGGTACGCGCAGCAAAACCGAGATTGTTGAATATGACAGTGAATGTGATGTGATTAAGCTGAATCCGGTTGCCTTCTGGAATGGTGATCAGTTGTGGGATTATATTCGGGAACACGAACTGCCCTATAATCCACTCCATGACGAGGGATTCCCGAGCATTGGGTGTGTGCCGTGTACACAGCACGTAGAAAATGGAGAAGAAGAAAGGGCCGGACGCTGGAAAAATTCCGGAAAAACGGAGTGCGGTATTCATTTGCCCGCGCAGACGGGAAGTTGACAGATAAGTGAAAAGTGAAAAGTGAAAAGGCAAAACGCAAAAGTAAAAAGTGGAATCTGCTAAAATGTGATTTTTACCTTTGAGGTTGACTTGCTTTTTTTGCCTTTTCACTTTTGCGTTTTCACTTGATTTATCAAAAACATAATAACATATAAACTCCTCTAAACTTGTTGAAACCCTTTAATACAGAATCTAAATCTCAAAACAAATCATGAAAGTTTATCCTGTTTATCTGAACCGGCTGGATGAGAAGAAGACGGTAATCATCGGAGGCAACCATGAGGCAGAACGAAAGGTAAATGAACTGCTTGAAGTTGAAGCCCGGCTGACAGTTATCAGCCCGGAGCTGACCGGAAACCTGAAGAAAATGGCAGACACCGGCAGCTTTGAATGGATCGCCCGTAAATACAGGGAAGGCGATTTAGAAGGAGCGTTTATGGTGATTGTTGCTGAATTTGAAGGGGATATCAACCGTCAGGTGTTTGATGAAGCGGAATCGCGCGGAATTTTGGTTAATGTGATGGATGATATTCCGCATTGTAACTTTACGTTTGGATCGATGGTGAAACGAGGGCCGCTGACCCTCTCTATCTCCACAAGCGGCGCAGCCCCTACGCTGGCAGTGAGACTCAGGCAGCGATTCGAAAAAGAATTTGGCGAAGAGTACGGGATATTTCTCGATATGATGCAAAAACTGCGGGACCCGATGAAGGAAGTGTACGATGATTTTGACACGAGAAAGGATTTGTGGTACCGGGTTGTGGATTCGGATGTGATACATCTCTTTAAGGATGGGAAAAAGGATGAGGCTTACAATCTCGCTAAACAGATTGTAGGAGAGGATGTGTTTCACAGGGCTTTTCCAACTCGGGAGAAGTCGCTGGCTTCAAGGTTCGGAAGAAGAGTGAAGGAGTTTTTGGGGCAGATCTAAAAAAGAATATTATCTTTTCTATAAAACCCTTTGCGTTACACGGCGCTCATTGCAGTTATCAAAGTTTTTTTAACCGCAGTGGTCGCAATGATGCGCTAAGAAACCACAACCGTAAAATTGCCTTTGCCCGTTGTTCATTTTGCAATTAATTTAGGCACATGCAAATGGAACAATACCTGTTGGGATATGACCTTGGCAGCTCATCGGTGAAAGCTGCCCTGCTGAACATTGATTCCGGAGAGTGTGTGGCAGAGGCAACGTCACCGGCCACCGAAATGGAGATGTTAGCAGAAAAACCGGGATGGGCCGAGCAGCATCCGGACCTCTGGTGGGAGCATGTTAAAAAATCGACGGCTGCACTCCTTAAAAAATCAGAGGCAGATCCCGGCTCTATACGGGCAATCGGTATTTCTTATCAAATGCACGGGCTGGTTACGGTTGATAAAAACCTCGAGCCTGTCCGGCCTTCGATTATCTGGTGCGACAGCCGGGCCGCACCCATCGGGGAAAAGGCTTTTGAAGAGATAGGAGAGGAGTACTGCCTCTCTCATTTTTTGAATTCTCCGGGTAATTTCACGGCTTCCAAATTGAAATGGGTGATGGAATATGAACCGGAAGTTTACGATCGGATTTATAAAATAATGCTGCCGGGTGATTATATCGCGATGAAAATGACAGGCCGTGTAACGATTACGAAATCCGGCCTTTCGGAAGGAATTTTGTGGAATTACAAAGAAGAGAAACCTGCAGATAAATTGCTTTCATACTTTGGCATAAGCAGGGAATTGATACCTGACCAGGTCCAGTCTTTTGGCGATCATGGCGAATTGACTCAGGAAGCAGCCGCAGTGCTTGGCCTCCGAAAAGGAATCAAAATCTCATACCGGGCCGGTGACCAGCCCAACAACGCGTTTTCCCTGAATGTGATGCATCCGGGTGAAGCGGCAACAACCGCCGGTACATCGGGCGTTATTTACGGCGTTTTATCATCACCCGGGTATGATCCGAAATCGAGGGTGAATACTTTTTTACATGTGAATCATGCAAAAGAAAACCCAAGGTACGGTGTATTACTTTGTGTAAACGGAACCGGTATTGCAAACAGTTGGATCCGCAGGTTAACAGGTGGTGAATCAACTCCTGAATACGCCGGGATGAACCGGCTGGCATCAGGTGTTCAGCCGGGGTCGGACGGAATTCTGGTGTTTCCATTCGGTAACGGTGCCGAACGTATGTTTGAAAACAGGGATGTCGGGGCTCATATCCTCGGACTCAATTTCAACAGGCACGGGCAAAGCCACATTTACAGGGCGGTGCAGGAGGGAATCGCATTTTCACTTGCCTATGGTTTTGATATCCTTCGGAAAACGGGTGTTACACCGGATAAGGTAAAAGCAGGCCGTGCAAACCTTTTTTTGAGTGACGTGTTTCGCGAAATTTTTGTCAATACCACAGGCTCGGTTTTGGAATTCTACAATACAAATGGTGCCGCAGGAGCTGCAAGAGGTGCAGGAATCGGAACCGGGATTTATGCCGGTGAGGAAGAAGCATTCAGAGGCCTGAAAATGCTTCGATCATTTCATCCTAAAAAAGAGAAGCAAAACCTGTATGCTGATTTGTACAACCGCTGGAAGACCGAATTAACCAAATTTTTAAACCTATAATCAAAGATAACAAATGGCTGAACGCACTGAATATTTTCCCGGAATCGACAAAATTGAATATGAAGGTCCTGAAACCGATAATTTTCTGGCATTCAGATATTATGATGAGAACAGGGAAGTGGCCGGCAAAAAGATGAAAGACCATCTCAGGTTTGCGGTTGCCTACTGGCATTCGTTTGTCAATGAAAACAGTGATCCGTTCGGAGTGGGTACACGTGATTTACCATGGAATAAATCATCCGGCCCGATGGATAATGCCCGTCAACGGCTGGATGCCGCTTTTGAATTCATTACCAAACTTGGCGTCCCGTTTTACTGTTTCCATGACCGCGATTTGGCACCTGAGGGTGAGACAGTAGCGAAATCCGAAAAAAACCTTCAAGCAATGGTTGAGTTGGCCAAAGAATATCAACAGCAGACGGGAGTGCGCCTTCTGTGGGGAACGGCCAACCTGTTTACCCATCCACGATACATGAACGGGGCGGCTACCAACCCGGATTTTGATGTGGTCTGCCACGCTGCGGCACAGGTGAAGAAGGCGATCGATGTCACGATTGAACTGGGCGGAGCCAATTATGTATTCTGGGGCGGACGCGAAGGCTACATGCACCTGCTCAATACGCGAATGCGGCGGGAGCTGGATCATATGGGCGAATTTTTGCGTCAGGCACGCGACTATGGCCGGAAAGCCGGCTTCAAAGGCAATTTTCTGATTGAACCCAAGCCAATGGAGCCAACCAAACAGCAGTATGACTTTGATGCGGCCACTGTAATCGGATTTCTGAGAGAGCAAGAGCTTCTTGATGATTTCAAGCTCAATATCGAAGCCAATCACGCCACGCTTGCTTCACACAGTTTTGCCCATGACCTCACCCTTGCCGCCGAGTCAGGCCTTTTGGGAAGTATTGATGCAAACAGGGGAGATCACCAAAACGGATGGGATACCGATTATTTTCCCACCGACTTGTATGATGCTGCGGAAGCCATGATGGTGGTTCTTGAGAACGGTGGTATTGCTCCGGGCGGACTCAATTTCGATGCCAAAATCCGGCGGAACTCAACGGATTCGAAAGACCTGTTTTATGCCCATATTGGAGCAATGGATACGTTTGCGCGGGCTTTGTTGATTGCTGACAGTATTATAAATGACCCGTTGTATAAAGAAATTCGCGACGAACGATATAGCTCTTTTGATTCGGGTCCGGGAGAGGAATTTGAAAAAGGAAATATAACCCTTGAAGAAATGAGGAATTTTGCAGCGGAAAAAGGTGAGCCTAAAAAAAGAAGCGGCCGGCAAGAGCTGCTTGAAAATCTTGTGAACAGGCATCTCAGGTAATGAGGAAATAAAATCCGTGATATCCAAAAGTTCGACCTCACCCCAACGAGGCTGTCCAAAAAGATGTATTTGATTTATAAGTGCCTTAATTATTTAAGTTCTCTTCGTGAACCTTTGATCCGTCAGTTGACGGACTCGTGGCAAAAAAGTGCCGGTTTTTGCCACGAAGCCGCGAAGTCACGAAGCAACACGAAGAACCCCGATAGATCTATTTAAAATTAAAACTAAAAAATTTAAGTCAGGCTTCGACTAATTATACTTTTTACACAGCCTCGCTTTATGATTTTGATTATCGAGAAAATTCTGTGAGATCGATGCAAACTGCTTAATCCGCGATTCCGGGGCGCGATCTTAATTACCGAATAAATTTTTAATCGTATCGCCCGCTTTGTCAAGAAGCTTATCCACTCCTTTATCTTTGAGAGCTTTGGTAACTTCTTCTGCCACGCTGCCGAGTATTAAGCCGAGGGTTTTTTTCATTGTGGCAGTGACTGAGGCGTCGCCTTCCCTGCCTATACCGCGGCGTTCCATTTCGGGAATATTTACCGTGATGGTTTCGAGGCCTTCTATATTGGCTTTGACGATCAGAGAGGATTTCTGCATAAGAAAATATTCAATAATCAGGTTTGACTCGGTTTCATCTTCAGCGGCAGGCGAGTATTGATTCATATTTTCCATCAATTTCCCGAAGTTACTATTTATACCCTGCAGATTGTAAAATGCATTCATTTTATTGACCGTAATTTGTTTTACGATAGTGGTATCTGTAAGAAGTGAACCGAGATCCAGTTCGATAAAAATGGATTCGATTACAAGTGCATCACCTTCGCCAAAACCTTCAGGATTTGAGATTCTAAGCCCTTCAACTGATCCGCTGCCACTGAAAATCGATATGGAAATATTATCCACCGTAAGGGATGTTTGAAGCATATCACTTCCGACTGACTCAACCGTTGACTTTACAATCCTGTCAATTGAAAGCGTTACACCTACAATGAGGATAATTAATGCAACGACAAGAATCGCTGTGATTTTGACAAACTTATTTTTCATGATCAGGTTATTATTGGTTACGGTATTTTTGTGGCTTGCCATGCAACGGCTTTCAGAACTTCCTTCTCTCTGTGAAAAACACCTGTATTGTAATATTGATCGGTACTATCCGCATCGGTATTATGAGCTATCAACCGAAAAGTGAGCACTATGACTTCGCCGAATTTTTTAATATTTACATCTTCGGCACTGTAATTTACAGGCGAATCATCTTCACCGCTTCCCGTATTTCGGAGGTTCTCCATGATTCTGTCTTTACCGAATCGCTGCCCGGATGATCCGGTGTAAACAAGTTCATCAGACCAGAACCGGTCGTGCATTTCAATATCATTTACAGACGCTCCATCAAGGAAATCCTCGAGAAGGATCCTGATTTCTTTGATATCGCTGTCATCCTGTCCCAGTACAGGGGAAACATGAAAAGCCAGTAAAATCGATACCAGTAAAGGAAGTTTTAATTTCATTTATTTGTCATCTTTTTCATCATTGCGCAGGATATTTTTAAGCCTGCCCGACTCCTGTTTATCGTCTTCGCGGTACTCAATTTCATTCAGGTTCTTCTTGTCGTTTTTTTTATGATAAGCCGTGTGATTTGTTTCAAAATCTTCATCAGAAAAATCTTCGTCCAGTTTATTGAGTTTGTATTCGGATATTGAGAGCATCAATCTTGATTTCAACTGCAGCGCTTTTTCACGGTCGGCTTTTTTGATGGCAAAGGAGAGAAGGTTGCCTTTTAGTGACAGCGGTTTTTCTACTTCCGGGAATTGATTCAGGTAAATATTGAAATAGTAAGTAAACCATTTTTTATCCACTTCGATTAAATCGATCATGGAATAGGGCAGAATTACTCTTTTTGGATTTGAATTCATCATTCCGAAAAGCTCATCCTGAACCTGATACTCCACAATAACTTTTAAACTTTCGACCCTGATGAGCCCGCTGATTTCAGCAAGTCCGCCGTAAATATCTTTTTGCCTGATTGGTAGAACCATATAATTCCTGTGTTACAGTAACTCTGTAATTATAATCATTTTAAAACGGTTTCATTATGTTAATTCTGAAATTTATCAAACCACCCCACAATGTAGGCTACTTTTCGAATCAGGTTACTTGGACGCGAAACAATTCCATGGCTCGTATCAGGAATTCTTACAAGGGATGCTTCAACGCCTTGCAGCTTCAATGCCTGGTAAAATTGTTCGGACTCACTCATGGGGGTGCGGTAATCGGCTTCGCCTGTCAAAAGCATGGTTGGTGTCGTTACATTTCCTGCGAGCGAAATCGGTGAATGTTCAAGGTAGGGCTCCGGATTTTCCCAGGGCATTTCCTCAAACCAGTACTTGCTGAAAAACGGGTAGGAGTCGGCTGTCAGGACAAAGCTGTACCAGTTAATCACCGGCTTGGCAACTACTGCCGCCGCGAACCGGTCGGTCTTGCCGACAGCCCACGCAGACAAAACGCCGCCGCCGCTGCCGCCTGTTATATAGAGCCGGTTTTCATCAATGTAGCCCTGGTCTACTACAGCGTCCACGCCGTCCATGAGATCGTTATGATCTTCGCTCGGATAATTATGATTGATATAAGCGGCGAACCCGGTACCGTAACTGGTGCTTCCACGGGGATTCGTATAGAGCACTACATATCCCTGTGATGCCATCAATTGAAGCTCGGGTGTGAACTGGGGCCCGTAACTTGCATAAGGACCGCCGTGAATCTCAAGAATGAGGGGGTACTTTTTATCGGGATCAAAATCGGGAGGAGTAATAATCCAGCCGTGAATATCCCTGCCATCGAATGAAGATTTGTACCGGATCTCTTCCGTAGTTCCGATTTTCGTTGTTTTGAAAAAATTCTCATTTAGGCTGGTGATCTGGGTAATCGCTCTTCGTGTCGGGAAGTGGCCGGTTACCAGTTCAGAAGGACGGGAAGCATCTCCGCTTGTGAAAACAAATCGACCGTTTCCTGCCACGCTGTAGGATCCTCCGCTGTACGGCCTGCCTATGGTTGTACTGCTCAGCCCTGAAGCAACTTCTGTGACTTCACCGTTCGGCCTGATGTTACCCACTTTTTCGGTTCCCTGCTCGGTATATTGGAAAAAGAGGCTTCTGTTGTCGGCTGACCAGTTTATGGAACCAATATCAAAATCAAAATCTGTTGAAATTTCCCTTTTGTCTGAACCATCCCTGCTCATTAGAAAAAGGCCTGTCCTTTGATAACCTACAAATTTGTCGTCATAGCCCGTAAATGCAATGGTACTTCCATCAGGCGAAACCTTCGGGCTGCTGTGCGGGCCGCGTCCATCGGTCAGTTGGGTCAGATCCCCGGTTTCTATGTCAAGTTCGTATATGTGGGTGTTATTGGGATCCAGCTCTGCATTTTCATTCCTGTTAGCCGAAAGTATGATGGATTGGCTGTCAGGCGCCCAGTTGTAAGAACTGTGATTGAAGTTGCCTGATGTAACCTGCCGGGGAGCACCGCCTTCAGCCGAAACAATGAAAATATGGGTATGGCCGGGATCAATAAAACCCGCTCCGTCAGACCGGTAGAAAACATGATCGATGACCCTGGGTGATGCTGCCCATTCTGCACCTTTCGGAGGTGAAGGGATGGTGGCAATTTTGGGTTTTTCAGCATCCACACGCATTGTAAAAGCAATCATCGAGCCATCGGGCGACCATTGCAAATTCGAAGGACTCTTTTCCAGGTTGGTGACAGATGCGGTGTTGCCCGACCCCATCCAGCGGATAAAAATTTCACTTGATCCCTCTTCGGAAGAGGTGTAGGCCAAACGGCTGCCATCAGGTGCCCATGAAAGGTTGCCGATGCTGTTAATTCCGGAGGTCAGTGCCTGGTGATTATTGCCATCAAATGAAATCTGCCAGAGATTTGTATACCTCCGGTCTTTCATGATGTCAAACTGGTGACGTAAATAGACAACAGTTGAACCATCCGGAGAAATTTCAGGATTGCCGGCGAGTTGAAGTTCAAAGACATCGAGATACGAAAAGTTTTCTTCCTGTGCATTGGCGTTGCTTAGAATCAGGAAAAAAACAAGAAGAAAATTGAGTAAGATGAGTCGGTTTTTCATGCGGAGATCATTAGGTTTGACATATTTACTTTACATAGTTTAAGGAAACAATTTAAAAAATCAGAATAAATCTATGATCTATGTTGTGATGGGGGTATCGGGAGCCGGAAAGACGGTAATTGGCAGGAAACTGGCAAAAAAACTCGGTGTGCCGTTTTACGATGCAGATGATTATCACCCGGAAGCGAACGTCAAAAAGATGGCTTCGGGAAAGCCACTGAACGACGACGACCGTATGCCCTGGCTACTGGAGCTGGCGAGAAATGTTGAAAAATGGGATAAAAGTGGCGGAGCCGTATTGGCCTGTTCAGCATTGAAAAAAAAGTACAGGAAAGTGCTCCGGTCTAACCCATCTGTTGAGATACGGTTAATTTATTTAAAAGGAGACAAGGAACTGATAGCCGCTCGTCTCGGAACCAGGGAAGGACATTTTATGCCTCCGGGGCTGTTGGATTCACAATTCGAAGCACTGGAAGAACCGGAAAATGCCATCACGGTGGAAGTGGATTCCGGGCCGGATGATGTAGCAGGGGAAATTTTGGAGAAGCTGGGGAGGAGTATGTAGTAGGGAGTATGTAGTATGTAGCGTGCCAACTGACAACGAACAAAAATGACTTCCTGTTTTACGATACAATCCCAGTAACCCCTTGTTTTTTAAAAGGAGTCAAGAGTTCTGGAATTTTAACACAGATCCAATCGTCAATAATGGCAACCCAAGTCCCGAAAGGGACGCCCGGCTGTAGCCCCGTGGATTTATCCCGGGGTTATATTGGAACGTCTCAACGTCGTCTAATCCCGTCAGGGATGGCCCGAATCAACGTTGGTAGTGAGCCAAAATGTTTTGGCAGGGCCGTTCCTTTACGGGACTATCGTGTGTCACCGGCCATCGTTGCCCACGGGATAAATGGAGTGCGATGTTTCAAAATGCCGGATTGCAGCTTCATAGTCGC
>CAYPZI010000079.1:4202-12991 GCA_964415185.1 uncultured Balneolaceae bacterium | reverse complement strand
AGCTCGAGTACGAAATTGAATACAACGATATTTTGAAAGCGATGGGTATGGAAACAGCTTTCGATGCAGGACTCGCTAACCTTTCCGGAATTACACCCTCACCCAACGAACTGTTTATCAGCGAAGTAAAACATAAGACATTTATTCAGGTGGATGAAGAGGGAACAGAAGCTGCGGCTGTAACAAGCGTGGGAATAGTTGAGGATTCGGCATTGGCCCCTTTCGTCGTTGATCGGCCGTTTGTCTTTATTATTCACGAAAGAGAAAGTGGAGTAAACCTGTTTATGGGTAAGGTGAAAAACCCGGCACTATAATGTAGTGTTAAGTCAACTCTCACCCGAAGTTTTATTCTTGATAAGACAGTAGTAGATTAGTTTGATTGAATAAAGAGGAACACGGATCATCAGAACTGTTAAAGTTGCCATTTTATCGCATAAGTACAGTGCATCTATTTTAACAGTTCGATTCGTGTTCCCTTTTCATGTAAGTGATGAAAGTGAGCGTTAATTTGAACATCGGTTTAAAAGCAGGTAACCTATGTTGATGCATGCAATATTCGAGTTCCCCAAATCCGGACATCATCCAATATCACGTAAATAGACGGAAGTACAAGCAGGGTTACTACGGTTGAAAATGTAAGTCCGCCCACAATGGCACGGGCCATTGGAAAGTAGGGAGGGCCCTCTCCGCCTATTTGGGTAGTACCGATACAAAGTGGAATCAAACCTAACACTGTGGTAGCTGCTGTCATTAAAATCGGACGCATTCGATCGCTGCCTCCTTGCAATACAGCATCTTTGCGGGAGAGTCCATGGCTGCGTAAATGGTTAATGTGATCGATCATAACGATTCCATTATTCACAACGATACCCATCAAAATAAGGATGCCAATAAATGCCATCAGGTCAAAGGTGGTATTTGTTATGAAAAAGAACCAAAAGATGCCTATAACCCCAAAAAAGATGCAGGAAAGAACGCTGCCTGGGTAGAGTAGTGACTCAAACAGGGAAGCCATGATCAAATAGATAAGAAAAAAAGCGATGAAAATATTGAACAGCATGGTGGACATTACATCATCATTCATACCGAAACTGCGGCCAAAACTCCATGAGTAGCCGGTGGGGTAGACAATCTGGTTCATCACTGTTGAGATCTCCTCACGGGCTTCATCTGATGTAATTCCTTCCAGATTAATGGCAATACCAAGTGAATTTTTGCGGTTTTCACGGAAAATTCGTCCTGTTCCCTGACTGTATTGAAAATTAGCAAGGGAAGCCAGTTTAACCGTTTGCTCACCAATAGAAATAGGCAGATTTTTGAGGTCATCGATCGTCTGGCGGTTTACATCCTGGAAGGCAAGCACCACATCAATCTCACCGTCGGGTCCTCGAACTCGCTGTACGGTTTGCCCGCGAACGGAACCGGATACCATTTGCGCTATGGACGATGATGTCAGCCCAAAATTACGGGCACGATTGTGATCTACGGTTAATCGAATTTCATCGCTTCCCGTTTCAGCTTCCGATCGGACGTCAGCAAAACCTTCAAGTTGCCCAAGCCTCCATTCCACTTGTTCCGCCAGTTTGTCTAATGTTTCCATGGATTCGCCCTGCACAAACACCCTCACCTGTTCGGCACTGTTACGGCTTATATATTCAAAAGCCGGTCGTCCAATAGCGATCATCGGCAGGTTTTCCTGTATCTCTTCTTTGATCTGAGTAACCGATTTAATGGCATTATCGTCCGGGATCAAATTGATGGTAGACTCTGCAAAATCCGGAGTGTAATAAGAGTAAACAGAGTTGACCTCAAAATTTTCCTGATTTTCATACAGATATTTTTCGATGCGGTCTACCGATTCTTTAACTGTATCGAGCGTATAAGCTGCATTGAGATTGTATTGCATGCTTAATTGACGTTCCTCAACTCGTGGGAACATATCCACAGACATAAATGAAACCGGAATAATACCGCTCAAAAACAGTAAAATGATAAAAAGTACGGAAACTTTTCTGCGCTCCAAAAACCATTCAAGCAAAGCGGCATATTTTAGTGAAAGTTTGTCGATAATCGTTTTCTTGTCACTCTCTTTTGGGGGCTTGATCTTTGAAGCCAGCAGCGGAATTATCGTCAATGAGATCACCAGTGATGCGATCAATGCAATGATAATAGACATCCCGATATAATACATGTGCTGAGAGATAAAACTCTCGTTCACTACATTTGGAAGGAAAACAATGATGGATGTTAAGGTACCGGCTGTAACTGCTATAGACACTTCTTTTGCGCCGAATACCGCCGATTTCCAGGCACTGTGTCCCAATCGCTGATAGCGATGAATGTTTTCAGTTACCACAACGGCGTTATCCACCAGCATCCCAATGGCGAGCATCAACCCCATCATTGACAATATATTCAGGGAGATATCCAGGAAGAAGAAAAAGCCAAGCGTTACGATCAGCGAAAAGGGGACAGCAATAGCTACAATAAGAGTGGTACTGATCTGCCGCAGAAAAATAAAGAGAACAATAATAGAAAAGATAGCCCCGATCATCCCGGCATTGAATAATTCGCGAAGGGAACTTAAAATTCCATCCGCTTCATTGAACATCTCATAGATCTCTATGCCCTGCATTTCGGGCAACTCATTGATCTTCTCAATTTCTGCCAGCACGTTGTTGACTACTTCAACAGAATTAGCGGTAGACTCCTTGGTGATATCCAGCCCGATGGCATACTTCATATCAAGGTGCCGGGCATAATCTCGTTTTGGAGAGGTGTAGGTAACCTGTGCAATGTCTTTCACGCGAATATTATTTTCGGTGATGATCAGGTTTCCAATCTCATCTGTGGTACTCAGATCACCGACAGGGCGGACCATGTACCGCATTCCGGAATCAGTGATTTTGCCGGCCGACATGGAAAAATTAGCTCGTCTAAGCTTAGTGGTGAGCTGGTTCAGGTCAATATTGTATTGGGTGAGCCGGTCGGGATCTAACTCGATGCGGAACTCTTTTTTTTCTACGCCATACAGATCCACTTGTCCTACCCCTGGAATACGTTCAATTCGCTGCTGCACATTTCGGTTAAGCAGTTCATAAGCATCAGAAAGATCACGGTTGCTGGAAATACGAAGCTGAAGGGTGACGTTTGCACCATCACTGAATTTGAAGATCTCGTAATACTCAAAATCGTCGGGAAGCTGGTGGCGAATACTTTCGATCTTTTCCTTGATTTCGATGGCTTTCAGGTCAATGTCATTGCCCTGTTTAAAGGTGATAATCACCCCGGCATTGTTCTCTCCCGAGTTGGAGTTGATCTGCTCGATTCCGCTGATCGTTGCCATAACCTCTTCAATGGGACGGGCAATATTTTCATTGACTTCAGCTGGGGTGGAATTGGGATACGGGATCTGCACAAAAGCACCCGGAAAGGTGATATTCGGCATAAATTCCAGCGGAACCATTCGGGTGGCGATCAAACCGACAACCAGCAGACTCACAAAGACCATGAGAGTGGTTACCGGTCGGCGTAAAGATAATTCGGTAATATTCATGATTGTGAATTAAGCTGTTTCAGTTTCGGGTTGAACCGAATAGTTTTTACGATCGAGGATGGCATACATCACGGGAATTACCACAAGTGTCAGCAGGGTTGAGATGAGTAATCCGCCGATCACTGTAATTCCCATCGGGGCCCGAAGTTCAGCTCCGTCACCAAAACCGATGGCGAGCGGAAGAAGGCCAAGGGTGGTAGTCATCGTAGTCATTAAGATCGGTCGAAGTCTTGATTTTCCTCCTTCTTTGATGGCTTCAATTTTCTCCATGCCTTTCATCCGCATTTGATTGATGATGTCAATCAGGATAATGGCGTTATTCACCACAATACCGATCAGCAAGATCAACCCGATAAACACAACCACGCTGATGGTGGTAGATGTAAGGTAAAGTGCGAGAATAGCTCCAACCAGTGCAAGAGGAATCGTAAAGAGGATAATAAAAGGGTGAAGCAGCGATTCGAACTGGGATGCCATCACCAGGTAAACTAAAAATACAGCTAAAGCCAGGGCATAAATAAGCGACCGAAACGACTCCGACATCTCTTCATTCTGTCCGGCTATTTGAGCAAAAATACCGGCAGGAAGAGTGACATCAGCAAGGGCTTGCTCTACTTCTTCAGCAGCTTCACCCAGATCTCCATAATTAAGGTTGGCTGATACAACAGCCACACGCTGCTGAGCAACTCTGCGAATTTCACCGGGGCCATTGGCGATCTGTACCTGTGCAATTGCATTCAAGGGGATAGGCCGATTACTGCCCGGATTTACAATCAGGTTTTGAATCTCATTGATCGACGCTCTGTCTGTTTCGCGGGCACGAACCAGCACATCTATTTTTCGATCCCTCCAGGAATATCGCGTAGCCACATCTCCGCGAACGTTGCTTACGATACGGTCGGCCACATCATGAACCTGTAACCCAAGAGAGGCGGCTTTATCACGATCAAATATAATCTGAACTTCGGGGCTTCCGGTTTCCATCGTACTTTTCACATCAGCAAAGCGATTGTTTGAAGAAAGCTTTCGGGCAACAGCATCACCGGCCTCTTTGAGCTTCTCCAGATCAAAACCGCTGATCTCAATTTCAACCGGGGTGCTGAACGAAAAAAGGGCAGGGCGCTCGAATTTATACTGCAACCCCGGAATCTGGCTTAAAGAAGCGCGAAGTTGATCCATGGCGATCTCTTCTTCGTATGCAGAAGAACCGGAGGCCAGTGTTACATTCATTTCACCCCGGTTCTCACCGCCTTCATCGGGATTGGCATCCATTCGGTTTCCTGTTCCTGCCACAGCAAATGTGGTTTGAATGTTATCTTTATCCCTGGCTGATGACTGTACAGAATGTAAGGCCGCATCGGTTTTTTCAATAGGTGTTCCGGGAGGGAGTTTAAATTCCACAGAAAATTCGCCTTGAGAAAGCTGAGGGATCAGTTCAACCCCAATTCTTGGAACCAGAGTAAGGGAACCGGTAAAGATCACAACAGCTGAAACGAGCACGGTGAATTTATGATCGAGTGACCATCGGAGCATACCGGCATAAACTTTTTCAACTGCCCGATAGCTTTTGTCGAATAGATATACAAAAGGAGAGAATAGGGTTTTGACGATCTTAGAGATCCATTTCACTATATACCTGATTCCTTTGGTGATGGCTGTCGGAATGGTATAGAACAGGAACAATCGGATTGCTCGTAGTCCCCGTCCAAACCTGGTTCTTGGTTCTTTGAGTTCTAAAGGATCAAGATTCTTTTTTGAACGGGTAAAGGACGACATCATAGGAATCAAAGTGAGCGCAACAACAAGTGATGCGAGCAAGGAAAAAGTTACCGTCAATGCCTGATCTCGGAAAAGCTGTCCGGCGATTCCCTGCACAAAAACCAGTGGAAAGAATACGGCGATGGTGGTAAGGGTAGAGGCGACAACAGCCATTCCCACTTCGCCCGCGCCTTCACGCGCCGACTCTATAATCCCTTTGCCCATCTCTTTGTGACGTGCAATATTCTCCAGTACCACAATGGAATTATCTACCAGCATCCCGATACCGAGCGCAATTCCACCCAACGACATGATATTTAAAGAGATATCATTTCCATACATCAGGTTAAAAGTAGCAATGATGGAAACCGGAATGGAAACCGAGATAATGACCGTGGTCCAAAAATTTCTTAAGAACAGGTACAGCACAATCACCGCCAGAATACCTCCGATGATCCCGGCATTCTTCACTTCATTTACAGCAGAAGCAATAAAAACCGATTGATCATAGACCTTCTCTAACTTCATTTCAGGTGGGAGGGTTTCACGGATTTGAGACATTCGTTTGTCCACAGCTTCTGCTGTAGCCACCGTATTGGCATCACCTTCCTTATAAATAGCGATTTCGACAGCTTCGAAGCCATTGAGACGGGTAATGGCTTCCCGTTCTTTATAGGACTGTTCTACCTCTGCAACATCTTTCAGGTAGATTGTATTTTCGGCGTTTCGGCTGATCACTACATCACGCATCTGTTCAACGGATTTGAATTCATTCAGTGTCCGGACCAAATATTGTTGTGAACCTTCTTCCAATCTCCCGCCGGAAAGATTGATATTTTCAGCGCTTAAGATCTGAGTCACATTTTCAATTGGAATTTTTAGGTAGGAGAGACGGCTCTGATCGATGTTTACCTGTATCTCTTCTTCAAGTCCGCCACTCACTTTAACGGAAGCAACTCCAAGTGATGATTCCAGGCTCTTTTTGAGCTGCTCATCTGCCAGAACCCGAAGTCCTTTTAATCGGGAAATAGCATCGGGGTTTGAAAGATCCTGATATACGGCATAATTCACCGATGCATCATTCTCTGCATTTTTCTGCGGAGACTGATCATCATAATACAAAGCATAACGCATGATGGGATCGAGGGTAGGATCGAAACGAAGGGTGACCGGTTTTTCGGCTTCAAGCGGGAGCTGAACAGCATCCAGTTTCGACATCACATCCAGATTGGCGATGTTCATATCGGTGCCCCAGGTAAATTCCAGCACTACATCTGATTGTCCGGCACGCGAAATGGAACGTACTTGCTGCACACCTTTCACAACTCCAACGGCTTCTTCTACCGGTTTGGTGATCAGATTCTCGACCTCAATTGGGGCGGCGCCCTGCAACTCGGTTCGGATGGTGAGTGTCGGATAACTCAGTTCAGGCAGTAAATTTACATTCAGCCGGGAAAGGGAAACAATACCGAAGAGTAAAATTCCTACCGTAAACATAGCGATGGTGACTTTTCGACGGATAGAAAGCTCAATTATTTTCATTGGAAGACCTGCTTACAGTTTGATGATATTTACTTTGGTACTGTCTTGCAGGCTGCCCTGGCCAATAGTGACTACGGTTTCACCGTTTTCGAGCCCGCCAATTACTTCCACATTCAATCCATTGCTGTAACCGGTTTGGATTTGTTTTTTGAATGCCATGGAGTCTCGAATAACGAAAACACTTTGAGCAAGGTCTTCCGAGATGACAGCAGATTTTGGAATCATGCGTGCATTCTTACGGGTATCATACACGATCTTTACTCGCCCGAACATACCGGGCCGAAGCAGGCCTTTGGTCTCATCCACAAAAACAGTCACTTTAAATGTTCCCGTTTCAGAATCCACAACCGGACTGATACGTTCTACATGTCCCACAAACACTTGATCAGGTATGGCATCAACATGAAGCTCAGCTTGCTGATTTTTTTTAATCTTGGACATCTCGTGCTCAGGGACATGTAAAATGGCTTGGAGCGGACTAAAATCAGTAACACGGAAAACCTGTTGATCAGTGCCGATCATATTTCCGCGTTTCACAAAACGCTCGGAAATAACACCACTGATGGGTGATTTTATAGACGCATTTTCCAGATTAAGTTGAGCCAGGTCGTAAGCAGCTTTTTGAGATTCATATTCGTATTGAGAATTTTGATAAGATTCAGCTGCGATCAGGTTTCTATCGAATAACTCTTTATTTCTTTGAAATTCATTATTAAGCCGTTCGAGCGTGGCCCTTGCCCGTGCAACCTCGATTTTGTATTGTTCATCCTCGATTTTGGCGATCACTTGTTCGGCCTCAACTTCGTCACCTTCCTCCACATAGATCTCATTGATGATACCACGAACTTTGGAGACCACCGTAGCTTCCTGTTCGGCATCAAGAGTGGCAGTATTGGCGTAATAAGCTGAAATATCACCGCGATTTACACTGCTGACCTCAACTGGTATAACCACAGCTTCCTCTTGTTCTTCGTTTTCTTGTGTATTGTTATTACAGGCTGAAATACTGAGAAGGAGTCCTGAAAAGATTAGAGAAATGATAGAATAGCGTAGCGTTTTCATAAAATATTGAACGTTATGGTTTTTTATGTCCTATGCTGATACTTACGCTAAGTAAAAAAAATTGTTACGGGGTATTTGAACTTCAATAGATAATCATTCAATCCGATGATTGATAACGATCATTGCTTTCTTGCTTTGCCTTTCCTACGCAGCTTTAGCGAAGTTGGTACATGCCCGCGAATAAATTTATCGGTGAATAGTGAAGGTTAGAACTTTCAGATAACTATTCTGCAAATCAACTAATCGCCCAATTTCCAATAATTACACTATTTTATAATACCGGCGAGTCGGTCCAGATTGGTTTGCAGCGAACGGAACTCTCCCCATCGAATGATCTTGATGATGAAGGAAATGAACGGGCCTCTTTGTGTCAGGCGTTTTGCCAGATCTGCGATTTTCGCGTCCCTTTTTTGGATGGCGAGAGATTTATCTTCGGCTATGTTATATTTGTGAGCAAACTTCCAGGCGCCATCACGGGCCAAAACAATACTAAAATTGACCAGCATTTCGTCTGTGTTCCCCGCCAGGCGATTCATCGGCCCGAAAAAAAGTGAGATTCGGCTCATATTTGATGTCACATCATCAATAAGTGAGGCAAGGATGTCGTTAACCCGGTTGTAATCTTTGTGAATTAACTCCAGGTTTTCATTTTCCATCGTCTGTGCTGCGGCAATCCCAAGGTCAAGATTGATATGTGCGTTGATGCCCAAAAGCATATGTTGCATAACGATAAAGCTGGAGGATTGGGCAGCATCAAACGCGTATTTCCAGCTTTGAGTGATTGGCTCTTCCGAATCGTTGTAGTATGCATCAAACGCAACAAAAAAACGCTGAGCAAAAATGGTGTCCAGCCGCTCCATCCGTTTATTGT
>CAYPZI010000079.1:0-4102 GCA_964415185.1 uncultured Balneolaceae bacterium | reverse complement strand
TGCGATTTTTATTTTGAGGAAATTATTTATTCGTACTCTGTAATATTAAGACACATTTTAATACTAACAGACCAAACGAATTTCAAAAGGCGCCTTGAGAGATTTTGAATCTCGAACCACAATAAACAGGAAATAATATGAAAACACGAAAAACAGCTTTACTTGTGAACAGGATTCTGTTGATGGGAATCCTTTTGATTATCGTTCTATCCGGTAATCTTAATGCTCAGCAATCAAATCACTCGCTTCTTTGGGAAATTTCAGGGAATAACCTGGAACAGCCATCTTATCTTTTTGGAACGTTTCATCTGCTTCAGGATGAATTTCTCGAAACCAAACCGGAAGTTTTAAACCGATATCGCTCAGCAGAACAAGTGATGTTAGAAGTTGAAATAGACTCTTCCAAAATGCAGCAGCTTGGCATGATGGCCGTGATGCAGGGAGATCTGATCAGCAACTATTTGACCGAAGAAGAAACTGATTTTCTATCAGAAGTATTGACTGCTACAATAGGGGTAGGCCTCAGCCAGGTGGATATGCTGAAACCGATGGCGCTGATGGCAACCCTATCGATGATTCATAATCAAATGGTTCTGGGTGAGAAACTGACCGGTTATAGTGGTTCAATGATTGACCAGTGGTTTGCCGCCGACGGAAAACAATCCGGGAAAAGTGTAGTCGCCCTGGAAAGCATGGAAGAACAGATGGATCTTCTCTTTAACACCACCCCGGTGGAAGAACAGACAGAGCAACTGGTAGACTATCTTAAAAATGAAGAGGAATCATTCGAGCTAATTGAAACGCTTTTTAACTGTTACGTTTCTGAAGATCTGGCCTGCCTGCAGCAAATAGGCGAAGATATGGCTGCTGAGGTGCCTGCCATGGCCGCTTTCCTGGATGTCAGAAATGTAAACTGGATGGAAAAAATACCTGCATTGATTAAGGATAAACCGAGTTTTATTGCCGTTGGTGCTCTGCATCTACCCGGTAAAATGGGACTTATTGAGCTGCTGAGAAGTGAAGGCTACCGGGTAGAACCCCTTCAAACCAACCCCGGATAAAAAAATGGTATGAGGCATTTTGAAAAACAGTAGCCAGGAAGCTTTTTTAAGCCGGATTAACGAAAGCCGTAAAATTATCTACAAGGTGGTAAATCTCTATGTGGATGATGTTGAGGAGCGGAAGGACCTTGTGCAGGAGATTATTCTGCAGTCTTACAGCTCCTACGGCCGGTTTAATGGCGAATCAATATTTTCAACATGGCTCTATCGTGTAAGCCTGAACACCGTTCTCAGCTACATCAAAAAGGAGAAACGCAGAAAACAGGCCGAAGTTGAATTTGAACCGGACATCCCGGATCAACCGAATGATACAAAAGAGAAGCTTTACAGGGCTGTGAAGCAATTGGACTCCATTGGGAAGATCGCGGTGTCGCTCCATCTGGACGGATACAGTAACCCAGAGATCGCCGAAATCACCGGTCTGACAGAAAACCACGTGGCCGTGAAGCTTTACCGGTGCAAAAAACAGTTAACCCGTTTACTTAAACCGTGATATGAATAATTTAAAAAAGTTATGGGCTGAGATGGATTCATCGTTCGAGGGTCCGGCGATTACACAAAAACAGCTTGAGATCAAAAGCAGAGTTGATAACCCGGTTACCAAATTGAGATCAAATTTCAGAATAAATCTCATTATGGCCGTGATTTGCAGCCTGATCATGGGAGCCATTTTTATCCTGGTGGATGGATTCTGGGTCCGGCTTTTGGTTGGGATTATCCTGGTGGGATATGCGGGAGCCATCTGGCAGACTACCTGGCTCTACAACCGCTACTTAAAAAATCTGTATCCTGATGAAGACATCCAAAGCTATCTCAAAAACCTGCATTACACCATAACAGAAGGGCTGAAGTACCAGGAGATCATTGCCATATTCTTCTACCCCGTTTCTCTTGCGGCAGGATATTTTTTGTCCCTCTATGAACGGGATGAAACGGAGGCATTCTTCACAGAGCCATTTTACTGGGTATTGCTGCTGGTGGTGATTGTAGTGTTAACACCCCTGTTATTCCTCCTATCAAGATGGCTTTATAACATCTCGTTCCGGAAATATCTGGATAAGATTGAGGATACTCTGAATGAGATAGATGAGGATATTGAAACAAAAACTTTACAAAAAGAATGAAGATGATCAATCAAAATACGAACACGACCGGGTATATTTTAAAGGACACCATGGACCACAACTTAATAGCTGAATTCATCAAGCCGTGGATGAAGAAAAAGAATATGTATACGCGTATCTACAAATACACAAATTTTTTCGGCCTATTTCTGGTGGGAATTTGGGCGGGGTTAATGATCTCCGCCGGTGAGCTCAGTTTAGAGGTGGTCAACCACTTTTTCCTGGGGGGATTCCTGGGATTTTTAATGATTCCCTTTCATGAGGGACTCCACGGAATTGCCTGTAAAATGATGGGCGCAGAGTCCGTGCAATACCGCGCAAACTGGCGAAAGCTGGTATTTTATGCAGCCGCAAACGGCTTTTCTGCCGGATTTAAGGAGTTTCGATTTATTGCCCTGCTGCCTTTCTCCGTAATCACCGTGTTTGGCCTGATGATCATGCTTTGGTCCGGATTTGAATGGGCGGTAATTACGTCGGGATTTATACTGGGCCACGCGGCCTGCTGTGGTGGCGATTTCGGATTGCTGAGCTATATGCACGAGCACAGAGACCTGGATGTCATCACCATTGACGACATGGAGAAAGGCGAAACGCAGTTTTTGGTTAGGGGGTGAATGATAAACGACCAAAAAAGGAAATCCGACTACGGCTGGTTTGCACTGTTTGCCGCCTGCACTATTTGCTTTTCGTTGGTACAGGATACTATCCGGCCGCAGTTCACCGGAGCCCATAACGGCTTTGTCTACCTGTTGGGAGTGCTTCCAAACTTCTTCCCTACAGTTGGCCTTCCTGCACTTTTTATCGTTGTGCTGCCTTACTTTTCATCAGAGTCAAAATCTAAGTGGATTCATGAAAATATATACATCACAGCCATGGTAATCTCAGCAGGCGGATTGATCACATGGGAATTCCTGCAGTTTTTTACATCAAACGGCTATTTCGACTTGTTGGAATGAAATGGAAACCCTGCTTTGCGGGGCTGATGTGATGTGGACTCTTTTGGGGATGGGGTGCTTTTATTTTATTTGGATGGGGTTTTCTGTGAGTGATAAGGATGGATGACAGCCTTTTTTAACGATTTGCGGCTTTGCGTAGACGGTGATATTGAAGGGAACTGTGTCTTTCTATCAGGTTAGTCGTAGGATCTATTGAATGCACGAACCTAACAATCACATCGTTTGCTTTTAAGTCAAGCAGCGCTCCCTTCTATGGGTTTGATCTCGCCAAGCTCTTTTTCTTTCTCCCTTTTCTCCTCTTCGAGATCATAATCATCTTGTAATCCCATCCAGAATTTTGCGCTGGTCCCGAAAAATTTGGACAGGCGCAACGCTGTATCGGCTGTGATTCTTCGTTTACCCCTCACAATCTCCGAAATTCGGGTTTGGGGAATAAATGTTTCTTTAGCCAAGCGATATGCAGAGAGATCCATTGGCTTTAAGAATTCCTCAATTAAAACTTCACCCGGATGTATGTTCTTTAACTTTTCCATATTATTCTCATTTTCATTTAATGATAATCAACTATTTTTACATTGTAAGCATCACAATTTCTCCACTGAAAGATGATTCTCCATTGCCTGTTTATTCTGATGCTGTGATACTCTTTTAGATTTCCCTTCAACTTTTCGAGCCTGTTTGCAGGGGGAATTCTTAAATCATTTATGTCCTGTGCATTATTAAGCATTCTAAATTTTCTGCGAGCAACATTCTGGATTTCATTTGGCAATTTTCTCGACCGGACTCCATTCCAAATTTTTTCGGACTCCTTATCGCCAAATTCTTTAATCATGCCTGATGTTTTACGTTACTAACGTAAAGGGTAAGTATATATTTCTTTTTCTGCAAGCCTTTTGAGTGGTTTATAGCACTCAAGCGTTAATGGCTGTATCGTTTCGCCGGCGATCCGTTTTGCCGTGAC
>CAYPZI010000078.1:0-13020 GCA_964415185.1 uncultured Balneolaceae bacterium | reverse complement strand
AGTGCCGGTTTTCGCCACGAAGTCGCGAAGTCACGCCTGCGTGCAGAAGCACTCCCGTGCGCAGGCACGAAGCAACACGAAGAACCCCTATAAATCTATTTAAAATTAAACTAAAAAATTAAAGTCGGTTTGCAGCCAGCTATACTTTTTGGACAACCTCTGGGTAGTAAAACGCAATTCGATAATCTGAATACAACTCGCCCCGACACTACTTACTCAACTCTCTTGACTTTAATCCAATAGTTCCTCTATCGCCCGTTCAAGCTGTTGGTCTCTGCCGTTGTCGATAATGCCAGGCATATTTTTAACCCTGATTATCGGTTCGGTCTGGTTGTTTTCCATCCATTCGCCTGACATATTCTTTGCGCTTACAGGCACCACGCCCCATCTCGTTCCATCCGGAAGGCCTTCCCAGCCTGCAAAACTGCAAGTGCCCGGTACCGGCATACCTACCGTCAGGCCAATCTCCAGTTCCGTATAGGCGCTTGCATAACAGTGGCCATCCGAGTACATCGCTTCATTGATGAGGCTCAGGGTAGGTTTGGTCCATCTTGACGTCGGTTCACCTCCAACATCCTTGGCAGCAGTGGCATAGGTATTAAACTCAGTGCCTGTAAAAAACATAGCCAGGTCGGCTACAAGATCGCCGCCCCCGTTAAAACGTGTATCTACGATGACAGCTTCACGATCGCTGTATTTACCCAGCATGTCCTGAATTACATTTCTGAAGGGGCCGTCGCCCATTCCCGGGATGTGAACATAGCCAAGCCGGCTGTTGCTCTTGTCATCCACTTCCTCCTCGTTAATGTGAATAAATCGTTGATAGAGCAATCCACGCTCTTCTCCCAGAGATATAGGTTTAACCCTGATTTGTCTGATCTCCTTATTTTCCGGATCTGAAATCTCAAGCAGTACAAAATCTCCGGCTTTCCGGTTTAGAAAAGAGGCGATATCACGGTCAGGTGCCACGAGGTCACCGTCAATACGCTCGATAACCATACCCGGCTCAATGTTGAATAAAGCTTTGTCAAGCGGGCCACCTTTGATTACCTCTGCAATCATGATTCCATTTCCCTCATGTTCGTAATCACGGAAAATTCCCAACGAGGCAGTAGCATCCGGGTTGTCGATGCTGCGGCTGTAGCGAGCCCCGGCATGAGAAACATTCAGCTCACCCAGCATTTCCGAAACCATTTCGGCAAATTCGTAGGAATTGCCAAGGTGAGGAAGGTATTTTTGATACTCATTGTAGAGCATATCCAAGTCATTCCCGTGAAAAGTCGGTTCGTAAAAAATATTTTTGGTTCGGATATAAACATGCTCAAACATCTGTTCACGTTCCTTTACCTCATCAATATCCATTTCGCCTGCAATTTTAACGGGTTTTGAATTCCCACCTGACAGATCCAGTTTAGAAACGGAACCGCGGCTCAACAGGTAAAGATGTTCCATTTTTTTATCCCAGTGAAGGCTTCCGAATCCTGTATTCAGACGGATAGCCATTTTGGTGTCGCGGGTTCTGAGATCAGTTTCCCACAGGTTGAAATTATCCTCAAACTGTGCCAGGTAATAGAGTTTTTCGCCGTCTTTTGATAGTACGGCATCAGCCAGGGTACTTGAGTGAATGGTCAGCCTTATAATCTGATCTTTCATTCTTTCTTTGTCGAATTCGAGTTCTGTTACCTCTTCTCGTTCATCTTTTTTATCAGGGTCATCTTCATCTTTGGTAACTTCTTCGATATCTTTTTTCAGTTTTTTCTCCTCTTCGGTCAAATTATACTCATCCCAGGCCTTCTGGGTAAAAAACATGGCGTAAACGTCACGTTCGGTGCTTCCGCTGGTTGCGTAGCTTTTCAGTCCGTCGCGATTTGTAAACCATAACATTTGGCTGCCCTCATTCACCCATTTCGGTGTCATATCCATATACCCGCTTTCGGTGAGATTGATTCTTTCACTTCCATCAGCGGCGAGAAGCAGAACTTCCGCGTTGTGCAATACCTTTCGCCATCCAACCAACAGCCAGTTACTGTCGGGGCTCCAGGTGAAATACTGGTCACCGTCACGCATATGAAACAGGTCATCGGGACTAAGTAAATTGACTGTTTCGCCGGAATCGAGGTTTATTACCCTAAGTGTTCGCCTTCCTGCTATAAAAGCCAGTTTCTTTCCATCAGGCGAAAAAGCAGGCTGGTAGTTGTCGAGGCTATCGCTGACCAGCACTTCTTCCTCAATCAGTGTTGAAGCATAAAAGAGAGGTTCTTCATCTCTTGTTTTTTTCGACTGAAAGATACTCCATCTTCCATTACGCTCGGATGCATAAACCACTGCTTTCCCATCCGGAGAAAAGGTGACAAAGCGTTCTGCTTCAGCAGTATCTGTGATTCTCTTGGTAAGTGAACCATCAACCGAGGTCACAAAAACTTCACCGCGGGCGATAAATGCGATCTCTTTTCCATTCGGAGAGATATCCATCTCCTGTACTCCCCCGTTGATAGTAATGAATTTATCCGGATTACTGTTTGCCTGGGTTCTGATAATCACATTCACTTTTTGCGGCTCCTCTCCTTCTCTCATTGTGTAGAGTTCACCATCGAATCCAAAAGCAAGTACTCCGCTGCCATGGCTTAGAAAACGAACCGGATGAAAATCAAAATCGGTTATCTGTTGCCTGTTATCCGGATTTAGAAGATCCATCTTAAATACATTAAAACTTCCGTTTTCTTCACTCAGGTAATAAAGGCTTTGCTCATCCGGGCTGAATACCGGGTGACGGTCTTCCCAACCTGAATCCGTAAGCATGGTGTGTTCATTACTTTCCGAATCATAGATCCACAGATCTCTGGTTATAGCTGATTTATGATGTTTTCTCCATTCACTCTCCCCTCCTTTTTTATCGTGGTAAATCATTTTGGAACCGTCTCCGCTCACCTGGACATATTCTGCCGGGATAGTAAAAACCTGGTCAACTCTGCCTGAAGAGACGGGAACCTTGTAGAGTTCTGGTTGCGAAGCTGTGGGGAACTGCCGGTGTTCGGCTTTGTCCTGGCGCGCCCCCCCAAAAATCACATTTTCATCATCATGTGAGAACGTAAAAGGGCTCTCATCATTCGAGTGCCATGTAAGCCTGGTTGCAGGCCCTCCTTCTGCATCCATCAAAAAGATATCAAAATTTCCGTATCTGTCGGAAGCAAAAGCAATCTTGCGTCCGTCATTGCTCCAGACCGGCATGTAGTCATGAGCATCATGGAAAGTCAGTTGACGGGCAACGCCTCCGCGAGTGGCAACCTTATACAAATCTCCCTTGTATGTGAAAACTATATTTTTCCCGTCTGGTGAAATAGATGGATACCGGAGCCATTTGGGCGATTCAATGGAATAGGCAGTTGATGATAAGAACAGAATAAAAGAGCAGATTAAAAAGACCGGTTTCATGGGAATAAATGTTTTTTAGAAAATTAAAAGCTGAAAATACGTGATCATTACAAAAATCGGTAAAATTAAACGAAGGATAAGTTACGAATTTGATGCAATTAATTACTTCGGATAGCCACAACTTTATTCCTGTGATTTTTAAAAATGTTTTTCTGCCGTGTGATGAAGACATAATCTTTGAATTACAAGAAGACCTGAGGTCAAATATTTGCGACCAGCATACAACGCATTATCAAATAGTATATCTAAATTAGAATCAGTCTTTAATTCATAAAGTGAATTTTAATTTGCTTATAAAAAAGGCTGGATTCAATAAAACAATCACAATCGTTAAATAACCTGACAAACTATGAAAATTGTAATAACAACAATGGGATTACTCTGGTTTATCTCTTCATTTCAGCCTGCAGAAGTTGTTGCACAGGAAACCGAAGAGAATGTCCGGATGGAGTATATCATATGTAACCTGAAAGATGGATTTACATTTCAGGATGTTATTGAAAATGCGAAGGAATACGGAGAAAAAGTACAAGCTGACGGAAGCAAGTACAATCAATATCTGATGCGTCCATTAATAGCCGGTGAGCGTTCGCAAGACTTTACCCATATCCTGGCCGGGGTTTGGCCGAACGGTGAAGAGCTTTACAAGGAATATGGCAACTACGTAAATAAATACATAGACGAAGATAATGAAAACGACCCTGCTACATGCAGGACGACAGTTGCCACCATGGACCATATCATCGTTGATGATTTAATTGAAAATGAAAGGCAGGATGCCCGTTTTCCCGTGCAACTGATTGACTGTAAACTGAACGAAGGTGTTTCAATGGATTATGCCGTAGAGGTTCACAAAGAAGCCGCAGAAATGATAGCTGAAACAGGGATGGGCGGTTACGGACTGCATTTACAGGTACCTTATCTGGGATTTGAAGATATAGACTTTGATTTTATCACTACTCTCTGGTGGCAGAGTTTTGAGCATCGTGGCAACATGGCTCAAAACTTTTACAAAATCGGGGAAAAGTACGAGCAAAAAATGAATTCGGTTGCAACTTGTAAAAACCCCCGTGCCTATTTTGCCGAATCCATATTCAGGACCTGGGAATAAAAAAGGCTGTAAAGCTTATTTAACCCGGATTATTCAGGTTAAAGCAGTTTTTTAAATGATCCTGTAGCCTGGCCTGAAAAGCTGCAGGATCTTTATTTATAAAAAGAAAAAATAAGGACGAGAAATCAATACTTTGCGACCTGCCAGCAAATCTTTCATTTACTGTTTTAATACTTTTCTTTTCCGGATACCATATAAGACCGGACTATAAAAATTTTTAATTTTAATACGAATGGCTGAATTTGATTCCAAACAAGACAAAAATAAGTCCAGCCCTGCATATCCTTCTGAATATGTCCGCCTGGAAGCAGGCCTTATTGCAAAGCCTGGTTTTAAAGATCCTACAGGCGACGCAAAAATACAATCCGGTAATCCAAGAACAATACTAATCCTTTCTGCATCTGTAGATAAATGTGATGAAACAGCCAAAAGTTTAAGAGACGGCCTGGGACAGGAAGCCGTCATCATACCATGTATAAATACTGATGATGCAGTCAAATGGCTTAACAAAGGAAGTATAGACTTGTTACTCTGCGGCAGAAATATTACTCTTAATAAATTCGAGAATAATGACTTACCGCCACTACACAGTAATAACTCGATTTATGGTGCATCTTTGGTGTTGATACGAAAATCCGATCCATCGCTTATTGCATGGATCCAGGAACCCGGGCATCTGCATCAGTTATCTGCCGCGATTGCGATACTAAATGAAGAATATTGACACTTGAACCCACTAAATGGACATATCTTTCACAGTTTCCATGACATAAAAAACGGACGTTCATGTTAAAAAAAAACCATACTGAAAATAACATCCACCCTGAAGCCGATGCACTTCGTGAAGAAAACAAAAGGTTAAAAAGAGCGGTAGATGAACTTGCGATTTTAAATAATCTTGCACTTTCAATCGGCGGCAGCCTGGACTCGGAAAAAATTATGCGTTCCATTATCAGCAAATCCGTTCGGGCACTGAATGCCAGCCAGGGTGATATCACACTTGTTGACGAAAACCAGGAGAATTCTTCACAAACGCTTGTAAGAAGTATGGTAAGCCATGATAAAGAGAACCCGCTTCACCTTAACCAGAACCTGATCGGCTGGATGCAAATACATAAAAAACCGCTGATCATCAATGAACCCGGAAATGATGAACGTTTTCAGAATGTAAAGTGGGATTCTTATATCCGGAGTGTATTGAGTGCTCCTTTGGTCGTCAAATCCAGGTTAATCGGAATATTGACTGTCTATAATAAAACCATTGAAGGCTCCGGTGGATTTGATGAATCAGATCAGCGCTTGTTGTCTATTATTGCCGCACAATCGGCACAAATTGTAGAGAATGCAAGGCTTTACGAAGAGGAGCAAGCCTACAGGTTTATGCAGCGGGAGATCAGGATGGCATCTGATATACAGAGAAAAATGCTGCCCTCCGGGGCTCCGGAATTAAACGGGTATTCGTTATCAGGAAAGAATTTAACGGCAAGATCAATCGGCGGCGATTATTTTGACTTCATAGATTTGGGAAACTTTAAGTGGGCAGTTTGCCTTGGCGATATCAGCGGTAAGGGGCTGCCCGCTGCCCTGTTAATGTCGAACCTGCAAGCCATCTTACGCAGCCTGGCTGTCCATATCATCGACCCTGCCGGTATTCTGAAGCATGCCAATCACCTGTTGTATCAAACTACAAATCCTGAAAAGTTTGCAACCCTTTTTATTGGCATACTGGATATAAAGCAACATCAACTTACTTATTCGAGTGCCGGTCACGAACCTCCTTTTCTTTTGGGGCAGCAAGGCAAATGCAAGAGATTGAAAACCGGGGGCCTGCCGCTGGCTGTTATGGATGATCTTGAATATGAACAGGATCAAATCACTCTTGAAAAAGGAGATTGTATATTTATTTATTCAGACGGAATCACCGACAGCATGAACCGGCAGGAAGAGCAGTTCGGTGAAGAAAGGCTACAACAGCTTCTCGAAGAGTCGGAAGATTTTTTTAGAGAGAGTGAAAAGTTGATAGAAAAGATTTTCAACTCATGTATCCGTTTCTGCGACGGGACTGACAGATTTGATGATATGACCTCTGTTGTTATAACCAGAAACCTTTAGACAGGGAGTATAACGATATGTATCTGAGAATGGTGGAAGCAAATGTAATTAAAGGGAAAGAAGCCTGGCTGGAAAGGGTTTATGAGGATAACATCCTTCATTCACTTGCAAAAACACCCGGTTGCGTTTTTGCCGGATTGATGTACAGTGTTGACAGCTCAAATAAATATCTGTCACTTACCATTTGGAACGACAAGCAGGATGCAGAAAATTATGTTGAGAACGGCGGATTCAATAAAAATCTTGAGAAAGTAAATCCGGCCCTTGTTGACTCTAATGAATGGAAAATAAGATTAACTAAAAACCATGAAATCGAGTATGCACCTGTTCAGGATAACCCGGTAGTTCGTTCCTATAGTACTGATAAAACAAATGTACCTGTACCTGAGAGTGATAAAGTTCCAAGATACTATATGAGGGTATTATCATTGAAAATAAACCCGGGGAAAATGGAAGAATTCTCAAAACTCTATCACAAATATATTTTACCGAAACTAAAGAAGGTTAATGGGTGCAAATACGCCTTTTTGATCGATGATACCTCCGGGGAAAATGAAATTCTATCCTTTACAATTTGGGACAATCCCGATTCAATCCATGAATATGAAAATAACGGATTGTTTCAGTCGCTGATTGACGGTGTTAAACATACATTCAGTGAACTATACCAATGGAAACTTTCACTTGAACAAACACCAGGGAAAAATAAATCTGTTACCAGTCATGACATTGTAGTACAAACGTTTACAGTAGTTGCATCGAAAAATTTTATACGATAAACAAGAAAGTCTTGAATCAGAATCATTATGAATGAAAAAAGAATTTCCCACTATAGGCTGCTTGATAAACTTGGTGAAGGCGGAATGGGTGTGGTATTCAAGGCGCATGATACAAATCTCGACCGTCCGGTAGCTTTAAAATTACTGCCAATGCATCTGCAATCGGGTGAGAGAGCCAAAGAGCGGTTCTTGCAGGAGGCACGGGCCGCTTCTGCCCTCGACCATCCCAATGTTTGTACAATCCATGAAATTGGAGAAAGTGAAGACGGAAGCATGTTTATTTCCATGGCTTATTATGAAGGTGAATCATTGCAGGAGAAAATCAAACGGGGAGTTCCTGATTTTTCTGAAGCTCTTGATATCGCCATTCAAACGGCCCGCGGGCTACAGTCTGCACATGAGTCCGGTATTGTTCACCGGGATATCAAACCCGGAAACATCATGCTAACCGTTCGCGGCGAAGTCAAGATTGTGGACTTTGGGCTTGCAAAACTGGCCGGGCAATCGCGGCTGACCCAAAGCGGTTCAACCGTTGGCACTGCCGCCTATATGTCGCCTGAACAAATCAACAATGAAACCGTAGACCACCGGAGTGATATATTTTCGTTTGGACTTTTACTGTATGAGCTTTTTACCGGGAGCCACCCTTTTAAAAGCGATTACTTTCATGCTATGATGTATTCCATCATTAATGATGAACCCAAACCGGTAACAGATTTGAATCCTGATCTGCCGGAGGAGCTGCAATGGATTATCGAAAAGGCTGTTCGTAAAAATCCGGATGACCGTTACCAGACCATGAGTGATCTTGTGATTCATCTTGAGGCACTGAAAAGCGGTTCTGTCAAGCTGCCCGAGATTATCCTGGAAAATAGGCAGTCTGTAAAAAAGCAGCCGGATTCAAATAAAAAATCGTACACGGGCATTCTTCTAACCGCAGTTGTTTCAATATTGGTTTTGACTACTTTCGTGATTTTTTTGATCAGGGGTAACATTACCTTACCCCCATTTTTATCCGGTGTGGAAATCCCGGAATACAAACAGATTGCAGTTTTACCCTTTAAAAATATAGGAGATAATCCTGAGAACCAGGTGTTTGTGGATGGCCTGGTAGAAACCCTGTCCAGTAAATTGTCGCAGCTTGAGCAGTTCCAGGAGGATTATCTGGTTATTCCGGCAAGTGAGACATCTTCCAGAAATATTACTACTGCATCAGTGGCTCACGAGGTATTTGGCGTTAATCTTGTTTTAACCGGCAGTGTTCAGCAGCTTGACCGTGGAGTCAGGGTGATTTTGAGCCTGATTGACGCAAAGACACTTCAACAAATAGAATCAAGAATTATTGATGACACTTTTACGAAGTACTCGGTTTTACAAGACGATGCCGTTTTTAACCTTGCCGGCATGCTTGGCATGGAAGTAGTGCAGGAAGCGCAAAAAGTGCTTGCTGCCGGTGGAACAACCATACCGGGTGCTTACGAATTTTACCTGAGGGGTATTGGCCACTTGCAGCGTTTCGACAGGCTTGAAGATATCAACGCTGCCATTCATTTGTTTAACCGTGCACTCGAGGAAGACCCGGATTTTGCACTTGCCCATGCCGCTTTGGGTGATGCCAATCTATACTTGTACAGGCGGACTGAAAATACCGACTGGTTTCAACCTGCGGAGCAAAGTATCCGGCGTGCTATTGAAATTGACAGGACTCTCTCCCCTGTTCACACATCCCTGGGCAGCCTGCTTACCGAGAAGGGTGAATATGAAATGGCGTTAGACGCGCATGCTACAGCCCTTGAGCTGAATCCAACCAATTTTGAATCCTACAGGGGAAAAGCGAGGGCTTTTAAGTCATTACAGCGTTTGGATGAAGCCGAGTCAACCTATAAAAAAGCGATTGAAATGAAGCCGGATTACTGGGCGGGATATGCAGAACTTGGAGTATTTTATTCACAGTACGGCCGGTTTGAAGAATCAGCCGAGCAGTTTAAAATTGTAACAGAATTGAGCCCGGGTAATGCATCCGCTTATCGCAATTTGGGCGGAGTATATTATTATCTCGGTGAGCAGGATAAAGCCCTGGAAGCTTTTGAAAGATCGGCCGAAATCCAGCCAAACTATGGGGTATATTCAAATATGGCCACCATGAACTATTTTAATGGCAAATTCAACGAAGCTGCAGTGAATTATGAAAAAGCGCTTGATCTCAATGACAGAGATTACCGGGTATGGAGTTTTCTGGGAAGCGCATATAAATATTCTGATCCGCCGAATTTAGAAGGCGTAAAAAGAGCCATGTGGCGGGCAATTGATCTTGCTGAAAAACAGCTTTCAATAAATCCGCGCGATCCCGGATTGCTGCTCAGCCTGGCATCCTATCATTTAGACCTTCAGGAAAATGTGAAAGCTGACAGCTTGCTTGAAAAAGCTTTGAAATTGCAACCTGCCGAAGTTAATCATGTAATACAGGTTGGAATCATTTATGAACATTTGGGAAATCGGCAGGATGCCCTCAAATGGATAGAAAAAGCAACAGACTCAGGCTACATGCTGGAAGAATTTCTGGATATGCCGGATCCGGAATTGGATTCGATCAGGAATGACCCTGAGTTTCTGAAAATAGCAGACCGGTATTTTAATAAAGTCAATAACTAAAAAAAAGGTGGATTCAAATGGCAGCAGATGTAAAACTTCACGACAATAAATTCAGTAAAGACAAAATCTCCAAAAAAAGAGGAAAGAATATAAAGTTTAAATCAACTGACGGATGTACCTACACGGTTGATTGCGGAAAACAGAATCCGGATATCTCGGATTACTTTCCCTTTACAATTCCGGGCGATAACAAATCACATAAACTTAAAATAAAAGGCAGAGCCATAAAACAGGATTACACCTGTTCGATAATTTCCCAAAAATGTAATGAAGAAAAATCCAAGAGTGAAACCAAGACAATGAAAGTTATGAGTGCTGTAATGCCAACGATGATCATTAAAGTGGAGTAGAATTACGCCTGTAGTATAGGGCCTCGGCATATTATTGGATTAAGCGGATTACTTGATTGCACAAATTCATTCCACTTCCGGCCAATCAAAGCCGGGGATGATGTACCTTGGGCAAATTTCACCCGGCAATATCAGTAAAGAGGCGGTTGAACTCAACAGTCTCTTTACTCCCGGCGGACAAAAATAAAACCAAGATATCATGCTGAAAATCTTCTGCCATATCAAACTTTAAATAAAACTAATCAATAGGAATACAAAATGGATTTAAAAGTTATTGGAACCGGAGTAGGTCGAACCGGAACCTATTCAACGAAACTGGCTCTCAATGAGTTGGGATTTGGGCCATGCCACCACATGGAGGAAGTGCTATTTGATATGCCAACGCAAGTTCCCCTCTGGATGGACGCTGCAAACGGCAGGCCGGATTGGGAGGGTATTTACAAGGGCTATAACAGCACAGTTGATTGGCCCACAGCTGCTTTTGTAAGAGAGCTGAGTAAGGCTTATCCGAACGCAAAATTCGTGCATACCATGCGCAGCCCGGAAAGCTGGGCAGCGAGTTTTTCTGAAACGATCTACAAGCTCGTAGCTAATAAAAGCGAGTCCCCAAAAGAGATGCACGACTGGCTGGACATGGCCGCCCATGTCATTGAAAAAACGGGGTTCCCCGGCGGCCTCGATATAGCAGGATTAATCAAGGCTTTTACTGCACACACTGAGGAAGTGAAAAAGGCAGTTCCGGCATCTAACCTCTTGATATTTCAAGTGAAAGATGGCTGGGAACCACTATGTGAATTCCTTGATGTGCCCGTGCCAGACAAACCGTTTCCCCGCAGCAATGATCGTGGCGAATTCTGGGATCGGGTCTCCGGGAAGAAGTAGCCCGGGTTTCTTACAAATGTTTGTAAATAACTCCTAATTTGACATAAAAATCTAAACACTCATGAAAACAGCAGGCATTATAGGCGGATCGGGATACATCGGCAGCTACGTCACAAAAACATTCCTTGAGAATGGTTTTAAAGTCAGGGTATCGGCAACAGATATAAAAAAGAAAAAGAAATACAGCCATTTGGAAAAGCTTCCGAATGCAACGAACCTTGGAATTTACCCGATGGATGTACGGGATATTGCAACCGTAAGAGATTTTGTGGACGGATGTGATATAGTAATCCACGGCGGAACCCCTTTTCAGCTTGACGTGAAGGATCCGTCGAAAGATTTATTCGAACCCACCATCAAAGGAACAGAAAATTTTTTAAAGGTCGTTCAACTGTCATTGTCTGTAAAAAAAGTGGTGATTGTTGCATCTGTCGCCTCATACAACACAGGGTATCCCATGCCGGTGGCAGGCCGGCCGAACGATTATCTCTACACCGAGAGTGATGAGCCTCATTTCAATGAAGAGGGACATCCATATGCGCAGGCCAAATTTTATGCCGATCAGGTGGTGAGGAAATATGTTGCGGATCATCCGGACTCAGGTGTAGAAGTCGTGAGTGTCTATCCGGTAGGTGTGATGGGCCCTGCCCTCTCGGATCGTGATGATTCAACCTCCATGAGCCTGCAGTACTTATTCAAAAATAAAATTGCGCCCAATCCCTTTGTTCAAATGTTATATGATCATGATATGGAATTTGCTATTGTGGATGTTCGGGATGTGGCTGAGGGAATCTACAAGACGGCTACGACAGACGGCCTGCATGGGAAACAGTACTACCTGAGTAACGAGAGCTGGAAAGTGTCGGACATCACCAGAATGCTGAATAACGAGCCTGTCGTTGAAAAACCCCGTTTTGTTTACAGCGGCAAAAAGGCTGAGCAGGATTTGGGGATATCTTACAAGAAGGCGAAGATTTCGTTCGGCGATTATGCTGGGGCAAGCGGGGGATAAAAATAACCGACATGCTAAAATTCTTCCACCTCATACCATCAGAATCACGGATTAATCGGATTTCAAGATTAACACAGATTTTTCAATGTCCCGTTAGGAACTGCCTATCGGTAGAAATAATGATGCCAATCCCAACCTCTTGTGCCGTTAGGTACGGCATATGCCGGGACACACATTTGAACCTTAACCATATTGCGTATCTTCCGGCGCTCGGTCGGACACTGCCTACAGCACGCTGGTCCTTGTTTGTATTTTATTTTCTACCGATATATAGTCCCTATGGACAAACATCATCCGTGAAATCCCTTAATCCCTAAAATCAAAAACTACGCCTAAGCTTCGATTTGCAGGCGCGATTCCATGTTAAAATTCTTCCGCACCATCCGCAAAAAGCTCCTCGTAGATCCGTCGAAAGGACGGACAGGAGATAATGTTCGAAAGTACCTGCTTTACGCCATCGGCGAAATACTGCTGGTGGTTATTGGGATTTTGATTGCGCTGCAGGTGAATAACTGGAATGAAAACAGATTAGACAGACAACTGGAAAATAAAATTATCGAGCGGCTCAATTCTGAATTCACAGACAACTTAAAAGATCTACAGAATGTTCGTGTCCGCTTAGACAGCACGCAGATTGCTGTAGAAAACACCGATAACTTCAGAAGAAACATTAGTTCATATCTCGACTAC
>CAYPZI010000077.1:0-13160 GCA_964415185.1 uncultured Balneolaceae bacterium | reverse complement strand
TACACTCTTTCCCTGGATATATTTTGTATCGGGTTCCACTCATACACCTGCAGCCGCAGCCGCATCCATGTCAACACTGGCAGCTACAGGGATGACTTCATTTGCAGGAACCACAGGTGGCATGGGTGCAACCGCCGGCGCGGCAGGAGGAGGCGCCTCGGGAGGAGCAGGATAAAGACTTTAAATTACAAAGCAAAACCCCAGGCAGTTTTTTCGCCCGGCTGGATTCGAACAAAAAGTCATCTAATATCCCCCTTATGCGCAAACGATTTGAGGTTCAAATGACCTTGGGCTGTACGCCAATCGACCAGGTAGTAATTCCCACCAAAACCCGCGCCCTCATTGCCGCTCTCATGGATTCACTTAAGTACATCTACACTCACATGGAGAAGGTGTTTTCTATTTTTCTGCCCTGGACGGAATTAATCAAAAAAGGCAAACGCAACAAGGCTGAAAAGGCCATTGAGTCGGCCCCGGCCTTCAAAAAACTTAAGAACAAACACAGCGCCTTCGAGTCCAACATCAACGAGTTGGAGCATCGCGGGCTGGGCCGGTGTCCGGATCGTACCCAGGAAAACTTCAAGCGGTACGAGGGCCTGGCTATCACCGCTTACAACCTGCACAAGATCGGCCGGGAGCTGCTACCCCAAAGGCGTGCGAAGGCAGAGCGCAGAAAAGCAGCCTGATCTATCAGAATCCCCAGAATTATCCACATTTTTCATGGAAGAGGTCCGTCCGGACATGGCATAAATGGCCGGAAAATTCAACGTATCGGGGAATTCTGCAACTCATCTCGCAAAATTCACTCTATCTACGTAAACTGCACCTCTCCCAATCAGAAGGATTGTAGAAAAAATTTGAATTTGTCTTAAAAATGAGGAGTTTTCTTACAGGCATTAACTAAGAGTAATACGTGATATAACTGAGGTTACACGATATTTCCATTTTCATTTCGTTTGATTCAAAATAACGGTGCTGCAACTGATTGGACCAGACTATTTCCACTTGCCAAGGTTTTCTTTAATCTGTTTTTTCGCTTCCTCATGAGATACGACATCACCTCTTGCAATTTGTCGTTCTGCTTCGATCAGCTCTTCCATCAGATCAATCTTGTCAACCATACTTTGATATTCAGACACATCCACTAAAACCGCAGCACTTTTTCCGTGCTGAGTTAAAACAATGGATCGCTTCTGTTTTTTGATCCGTTCAATAAAGTCAGCCGCATGTTTACGGAATTCGGAAAGAGGTTGGATATCCCGGTCTATTTCAATTCGTGCTGTGGACATAATAATCGGGTAGTTTCTTTAAACATTTTTCTATATGTACAAAATTAATACATAATAAGATAACGAAAAGAATAGAATTGCGGTATTTGAGAAGTGTGCGTAAACGGTTTGGCGCTTAACCGGCTTGGCCATTACGAGCTACTAAAGTGATAAAAAGATTGATTTACTGCAACTCTGAAAATTCTAAACAAAGACAATGGGCGGCCAACTCCCCGTTGAAGCACTGGTTATGCAACCATACTTTAGGGGCGAACTTTGGCGTTGGAGATTAAAGTAAAAAGTAATAACATTATTATAACCTCAAAATTAATTCAACAAAACAGCCATGGAAGCGAAAATTCGAAAAATCGGTAACAGCCTTGGAGTGATCCTGCCCAAGCAAGTAATCGACGAACTTCACCTGAAAACCGGCGACAAAGTAAGTATCGATCGGAAGGGTGCAAATCTGGAATTACGTCCAATTGATCCGGAATTTGAAGAGTGGGCTGAAGCCTACCGCCAGATCAATACAGATTATAAAGATGTGTTGAAAGCTTTGGCAGAATGATCAAGTTTCTGATTAAAGAGATTATTTTGAACTTTCATCAGGACCAACTTGAGCGTTATGGCGGCAAGTCCGGAATCCGGGACGAAAAATTACTGGAATCTGCTTTGGCACAACCTCAGGCAAGTTTTGGAGGAGAATATGTCCATAAAAACCTTTTTCAAATGGCTTCCGCCTATGGCTTTCATCTATGTCAGAACCATCCATTTTATGATGGCAATAAACGAACAGCCCTGATTGCAATGTATGCGTTTCTATATGTCAATGGATATCAAATTAAGGCCGACAAGAAAAGCTTGTTTGCGATTATGATGGATTTGGCCAGCGGTAAAGTAAAGAAAAAAGAGCTTGCCGAGTATTTAAAAAAACACTCAAAAAAGAGAGCCGAATAGTGGATTTGGTTATTGGTTACCTAACGACCTTGCGCATAACCGGCGCATGAATTATTGTTTAATTAGCAACTAACGAAAGAGGAGCCTCAAAACCAAGAGCAAACAAATACACTGAAGGATACAGACCAGAATATTTTGCTTGCCTTACTAATTTGTTCCTCAGCATATTTACGGTAGTTGCCATTTTTTAACAACAGCTTGTCTTTATAAAGAAAAAACTGAGAAGTATTCTGGAATCGTTCTTTGAAAAACTCTTTGATGATTTCTGCTGTAGCCATTCTATTAGAATATTAAGTTGGAGTTTTTTGAAGCTAACTAACATGTTAATGATGAAACTGCCTCTTTTCAATAATATCCACAAAAACCCATTATATTTGGATTTGCCAATATATTTCAAATGCAAAGTTCAATATACTGATTCAATAAAAATTTATTAGCCGACAGATGTGAAGGTCAATACTTCTATTGCTCATGCAATTAAGCCCGGTTAATTCTAAAGCATATCAACGAAATCATGAAAATCAATTATTACTTTTACATTGAAATACTTTCTATTTTTTATGCTAATGATAGATATATTTTAAGTTGTTTTTATTTCCCATAATGTCTAACGAATTTCACCTATCCATCAAATTTGGGAAAAGTAATAAATTTAGAAGGGCCAACCATTGAAATTTCATCAAATAAAGAAAATAAAACCAGGATATCGTCATTAGGGTTGCAATGATATATCGCAATTCTTCAATTATATAACTTCTTCAATATCCCAATCTCCTTGTTCAAATATTTTTTTGAGATTTTTCCATTTACCTTCCTTTGCCTCTCCGGTATTTTTGTTCCTTATTTTAAGCTTTGTATTTCTGGGAAAGTCATGCTCTTTTTTGATTGGTTTTCCAAAGTCAATCGTCTCTTGTGATGGAATTCTAAAAGAAAGTGTTGTTTTACCTCCAAAATTTGTTAAAGCAAAATCACCTTGTGATATAATATCCATTCCTATCAGTAAGTCTCCACCAGCGAAATTTAGGCCAGTTGCTCTTATTGCCGTCCAACCAACACCACTTGGCAGAAGAATAGATATTAAAAACTTGTTAACTTCTCTTGAACCATGAACACCATAAACTGATGTTTTCCCTATAGGTACTAAACCTAATTCTTGAACAAAATTTAAATGGATTGACGTATTAGTAGCACCAGTATCCCAAATTGCCTTGCATAACTTGAGTGCTGGATATTTAGAAGCGGGTAAATTATTATCAAAGGCCTCTCCTACTTTAGCTGAAGTAATAAGGCTTTTTTGAACTCCTTGGTAGTGAACGGTAAAAGTTCTACTCAAATCTCTACAATCGGTGAATGATAAACCTGTTGTTGTTCTTCTTCTTCAGGAACACAGTATTGAATTATAAAATTACCTAATCCGTATTTTTCTTTTGCTGTTAAATATGCTTCAATTTCACTCGAATGATCAGATACAACTTCTTCATCTTTGATTACTACAAATCTACTATAATATTCCTTACAAAGCCTGTCTCTATGATTAAGAAAAAACTGGTAATCTCTGTCAATTGATTTCATGGACTCTGAAATTAGTCTAAGTTTAGTAACTACGTTACCTTAGAAACGGTGAAAAGGTTAGATTCATTTCATAATAGATAATGAATTTTTACCAAATCCACAAAGTATATTTGCTATACCAACCGCTTTTTTCTGAATACAATAAACCGAAATAAATCACTAAGAGTATGAAGAACTATCATATAATTGAGCCCTATTTCCCGGGCAATTTATCAGAACAGGAAATCGAAAACTTATGGATAGAATTTGTCCGAAACGACTCCGTATGCAACAATATCCATGGCACGCCGCTTTTCGTCGCTTTGCTTCGTCCCTGGTTATGACGAATAAACCGGTCACCCACATCACCGGTATGCCCGGTACAGAACCGGCCGGTGCTTCGGCTGTATAAAATATAAACATTGTACATTGCCCGCCTCCCGTTGATAAATAAAAAAAGGACAATCTTCACCCGGGAAAATTGTCCTTCCACTTATGTGGGCGCTACTGGATTCGAACCAGTGACCCCCTGCTTGTAAGGCAGGTGCTCTAAACCAACTGAGCTAAGCGCCCTTGCTAAATATAATTTCTGAAATTTGATTTAACTGGTAATTCTTTTTTAAACATTCGAACCAATGACCCTCCCGTCATAGCTTTTGCTATGAATCGGTATAGACTTAAAATATAAGAACCTTTAAAATTGAGACAAAATTATTTTCACTATTTTTGAATTCTGTTTTTGTTAACTCAACATTGGGTCATTTCACATTTTTATAATTCATGTGAATACCTTAAAATAAACCGATGTCCGCGATTCGGAACAAATTTGAAATAAGTCAGTTAATCAATTCAATCGTGACTACTTTTATATGATACAGGAATATCTTAACTCCATTGAAAAATTTGTGGTCGTGGGCGACCGTGTTCTGATCAAACCCAGGGAAATGGAAACCCATACCAAGAGTGGCCTTGTGCTGCCTGCCACAGTCAAGGAAAAAGAGGAAATTCAAAGTGGCTATATCATTAAAACCGGTCCGGGATACCCGATTCCTTCACAGGACATTGAAGAACCCTGGAAGCCTGAAAACAATGCACCACGTTTCATGGCATTGCAGGCAAAGGAAGGGGATTTAGCCATCTTTTTAAAAAGCCGCTCCCATGAAATTGAATTTGAAAACGAAAAATTTTTAATCGTACCTCATTTGGCAATCCTCCTTTTAATCAGGGATGAAGATTCCCTTTAGCAGAAAGAGGTCCCTTAAATCAGCTAATTTTTAAATATTCACAACCCATAAAATTATGAAAAGACGTGACTTTCTAATCCGGTCGTCCTTCTTTGTTGCCGGCTCAGCACTCACATTTCCGAAACTGCTCCAAAAAATTCAACCTGAAGCCTTTACACCCATCCGCAGAAATGTAGGGATTTTCCAAGGCAGGGGTGGTACGATAGGCTGGCTGGCCGATTCAAATGCCGTGGTTGCCATCGACTCGCAATTCCCGGGATCTGCCCGTGACTTCATCAGCGGCGTTAAGTACTACAGTGAACAAAATATCGATACCCTCATCAACACACATCATCATGGCGATCATACTGCAGGCAATCCGGCATTCCGGGGAATCGTAAAACAGATTGTGGCACATGAAAATGTCCCCGGTCTGCAAAAAGCAGCAGCCAATGCACAGGGCAACGGAGATGAACAGGTATACCCCGATGTAACATATGAAAATGAATGGAGCCTGGATACGGGTGATGAAATGATACGGCTAAATTACTATGGCCCCGCTCATACAGGAGGTGATTCGGTCATTACTTTTGAAAAAGCCAATGTCATTCACATGGGTGATCTTGTTTTCAATCGCTGGTATCCCTTCATAGACCGCAATGGCGGTGCTTCGGTCCAAAATTGGGTCACTGTTCTTGAAAAAACAGTGGAAAACTCTGATAACGACACCCGCTTTATTTTCGGGCATGGCAACAGTGAGTTCGGGGTTACAGGTACTAAACAGGATGTCCTCGTGATGCGTGACTTTCTTCAAAAGCTGCTGGACGAGGTCCAAAGCGGATTGGATGCCGGTAAAAGCAAGGAGGAAATCACAAACGTGGAGTCATTCCCCGAATTTCCCAATCACATTAGCCCCGGTGCAAGGCTTTCACTTCAGACCAACCTCGCAACTACCTATGATGAACTGAAGAACAGTGGGTAGTAGACAGTAGGCAAAATGTCATTAACAGAAACCTTCAAGCGTGTGCTTTTGCAACTTGAAGCGTTGGGGATTTAGGGATTGAGAGCCAACAAATGCTTACTGCAAATTGACTCCTGACTCCTGTTCTAAATCAAAATCAAAATCCCGTTTTTCAATTCAAAATTCAGCTTGGGCACATCAATCACGGGATCATCATCAAAAGCCAGTGTAAAATTGAAAGTAAATACTAGGTTCCGGGTCATATTTAATTGCAGGCTGTTTTCGGTTGTAACCCTCGGGCTAAAAAATTTATCGGGCCTTGTCTGGTAGTAACCAATGGAGAGAACGTTTATATTTTCGGTTAAATCTCCACGTAAAACAAGATTAAATGTATTTTTCAATAAACTCTTACCCGTTCTCGGGTCTTCATCTGTTTTCCAGACCTCATGTTCAAACATCAATCCTGCATTAATATGAGCCGTAAAAGTATTTCCTTCAAGAAACGTGTATCGCAAAGCTGAGCCTGCCAGGGCCCGGTCTTGTAAACCCAGGTTTTGGTTGTATTGATACTGTACAAATCCCTCTGGCGACCATTTTTGCAGGCTGTTGAAAGTACCCCTCAGATGGAAAAACCCCTTGCTTACCACATCATCCGAATCTACGCTTACAAAATCGATACTGTTCAAAAGCAGGTAGGTATGATTCTTTGAAAAGTGCGCGATATTAGCCCGGTTGCCAAGATTTAACACCGTTTCGCGGTTTTTGTCGAGAGCCACATCAAATTGCAGCTCACCTGCCCATTTATTTTCCTTGTCACGCTCAGCCCTAACTCTTTCCACATTCAATACTTGAGCTTCAGCTTTATCATGACATAAGAAAGCCGGTGCCAAAAAAAGAATTATGAACTTCAGCAGTTTTGGCAAATCAGGACAGGTTTTCAAGATCTTAACCTTGCTCTGCTTTGAGTGTATAGTAACTGCCGTTATAATACAAAATGGCAGGATCATCCCTGTACTGAATAACTTCAATGATTTCCCCAATAATCAGGGAGTGGTCGCCTGCTTCTACGATTGAATCACTCTTGCAAATTAATATCGAACAGACATTTTTAATCAGCGGAACTCCGAGATCGTGTAATTCAAAATTTACTTTTTCGAACTGCTCATTATCTTTCATATCCGATTTTGCAAACAAATTGCAGAGATACTCCTGCTTGTGATGAGGGACATGAACAGCAAAATGATTGGCTTTCGAAATAAAATCATGCATTTGAGACTCCCTTCCGACATTGAAACAGATAAGTGGCGGATCAAGCGACAAACTTGTAAATGAGCCAATTGTAATGCCGCGCATGGAACCTTCAAAAGCAGCCGTCACAATAGTAACCGGGTATGGAACCCTTCTCATTACCTGTTTCAGGGAAAGTGAAAGCGGTTGTTCATTATTCATCTTAAAAATGTTCTCGAAATTCTTTTCTGATTTTTCTTTTCCGGATCAATTGAATGTAAATTTAAAATAAAGAAGGCTGATCGTTTTCTTTTTTCGGTTTCGATCTGATCTCCTCTTCTTCAAAACCGTCTAACATGGGCGGCATAAAACGTTTTCCATATAACCTTTTGGCAATTCCATCCAGAACCTGTTTTCCCTTTGAAGTTACCTGGAGCATGCCCTGTTCATCTTCATTCAAAAAACCGAAATGCTTCAGATCATTTATGATTAGATAGTTCAGTTTGGGAAGTGAGTTCAGGTTGTTTTCAATTTCTTCCCTGTGTACAGGTTTATCATTCGAAACCAGGACATGTCCCAGAATTTGCAATTCGGTTTCCGTCATCGGGTACCCACCTGACGATTTGGTGAGCAATGAATCCCAAACTTTTTGGGAATAATACAAACCAAACCACCATTTTGCTTCCTTTTGCAACCTTCCGGTTACATTACAGGCCACATACTGTCCCGGCGCCGCTTTGCGCGGCTCACCCCGGCTGCGATACATACTCACCATCGTAGCAAGATCCAACTCACCGAGATTTGGAGGATACTCTAAAATAAAATCGGATATTTTTTTCATATCGAATGTAATCCTTCATATAGAACAAACCCGGCCATTAACTTTTCTCTTTTTCGTTAATGATAGATACTGCCTGTTCAAGCGTTACATTTTCCGGTTCAAACTCTTTCGGTAAAGAAATATTTTTCTTGCCATATTTCAAATATGGACCGTACCTGCCTTCCATAACCCTGACGGGGCTGCTATTGTCGGGGTGCTTTCCGAGATCCTTAATCTCGGAACTGCCTCGTGATTTTTTTTTCTCACTCAAAAGCTCAAGTGCCCTGTCCAGTTCGATATCAAGTACATTGTCGGTTCGTTTCAGCGATTTGAATGTACCGTCATGAAGAACAAACGGTCCATACCTGCCAACTCCAGCTTTTACCTCATTTCCCGTTTCCGGGTGTTTACCAAGGGTTCTGGGAAGATTCAGCAATGCAAGTGCCGTCTCCAGGTCAACATCATCAGGCTTCATGCCTCTCAAAAGAGACGTCCTTTTCGGTTTTTTATTCTCTTCGTTCGCTTCTCCACGTTGAACATAGGGCCCAAACCTTCCTGTGAGTACATAAACCGGTTTGCCTGTTTCCGGATCATTGCCAAGAGACTGCGGGCCCTCTTTTTCCATTTCAATCAATTCTTTCAATTTATCAATGGTAATATCACCCGGCGCCAGGTCATCGGGAAGCGACGTGGTAATTTCCTGATCTTTATTTTTCATTTTTACATACGGACCAAATTTACCAACATGCACCTGCATGCCGTTTAATCCCTCTATGGGCAGATCCAATTCTCTTGCTTCACGGGCATTTATTATGTCCTGTTGCTTTTCAACCTTGGCTTTTAACCCGTTGTCCCCCTTGTAATAATTTTCAAGATATTTTTCGGGATCATGTTTACCGGCGGCAATTTCATCCAGCTTAGCCTCAAGTTCGGATGTAAAGTCACTGTCAACCAGATCCGGAAAGTGGCCTTCCAGGAGTTCGGTAACAGCAAAAGCCGTAAAAGTGGGAATCAGGGTTTTACCATCGGTTTTAACATATCCTCTATCCTGTATAGTACTGATAATCGATGCATAAGTGCTTGGGCGGCCGATTCCTCTTTTCTCTAGTTCCTTCACAAGGGTTGCCTCCGTAAACCGGGCAGGCGGTTTGGTTTCATGTGAAATAGCTTCAAGATTTTTAAGATCAGTACTGTCGCCTTCTTTAAGCTCGGGAATAAAAATTTCCTGGTTTTCGATCGCTGCTTCGGGATCATCACTTCCTTCAACATAGGCTCTGAAAAAGCCCGGAAACAATATTTTCTTACCGCTTGACTTAAAATCGGCTGATGTATTTCCTGAGTTGGCAGTGATGGTCGCATTGGTAAATTCCAGCTCTGCATCTGCCATTTGAGTGGCTATGGTGCGCTTCCAGATCAGGTCGTACAACTTAAACTGCCGCCCGGATAACCCTGACTTTTCAGGAGTTCTGAATACGGACCCGGCAGGGCGTATGGCTTCATGTGCCTCTTGTGCTCCTTTAGATTTTTTCGAATAATTCCTGACCCGCTCAAATAAATAATCACTTCCGTAGATATCTTCAACAGCCGTACGTGCCGCATTGATTGCCTGACCCGATAAATTGGTGGAATCGGTTCTCATATATGTTATGTACCCGTTTTCATAAAGCTTTTGTGCAATCGACATGGTATCGCGTGCCGACATGCCCAGTTTCCGGTTTGCTTCCTGCTGCAGGGTGGAAGTAATAAAGGGGGCTGAAGGGCTTCTTTTTTGTTTATTCTTTTCTACTTTCGAAACTTTCCATTCGGCATCTTTAAGCAGCCCACTCAGTTTTTCAGCTTTATCAGAATCCAGCAGCACTACCGAATCCGGTTTTTTCAGTTTCCCGGTATTCTCATCAAAATCTTTCCCGGTTGCCAGACGTGTACCGTTCAGGTGCGATAAAACAGCTTCAAATTCCGCTTTTTCTCCTTCCCGGGAGAGCAGAGCCTTAAGGTCAAAGTAACGCCCGCTTCGGAATTTCATTCTTTCGCGTTCACGCTCAACAAGAAAACGAACGGCCACAGACTGAACCCGGCCGGCTGACAATCCCGGAGCAATTTTTTTCCACAGCAGGGGTGAAATAGTGTAACCGGCAAGACGGTCCAGTATCCGGCGGGTTTCCTGTGCCTGAACAAGGTTTATATCAATGTCACGGAAATTTTCAAGTGCTTCCCGGATGGCCTGTTCCGTAATCTCGTGAAATACCATTCGTTTGACAGGAACCTTCGGTTTCAACAGTTCGGTAAGATGCCATGATATAGCTTCACCTTCCCGGTCTTCATCCGTTGCAAGAATCAGCTCGTCCGCATCTTTGAGTAATTTTTTCAGCCTTGTCACAATCTTCTTTTTCCCGCCGGGCACCACGTAGATAGGTTCGAAACCTTCATCTACGTTAATACCGAGGTTCGACCAGGGCTCTTTTTTATACTTTGCCGGAATTTCTTTGGCCGACGAAGGAAGATCACGTACATGGCCCATCGATGAATCCACCACATACTGCTTCGATAAAAACTTTTTTATGGTTTTGGTTTTAGTGGGTGATTCAACAATAACTAATGATTTCATGATAAATATATTTCTATAGTGACTGAATAAGCTCTTTCAATTCTTCTGCATGAGCTTTTGTATCTATTTTTTTTATGGTTCCCAGCACCTTTCCATCGGTATCGATAATGAAAGCGGATCTTGATGGAGCATCAAATGTTTTACCATACATTTTCTTTTCCACGATTGAATCTGTTGCCTTTGAGAATTGATAATCCGGATCGGATGCCAATATGTAATTAATGCCGAACTTTTCGGCATAATTCTTATGTGATCCGCAACTGTCTTTGCTGATTGCAATAAGATTATACCCTTGCTGATCAAACCATTCGGCATTTTCAGCAAGGCTTTTGTTCTGTTTGTCACAACCGGGCGTGTTATTCCGCATATAAACGGAAACCACAGCCGGCCTGTCGAGCAGTTCGGAAAACTTCACTTCTTTTTCGCTGCCGTTTTCAACAACGTTAAGGTTAAAATCGGTATTTATTTTTTCTCCGGTTTGAATCATTTTAATCAAATTTTCAGGTTAAGGTTTCGATATTGAAACCCGATTAGCCTGTTCTTTCGTTTCAATTGCAACGGCAATGTGCTACAGTTTCATATAATACACAATCTTGCAGACTTTGAACAAGCTTCAAAACATTTTTTTATTTAAGCCTTATTCTGCTGCCGGTAAATAGCTCTATAAATCGCTAGTGTTGTGTCAATTATAATCTGTCGTAAGAAACCCGCAAAGTTTCTTTTCTGAAATGGCAGTATGTTAGATAAATAGAAGCAATTCCGAGATAAAACTTTGCGGGTTTACAGTTGTCATGACACTAGACCGGGTTTATGTAATAACAATTGTGTGACAGCAGACAGCACTATAGAGTGATGCACGGTTCCGTTTCGTACAAGTTCCAAAAATGTATTCAGCGCCATAGTATGGACGTCAATATCCTCGCTCCCTTCCGTGTTCTGCGCTTGCGTTTTTTCACAATCCTCTGCCAGGTAAAGATGTGTGAAATTACTCAGTATTGCCGGGTTTGAGCTTGATTTACCTAAAAGGCTCCATCTTCCTGCCGTAAAACCGGTCTCTTCGGCAAGCTCTCTTTTTGCTGCTTCAAGCGGTTTTTCACCCGGATCAACCATTCCACCCGGTATTTCAAGTGTGGTTTCATCTATGCCATGCCTGTATTGTTCAACCAACACAATGTTCAATTCTGATGTCAGGGCAATTATATTGATCCATTCAGGTGCTTCAAGAACATAAAAATTTCCGGAATTATCATTCTTATCCGGCAATACCTTTCGTTTGTGTAAAGTAAAAATCGGAGTTTCAAATACTTTTGTATCTTTGATCACTTCCCATTTTGGTTTTGTAAACTTGAAACTTATATCTGTCATAGATTCTATTTAATGGATAACAAATTTGAATTTAAAAAAGATAAATCGGTCACCGGGGCACAGCTGCGTAAAAATATTGAAAAAGCTTGTGACATCATGGAAAACATTTATGCCGGGGGAGATTATCCCAAATTAATGGTAAAGCGTTCCTGGTCGAAACACAATCCGATTATCACCGGCGAAATGGCCATGCCACAAGCATACAGGTGGTATCTTACAAGAGAATTATACAAACTTGCCGATAAGGGAGCTGAAATAAAAATTTTTCCATCCCGTCCGCGGATGGAAATGAACGACCCCGATCTTTTTGACAATACGGATGAAGATGATTGGGATATCACTCAAAAGAAAATGTTTCTCTTTAGTCCCGAGAGAATCGATTTGTCATTAAACCGGCTCGAACATTATACCGGCACGGAAGCTTCCATTTTTCAAAGAAACATTCTTTTTACCAACTACGACATGCACATCGAGGTTTTTAAAAATATCTACCCCGATTGCAAATACACGAACCGGAAGGTTCAAATGCCTGCCTATCACCATGTATTACCGGATAATAAGGGCATCTCCCTCGTAAATATCGGTGTTGGGCCTTCCAATGCCAAAACAATTTCCGATCATATAGCCGTTTTAAGGCCGGATGTAATTGTTATGGTTGGCCACTGCGGAGGACTCCGGAATCACCAGGACATCGGTGATTTTGTATTGGCAACCGGTTTCATGCGTGACGATGGTGTACTCGACGACATCTTGCCTTTAAAAATACCCATAACACCCAACCATTTGCTTAATGTATATCTTATTGATGTACTTCAGAAACACAAAAGAAATTACAGGTTAGGCACTGTTTATACCACCGCCAACAGGAACTGGGAATTTATAAAACGCAGAACAGTTGAGAAGATACACATGAGCCGCAGCGTAGCCATTGACATGGAATCGGCAACCGTGGCTACAAACGGCTACCGTTACCGCATCCCTTTTGCTACATTGCTTTGTGTGAGCGACAAGCCGCTTCACGGCAAGCCCAAACTTAGCAATGAGGCACAGCATTTCTATGAAAATTCCAAAGAACAGCATCTTAAAATTGTGATTGAGGCTCTCGATATGAGCAAAAAAGCATATCCCGACGGACTGCCCAATGCCAGCATCCGGGCCATAAATGAACCATTGATGGGAGGGC
>CAYPZI010000076.1:0-13240 GCA_964415185.1 uncultured Balneolaceae bacterium | reverse complement strand
TAAAGAGCAGCGGCTCGTCCTCCCGGGTTGGAATGCGGTCGTAGATCCAGACCTCGTATTCGGGATTCCGCTGAAATGGCTGAATCATGTTTTGAATATCAACACTGTCCCGTGTGTCGTCAAGGCTTGCTTCAATAAACCCATCACGGTCCGGATCGGTTCTCGACGCTATATCGACCTGACGCTGAAGCCACTCTGCAATTCTCTCGAACTGAAATGTAAGCCTGCCTGTCTGTTTGCGATCCGGTTCACCGTAACGCACGTATGGAATGGCACGATCGTCAGTTCCGTAAACGGTGCTGCTGTTCTTATTAAACCTGGCAATAGCTTCGGTAATTCGAATCCAATGCTCGATCAGCCGCTCGTTTTCATCAGTTGACGGCAGAGGATCCATTTGAATCCAGTATCCTTTCATATCTACCGACAACTGACTATCCGACTGATTCAGCCATTCCCTCCATTGTCGGTAGATGCCATCTCCTGTTAAAGGCCTGAGGCGATCGATTTCCTGCCTGAGATAAGGCCGGTTCAGTGAATCAGGCGGTGCCGAAATAGCCCACTCGTACATTTCTGTCGCCTCTCCGTAAAAATTATTCTGCTTCTCCCTGGCCGCTGTGCGAATAAATTCGAATCCAATAGCGGCAAATGGAACTTCGAGTGAATCCCTTGCTTCGAGCCACAGGCCAAGAGCTTCTTCCATGTTACCGCGATTGAGTGCTTCCTGTCCCAAACGCAGCCATCCAACGGGATCCTGTGCCTGAACCGAAGTGAATACCGGCAGCACAAATAACGTAAAAAAGATATAAGTTCGAAAAACTCTCATTTTTAACAGTTCCATAATTACGGAACGAATAAAGTAACCCAAATGACACAAAGTTTCACAGATTAGAATAAATTTGAGTACCCGATTGCCCTGCATTTTTTGTACCTTTAATCATTCGGCTGCCAGTTTGCCGGTTTGTGAATTTCAACAGTTTCCAGTCATGGCTGATCAGTACCGCGCACTTACACGAACATACCGACCACATACTTTCGATGATATTGTTTCACAAGAGCATGTGAGCAATACACTTAAAAATGCGATCAAAAACAACCGCATTTCTCACGCTTATATGTTTTGCGGGCCGCGCGGCGTGGGTAAAACCACAATGGCCCGCGTACTTGCCCGGACCATTAACGAGATCGATGCTTCGGTTGACGGTGAGTCGCTGAATCAGACCCTGAACATTATCGAACTGGATGCCGCATCCAATAACAAGGTGGAAGATGTGCATCACCTGAGAGAGTCGGTCCGTATTCCGCCTCAAAATGGACGGTTCAAGATATTTATTGTGGATGAGGTTCACATGCTCAGCAAATCCGCTTTCAATGCATTGCTGAAAACTCTTGAAGAACCGCCTCCCCACGCCATTTTTATTTTTGCGACAACAGAGCCTCACAAGGTGCTGCCAACCATTTTGTCGAGGGTTCAAAGGTTTGATTTCAGGCGAATCAGTGTGGATGAAATTGTTGCAAGGCTTGGTGAAATCGCGGAAAAAGAGTCGATTTCGATTGATGACGAGTCGCTCCACATCATCGCCAAAAAAGCAGACGGTGCCCTGCGGGATGCACTCGGGTTAATGGACCAGGCCATCGCTTTTTGTGGATCCGACATTAAATATAATGAGCTGCTAAATGCCTTGAACCTGGTCGGGACTGACCAGCTTTTTGCTTTTACGGAAGCTATTGAATCACGTAATGCGGATAACGGTCTCGATCTTATTCAAAACCTGATTAGCCAGGGAATAGATATCCAGGAATTTCTCGTTTCATTAACAGAGCATTTCAGAAATCTGTATGTGGCATTAAAAAGTGCCCGAATGCATCTACTGGAAGGAACCAGGGAGACAAAACAAAGATACAAAAAGGCAGCTGCCTCATTTTCGGAAGAAGATATTCTCAGGATGCTGCACCTTACCAGCGAAGCTCAAATCCGCATAAAAGACGCTCAGCAGCCAAAAACCCACTTTGAAATTTTGTTGCTCAAGCTGGTTCATATGCATCGTTCTGTTGAACTGAACCGCCTGATTTCCGAGCTCGAAGAATTAAAAAAAAACGGCTGGAGTGAACCGTCGGACGATAAAAAAAAAGAAAAGCGAGCAGATGAATCACCAGAGGAAATAAAGCGACACGAAAATAAGCAAGAAAAATCCCTGCAAAATAACGGGGAGGAGACGTCGTCCCCTCAAATCGGGATTGATAACTCAAAACAGGGGCAACATTCAAAACCTTCAACCGGGGAAACAGACGCACCGTCGTCCGATACAAAGGATTCGCCGGAAGAAGAAGAAGACCTTTTCGGAACGCCCACTCTCGGATATTCGAGAAATCATCAAAGTCAGCCGGAAACAGCCGTCACAGCAGTGGCTGAAGAACTCTATAGCCAGGCAGTTGAAACATCTGCTGATGCGAAAGTGGATATTCATAAAATCAGAGATGTCTGGCCGGATGTTTTGAGCGATCTGAAAGAGAATGAGTCGGAAATATTTTATCTTCAGGCCCAACGAATTGAAATTGAAAGGCTGAAAGGGAATGACCTGTTTGTGTCAGCAGAAAATGAATTTGTTCATAAATTCGTTACTGAGAATCAAAGAGTGTTGAGTAAAACTCTGAAAAAAAATATATCCAAGTCTTTCAAGCTAAAATGCAGTGTAAGACGGAAAGAAAAAAAGACGGAGTCGCTCAGTCCCTTTGAACAGTTTGCGGAACTTCAGAGGAAAGACCCGAAAATCAGAACCATAGTTGAGCTTTTCGGGGCTGAACTTGAATATTAATCAAACCATTAAAACTATGAGCAACAATCAATTTAATATGGCTGACATGTTTGGAAAGATATCCGACATGCAGAACAAAATGAAAGAAGTACAGGACCAATTGGCAACGGTTATTGTAGAAGCCGAAGCCGGCGGAGGGATGGTAAAAGTACAGGCTAATGGGAAAAGAGAAATACTGAGCATCACAATGGACGACGATGTAATAGACCCTGATGATAAAGAGATGCTTGAAGATTTGATCGTTGCCGGTGTAAACAAAGCCCTTGAAAAGGCCGAAGAAGCCGGAAAAGCCAAAATGCAGGAAGCCTACAAAGACATTCTGCCCGGTGGCGGCATTCCCGGAATGGACCTGGGCAAACTCGGTTTGTAAGCAGTGAATAAACGGAATATAGTGTTAAGTCACATTTGGAATGCCGGTGGGTGCCTGTCAGCAGTATATCTTTCAAAGTATTCAAACCAATCATTATCTGAATGCAACTAACCTCTGAATCACTTGAGCGCGTGGTGGAAGAACTGGCAAAGCTTCCGGGAACCGGTCGCAAATCGGCCCGCAGAATTGCCATGTTTTTGCTAAAACAGCCCGAAGAAAATGTATACAAACTTGCCGACACGCTGAAGAATCTGAAACAGTCGGTGAAACGGTGCGAGGTTTGCGGAACCATTGCAGATCAAAACCCATGCGCCATTTGCAGCAATACAAAAAGGCAAAACGGCCAGATTTGCGTTGTGGAAGAATTCCAGGATGTGTATACGATTGAGAAGTCGGGCGAATTCTCGGGACGGTATCATGTGCTCGGCGGTATCATTTCGCCACTCGATAATATAGGCCCTGACGATATCCGCATCAAAGAGTTGCTGCAGCGTGTATCCGGCAGTAATGAAAGCGTACAGGAAGTGATTATTGCCCTGAATCCCGATGCCGAGGGTGAAGCCACTGCGTACTACATCAATAAGCTGCTTAAAAATTATGAAGTGGATGTGACGCGGATTGCATACGGCATACCTATGGGCACTGAACTGGAATATATTGATGAAGCCACCCTGAGCCGGGCATTTGCAAGCAGGACAACTATTTGATTTTTTCGGGATGAAAAAAAATGCTGAAAATTTTTTTGTATTATAAAACCCGAAATTAAATGAAGGGGTGAACAACTGCAATGATTTCCCATTCATACTTGCGCCCCGGCATTAGGAGCTAAAATTACTAAACCAATAATCGTACCTATGAAAAAGACCGGCTTTTCACTAACACTTACGCTTTTGCTTGCTCTTACTGTAAATGCGCAGCACAATTCATACTGGCAGCAGGAAGTTGACTATAAAATGGAGATCGATTTCGATGTAAACACCAATCAATTCGACGGAAACCAGGTCCTGATTTATACCAACAACTCACCTGATACGCTTCACAGGGTTTTTTACCACCTCTATTTCAACGCTTTTCAACCCAACAGCATGATGGATAAACGATCCCGTACCATTGAAGATCCCGATGGCAGGGTGCGCGACCGTATTTATCATTATGACGAGACGCAAATAGGTTACCAGGAAATCGAGTCTTTGACGCAGGATGGCGAATCCGTAGAGTACACGGTAGAGGGTACGATTATGGAAGTAACTCTTGATAAACCGATCTTACCCGGTACGCAAACCGTGTTTGAAATGGATTTCAATGCGCAGGTACCGCTTCAGACGAGGCGATCGGGACGTGATAACAGCGAGGGCATCCGGTATTCGATGTCGCAATGGTATCCGAAAATTTCGGAATACGATGAGCAGGGGTGGCATCCGAATCCGTACATCGCCAGGGAGTTTCATGGCGTGTTCGGCAATTATGAAGTTACCATACATATCGACAGAGACTATGTTGTAGCTGCCACCGGATACCTGCAAAACCCCGAACAGGTTGGATACGGTTACGAGACAGCCGGTCAGCAGATTCAAAAACCCGGATCCGGAAAACTGGCCTGGCACTTCAAGTCTGATTATCAGCACGATTTTATGTGGGCCGCCGATCCCGATTATATTCATGTTACGGCACAGGTGCCGGATGGCCCGTTGCTTCGCTTTTTCTATCAAACCGATCCCGTTGCGGAAAATGCGGATGAAGAAAACCAGGATCAGCTGCTGACCAACTGGGAAGCCCTGCCTGAATTTACCGTCAAGGCGTTTCAGTATATGAATGAGCATTTCGGGGAATATCCGTATGATGAATACATGATAATCCAGGGTGGTGACGGCGGAATGGAATATATCATGGGAACGCTGATCACGGGGAACCGGTCACTCGGCAGCTTGGTGGGTGTAACGGTTCATGAATTGGTACACGCATGGTACCAGGGTGTGGTTGCCAACAATGAAAGCCGCTATTACTGGATTGATGAGGGCTTTACCACGTACGCTTCGAACCGGATTATGGCCGAGCTGTTTCCAGGCCGCGGCGGGAACAACCCTTTTGCCGGAAGCTATCGCGGGTACCGGAACATTGCAAACTCCGGTATTGAGGAAGCTATGGACACCCATGCCGACCACTTTGAACGCAATACTGCCTACGGAATGGCTGCGTACACGAAAGGAGCCATTTTCCTGCATCAGCTCAGCTATGTAATTGGAAATGATGCTTTCGGCCGGGGAATGAAACGGTTCTTTGAAGAGTGGAAGTTCAGGCATCCGAGCGGTAAGGATTTTCTCCGGGTGATGGAGAAAGAAAGCGGAATGGTGCTCGACTGGTATTATGAGTATTGGATTACATCCACCAAAACCATCGATTATTCCATTGCACAAGTCACGGAATCGGGGAATTCAACCGAAGTTGTACTTGAAAAACCCGGCCTGGTGCCGATGCCGTTGGATATAGAAGTGGAACTGATTGATGGTTCTGTCACGCATTATTACATCCCAATGAGAATTATGTGGGGAGAAAAGAAAAATGAATATGATGTTGAACGGGTTGTTCTTGATGACTGGCCCTGGGTGTTTCCTTCCTACACATTTGAAATAGATGTACCTGCCGATCAAATTGCACGAATTGAGATAGATCCGTCTCAACGGCTGGCTGATGTAAATCCTGATGATAATTTTTACCTGCCGGACCAGGGTAGCGGGCAGTAATTAATAAGTAATTACCGTCAGCTATAGCTGTCGGTAAAGCGGCTTTATAATAAGATCCGTAAAGCAAACCAAATAAAGATGGATTTTTGAATAGTTATAAGGAGTGTTTGTTTAACACTAATTTAGCTTTTACTAACATTCAATAATATTAGAATAAAGTCAAATTTTATTGACAATAGTCTATATTATTTGGATTATTGATTTAACTTTTGGACATTATAATATGGAATCAAACATTTATGAAGTCCGAAAATAATTCATATAGCTCTCTGCAAACACCTCTGACCGAAATCCTGGGCAGGAAAAGTCATGTCTTGGTTCTTCGGGAATTATTGTCTGTTCAGGAACCGGTTAGTCATTCCCGGCTAATTAAATGCACTGGTTTATCAAAACAAGGAGTTTATGATACGGTCTCCCGTTTGGTAGAATCCGGAATGTTGATATATAAAGGAAGCGGACGGCAGCAAAAAGTTGAGGTCAGGTCGGACTTTCCACTTTATGACAGCATTCGACAACTCTTTGAGGCTGAAAAACAGAGATTTGAACGTTTTCGGTCTGATCTGAAAGAGTTAGCTGGCAAATTAGATCATCAGCCTAAATCTGTTTGGATATTTGGTCCGGCGGCAGAAGGTATTGATCAATATGGTGATCCCGTTCAACTCGCTGTTGCGGGACCTCTTAAAGAGATTGATTCAATGATGGAACAGTTCAGGTCGTTCCTCATGGAAAATCAAATTGAACGGAATTTTGATGTTACCGTAGATATGAGGGGCGTTTCTTTAGCCGATTTGGAGGCGAAACCGTACCTGACAGAAGGGAAGCTAATCGTCATTTATGGTGTAGACCCTTGCACACTGCTTGAATCATATACCGGACGCACTTCCCCAAAAGCAACTCATAAAGAGGTGGACACAACTTCAGAGTCCAGGGCAAAAATTTGGGTCGAATTGTTAGAGCATCATCCCTCAATCATTAACAGGGCAATTGAATATTTGGAGACACGAATGCAAGAGTTTTCAGGTGGCGAAAAAAAAGAGCTTGCCGAATGGCTGCACATTTTAAAAACTATGCCTGTTCAGCGGCTTAAAAAATTTTTAATATCAGATACAGAGCGTTCCGTTCGTCTTCGGCAATCATTGCCATTTTGGCCTGTCTTAAATGAACATGAACGATACAAATGGGAGGAATTATTGAATGAATAGAGAACAACTGGAGCATGCCATTCGGGCCGCATGTGATGTTTCAGGCGATAATGAATTGATCATATTTGGGTCACAAGCTATACTGGGACAATTTCCTGATGCACACGACGAGCTACGCCGATCAATAGAAGTAGGTTTAACACCAAAAAATAAACCCGAAGCTGTTGATAAAATTGATGGTGCACTGGGTGAGAATTCTATCTTTCATAAGAACCATGGTTTTTACGCACACGGGTTATCCCTTGAAGCTGCAAAACTTCCTGAAGGTTGGGAAAACCGAGTTATACAAGTTCGCGATTATAAGAATGCTAACAATATTGGCTGGTGCATAGAAGCTCATGATTTAGCAGCCAGCAAACTGATCGCATTCAGGGAGAAAGACACAGAGTTTGTACGACGATTACTTATTGAACAAATGATCTCTGCTGATACACTTCTTGTCAGACTGAACAAAATAGAATCACTTCGGGAATTTATCACTCGCGCCAGGAATTGGGTGAGACGTATTGCGACTGAGCTTTAATTTGAATGAAATTTAATTCTTATCTTTATGGTATGAATTTTTAAAAAAGATAAATATGACTGATAAAGAACTAACCTACGGTGAAAAATCACTACAGGCTCACGAAAAATATGGCGGCAAACTTGTAATCAGCTCAAAAATGCCGCTCGATACAACGGAGGATCTCAGTATTGCTTACACACCCGGCGTAGCGGAGCCGTGTGTCAAAATCTCGGAAGATCCCGCCCTGGCGTACAAATATACATTTAAAGGCAATGCGGTAGCTGTGGTAAGTGACGGTTCCGCCGTACTTGGGCTTGGCAATATCGGCCCGGAAGCGGCACTGCCGGTGATGGAGGGGAAAGCCGTCCTTTTCAAGAAATTTGCAAATATTGATGCGATACCGATAGTTCTTGGTTCGCAGGATACGGATTCGATCATTAATGCCGTGAAATGCGTTGCCCCGACTTTCGGCGGGATTAACCTTGAGGATATTTCATCACCCCGGTGTTTCGAGATAGAGCAAAGGCTGAAAGAAGAACTGAAGATCCCGGTGATGCACGACGATCAGCATGGAACGGCTGTGGTTCTGTTAGCGGGCCTGATCAACGCTCTGAAAGTGACCGGAAAAAAGATGGAGGATTTGAAAGTGGTGATTAACGGGGCCGGTGCTGCAGGCATCGCAATCCTGAACCTGTTGCTTGAAAAAAAAGTAGAGAATATACTGATGTGCGACAGCAAGGGAATTATTTCGAAAAAACGCGGCGGTTTGTCAGACGTCAAACAAAAGGTAGCGGAACAAATAAACCACAATAACCTTGAAGGTTCACTGAGTGATGCTGTCAAAGGAGCGGATGTTTTCATCGGTGTTTCTGTTCCCGGTGTTCTGACTCAGGAAATGGTTCGAACCATGAATGATGACCCGGTTATATTTGCCATGGCTAATCCCGATCCTGAGATTATGCCTGAAGATGCCAAAGCAGCCGGAGCACGCATCATTGCCACCGGGCGTTCCGATTTTCCAAACCAGGTAAACAACGTACTTGCATTTCCGGGGATATTCAGGGGGCTGCTGGATGCCTGTGCTACAGATATTTCAAATGAGATGCTGATCGCTGCCGCAGAAGCGATTGCTGAACAAGTCGGTGAACCTGGAGAGGATAATATCATCCCGGGTGCCTTTGAAACGGAAGTGGTACCGGCAGTTGCCGCTGCTGTTAAAAAAGTTGCCCAAAAAAATATTCCTGCTTAACACTTAATTTGAATTGCATCTATCTATGATAGAAAAGATATTTAAACTTGTTCTTCAACCATAATCCAAATAAATAAAATGGCATACATTGTAACCGAGCCATGCATTAACTGTAAATACACCAATTGTGCTGCAGTTTGTCCTGTAGACGCATTCAGGGAAGGCCCGAATTTTTTAACTATAGATCCTCTCGAATGTATTGATTGTGATGCATGTGTGCCTGAATGTCCGGTCGAAGCCATCTTTCCCGATGACGAGGTACCGGAAAAATGGGAAAATTATATCGAACTGAATGAGCGCCTGGCTGAGCAGTGGGACGATCGAATCATCAATGAAACCCTGGATCCCCTTCCCGATGCTGATGATTGGGCTGAAGTCGAAGACAAGCTTGACAAGCTGCAGGAAGAGTGGGATTAATATAGATACCGGAGTTGCGGGCGGTTTTCATAATGCCACAATATGACAAAAATACGGTAATCCGGAACAAGCCCTTTAACCCAAGTAAACCTGCGGTGATGGGTATCCTGAATGTAACGCCCGACTCATTTTCCGACGGCGGGTTATTTATTCATCCTGATAAGGCGCTTGAAAGAATTGCCATAATGCAGAATGAGGGGGCATCAATTATTGATGTGGGCGGTGAATCAACACGTCCCGGATCCGATCCCGTTTCTGTACAGGAGGAGATCGACCGGACGTTGCCCGTCCTCGAAAAAGCGGTCCCTGCCTTTCCCGGTCTTCTCTTCTCCATTGATACCACCAAATATGAAGTTGCTGAAGCGGCTTTGGATGCAGGCGTGCACATTGTAAATGACGTAAGCGGACTTCGAAAAGAGCCGCGCTTTCCCGCACTTTGCGAACGCTATTCTGCCGGGCTTGTGATTATGCATTCGCTAAAAGACCCTAAAACCATGCAGAATAACCCTCAGTATGATGATGTAATCGAGGATATCACTGCCTTTTTTAAAAAGCAACTGAAGCTGTTGGAGGATAAATCAAATATCTCCGTAATTCTTGACCCTGGAATCGGCTTTGGCAAAACATCAGGCCATAACCTTCAGATCATCTCAAAACTTGAAAAATTTTCTGATCTGGGATATCCAACGCTCATCGGCGCCTCAAGAAAATCGGTAATCGGCAATATCCTGGGGGGACGGGAAACCGGCGGCAGGCTGGCCGGAACCATTGCCATGCATTATCACGCCCTGGTGAAAGGCGCATCCATCCTCCGGGTTCATGATGTGAAAGAAGCTGCAGATTCTGTGGAAGTCTTCTGTGCCATTCGAGATTCCGGGGGGAATCGCGGATTTAACTGATTACCCGGATTAGTTTTTACCTGCAAGAAATAAAGACCGCCGGGCGTTCGAAGAACCCCGTCGCGTCTGGTTTTATGACCCCTTATCTGAGAATCACGGATTAAACGGATTGTCGGATTGCACGGATTTTCCGGGAAGCAGGTAGTATCTATTAAGAAGCAGATAGCTGGGAAAATGATTCACTACCTACTACCTACTACCTATTACCTACTACATACTACATACTATAACACTAAACTCACACATTGCGCGAGAAAACCTTCTTAAAATAAAATCCGCAAGTTGTGCCGAAGGATCCCAAAAACGCCCCGATCAAAAAAGTAAACAGCAGTACCAGGTAAGCCGATTGTAACTGCATCATTTCGGCAATGCGTCCCGATAAAATTCCCTCATTTGCTATATGGATATAAAAAGCATGGAGGCCCCATGCCAATCCCACTGCAAAAAAGCCGGTTATAAACGATGAAAGAGACTTCTGCATCAGCCAGGCACCGATAAAAAATGACGGTATCAACACCGACCACCACGGCAGAAAAAGATTAAGTAACCACGAGAATATGAGAAGCAAAATAAAAGGCATCAGTATATAATTTAGGAAGTCAGTGTAAAACTATGTGGTTTGCAGATTGCAATTAGCAGTTTGCAAATATAAACATTTCAATCTCTGGAGTCATATCTATTTAGGTGTGACTTTTTTCCAGACCTGTCAAAAAGTGTATCATTTTGGTCAGTTATAATATTGGCAATTATTGAATAATTCATTTATTATCAAATAAATTATTAACAATGAAAACCTTATGGCAGTGAAAATCGCTTACATAAACTATATCATTTTCTTTGTAACGATCATTTTTACCTGTTGTTCAACTACGGATAAGGTGTCGGAAAGCAGGAATGAAAACCGGCAGGTGAATGCACAAGACAGGATGCCTGAGTTAATCGGAGGGTTGAATGGGTTGATGAGCCGGATTAACTATCCTGAAAATGCAAAAAAGAATAAAATTGAAGGACGTGCCATGGTCCGGTTCATTGTAGATGAGAAAGGGAATGTGACAAATCCGTCAATAGCCACTTCAACAGGCAATGAGGAACTCGATGCCGAAGCTTTAAGGGTTGTGAAAGAGACAAAATTCAAACCGGGTTACAAGGGTGGAGAGCCGGTAAAGGCGCAATTTAGTCTTCCGGTCATTTTCAAATTGTGATATGGTTTTCAATAATCCGAATCAGGATGTAACTTGGTTTAACATATTTCTGTAATATCGAAACGTTGTTGATAAAAGAATGAACCAAGTCGATGAAAAACCATCCATCGCAGCCATTGCAACACCGATTGGTGAAGGCGGTATTGCCGTTATCAGGGTTTCAGGCAAAAACGCCATCCAAAAAGTTGCCGGATGCTATAAAGGTGCAGATCTTACTGCCGCAGATTCTCACACCGTGCACTTCGGCAATATCGTCAGGAAAAACGGAGATGTTGTGGATGAAGTTCTCGCAACGGTTTTTCACAGTCCCAAATCGTATACCGGCGAAGATACCGTTGAGATTTCGTGCCATGGCGGCGTTCTGGTTACGCAGGCTGTTCTGGAGACAGTTCTGGCACAGGGCATTCGGTCTGCCGAACCGGGAGAGTTTACACAGCGCGCATTTTTGAACGGAAAACTGGAATTGAGCCAGGCGGAAGCGGTAGCCGACCTGATCCACGCTAAAAGTGCCAGGGCGGTCAATGCCGCCCACCAGCAACTGGAGGGAAAACTGGGTGATCACATCCGAAAATTCCGCCAGCAGATTATTGATGCAACCGCCATGGTAGAGCTGGAGCTCGACTTTATTGAAGAAGACGTTGAATTTGCAAATAAGGAAAAGCTCAGGGAGCTTCTTGAGGAACTCAATGCTGAAATTGGTAAACTGCTTGATACTTACGAAACAGGCAGGCTGGTTAAAGACGGGGTAAAAACGGTGTTTATCGGTAGGCCGAATGCAGGCAAATCAACCCTGTTAAACACACTTGTTGGCAGGGAGAGAGCTATTGTGACCGAAATTGCAGGAACCACGCGGGACACCATTGATGCTGACTGGAGCTTTGACGGACTCCTCTTTAAACTAATCGACACTGCAGGATTGAGGCAGACAGACGATCTGATTGAAGCCGAGGGCGTGAAACGGTCGGTTCTGGCTTTTGAGCAGGCCGACCTGGTGGTTTATCTGAAAGACCTGTCGGTTCCGATGGCTGAAGATGAGAGGCGTGAAATTGCAGAATATCAAAAAAGAGCCATAGATACTCCCTTTCTGCTGATTGGAACCAAGCTGGATATTGCCCGTCCAGCAGAAGATGAACGGATTGATTACGACGTAAAAATTTCTGCACCGGAGGAGGAAAATATAGGCCTTCTGAAAAAGCTGATGAAACAGAGAGCCCTGGAGAGCAAGGACTATGATACCTCGAGCCTGCTGGTTACCTCGTCCCGTCACCGTGATGCCCTCCTCAAAGCAAGACAACATATGGAGAGTGCACTGCATGCTCTCGATCAGGGGCTTACAGGCGATTTTCTTTCTATCGACTTGCGTGCTGCCCTCCGTGAACTCGGCACCATCACCGGCGAAATCACAACCGAAGATTTGCTTGATTCGATATTTTCGAGGTTTTGTATTGGTAAGTAACACGGGTATCCTGGCACTTTGTAAAAATTTAGATTCTTGGTGACAAATCAATAATTCGTACTAACAATCTGTTCGTGATATAATTCTATTTGCTATGTTTATAATATTAATTTTGTTATATTATTTAATATAATTTATAATATTATATCTAATCTCCATATAATAGTTATATAACATAATTATTTAAAAATAAATTATATTAGTCATGAAAAATCATAACATAGCACTTATTTTTCTTTTTATGATGCTTTTTAATGCATTCTTCACTTCAAGCGTTTCATCGCAGGATATTCGTGAGTCTCTTTTTTCGGAAGTTGATAATGTGCTAAAGACAGCAAATGAAGCAAAAGCCAAATTACTTTCACCGGATCTATTCGAGGAAGCAA
>CAYPZI010000075.1:0-13446 GCA_964415185.1 uncultured Balneolaceae bacterium | reverse complement strand
GATTAATCAGTTGACTGACTAAGAAATCTGATTGCAAAAAACCCCGAGAGGGGTTGGATTTTGAAATTTATGATAATCTACATTGATAATAACATGAGCAATAATTTTTATTAGATTTTATAACGTTTTGGACAACTATAGTTTTCGATGGTCAATTTTGAGCAAAATTTGAACTTTTTATCAACTCACTTCCCTTTATTTTAATACGTTGCAGAATTAAAAACTGTTGCTGCATTTTAAATTTTCCAAAGCTTTATGAGGCAAGGCAAGCAATTTACGAACAAAGACAGAATCTGGATGCAGAGGGCATTGAGCCTTGCCGAGCTTGGCCGCGGATATGTATCGCCAAATCCCCTGGTGGGTTGTGTAATTGTGGACAAAAACAATGACGTAATCGGGGAAGGCTATCATGAGCGTTTTGGCCAGCCACATGCCGAAGTTCAGGCGGTACGTTCAGTGACAGACAAAAACAACCTGGAAGGTGCTAACGTGTACGTGACCCTCGAGCCGTGCTCTCATCACGGTAAAACACCGCCATGTGCCGATATGCTCGCAAAACTGCCGCTTGACTCGGTTTATGTGGCCATGAAAGATCCAACAGAAAAAGTAAGCGGAAAAGGCATTGAGCGGTTAAAAAAAAGCGGCATCAGAGTCTTTACCGGCCTTCTTGAAAATGAAGCACGTGAATTAAATGAGTTCTGGCTCCACTACGTTGAATTCGGACGCCCTTTTGTAACATTGAAAATTGCGCAAACGGCTGACGGTTACATCGCAGCACCCAATGGCGATTCAAAGTGGATATCGGGGATCGAGTCGCGTGAGCTGGTTCATAAATGGCGTTCAATTTACGACGGTGTAATGATTGGACGGAACACGGCCAGGCTTGACAATCCGAAACTTACGGTTCGGCTTGTAGAAGGACGCAATCCGAGGAGAATTGTGATCGACGGCCCTTTTGAACTGCCAAGAGAGTTGAATATCTTATCTGATGAAAATGAGCAAAAAACGATTGTTATTACACACAATGCAGATAAGGCAGCAGCTACGGCCGATCCGATGTTAAAAATATTGCAATCAAATTATTTTCGCGGAGAAACCATCGTGGTTGACAAACACAGAGGACATACTGATCTCAGGCAAGCTCTTTTAAAATTGGGTGATGCGGGTATCACTTCGGTTCTTGTTGAAGGCGGACAGTCGCTTTCCTCAGCTTTTATAAAAGCCGGGCTTGTTGACAGACTGCTTATGTTTATTTCGCCCAAGCTTCTCGGCGGCGGTACAAAATCTATCATCGGGCTTGGAATTAACCGTATGGAAGAAATTGTTACATTCAGAGATTATGGATGGAAGCAGGCAGGAGAAGATATTTTGATTACAGCCGAGTTTTGATGACATTAAATACAAAATTATAAAAACTATGTTTACGGGAATTGTATCAGAAACAGGTAAAATAAGTGGAAGCAAAGAACTGAATGGTGGACGTGAGTTAACCGTAGAATGTTCATTTGCGGGCGAAACACATATCGATGAAAGTATTGCGGTGGACGGCGTTTGCCTCACCGTAGTCGACAATGATAAAAACACATTCAAGGTTGAATGCGTAGAGGAAACACTTCGAAAAACAACACTTGGGAACCTGGAACCCGGCAGCCGTGTAAATCTTGAAAGGTCTTTAACCATCGACAAGGCTATTGAAGGTCACATTGTACAGGGACACGTAGATACCGTAGGAACCATCTCGTCAATTATAACCAAAGAAAACGACCGCCTCATAACCATCCGGTTTCTCGAAACCTACTCATCATATATTGTAGGCAGAGGCAGTATCGCCGTTGACGGTATCAGCCTTACCGTTGCGAGAGAAGAAGAGAGCGAATTCACCGTGGCCATTATACCCTACACATGGGAACACACCGGCCTTGGATTTAAAAAAGAAGGCGACCAGGTGAATCTCGAATTCGATATATTCGGAAAATATATCGTCCGTTATATGGACAAACATTTCCAAAAAGAGAAGCTTATCATTCAAAACTAATCGCTGTCTCCTATGGAAAGTCTTCTGGAATTTTTCAGTGATATTCCAACTTTTTACAGGGCACTGATTCTGATCGGCGGCATATTTGTATTCTGGATTGCAGAAGGAATCATTCCTTTATTCGAGTTTCAATATCGAAAAGTAAGACACGCAGGCCTGAATCTTCTCTTCAATTTCTTTACGGCAGCGATCGGGTTTGCATTTGCGGGTGTTCTATATATGGCTTCCGTCATTACCTCAGGCAATGACTGGGGGTTGTTGCATATAGTTGAACTGCCCCTTTGGGCGAAGGTAGTGGCAGGTGTGATGCTGCTTGATTTGATAGGAGCCTACACGGCCCACTGGACAGAGCACCAGGTGAAATGGATGTGGAAGTTTCACCTTATTCATCACTCCGACACAAATGTAGATGTTACTACAGGCCTGAGGCATCATCCGGGTGAAACGGTCATCAGAATACTTTTTACAATACTTGCCGTATTGTTAACCGGTGCGTCCATCGGGATTGTCATGCTTTATCAAAGCCTATCGGTTCTGTTTGCGCATATCACACATGCCAATATCCGCATGCCGGTAAAACTGGACAGGTTACTCTCTTATATTTTAGTCACCCCGCTGATGCATAAGGTACACCATCACTATAAACTGCCGCTCACAGACACAAATTACGGGAATATATTTTCAATATGGGACCGCATATTCGGTACCTTTGCAAGTGTTGAGGATACAAAAAAACTGCGGTATGGAATTGATACACACATGGATCCCGAAGAAAATGACCGTTTGAATAATCTTCTCAAAATACCGTTTCAGCCATACCGAAAACCTTCTCAAGAGTCATCTGATAAAGAGTATTCTCAAAAATCCTGACTTACCGTAAAAGTTCATGCTGTGGTTTTGTGGTTGCATCTGATTGGTCCATTGTGTGTTGTTTGTGGTTCGTTGTTATCGTGGACAACGTAAAGAGATTGACAACAGACAACAAACAACTGACAAAAATCGACTTTCAATTTTACGGTGAAATCTTTGTCTAACCACTTATTATTTTTAAATGGAGTCAGGAGTTCTGAAATTATCCACCAACAAACTTTATTGCAGGTAATGGTTACCTGTTGCCATACAGAACCTGGTTTCTGTAATCTTTTATATTGGCAGTCTCTTTCAACTCCTCCAGCCAGACTTGGTTAAAGGCCATAAAACGCTGCTGCTCGAGGTTTCTTCGTATCTCTTCTTTCCTGGATTGGTTCAACTGGCTGAGATCCGCTTTCGTTTCGCTGTTTTTACGAACCACAAATATCGCATTTTCACCTTCAACCGGGCCTGAAAGTTGGTTGGTTTGCATACCGAAAATGGTACCGATCACTTTTGGTTCGCGTCCTCCACCCGTCAATACCGAAGCACTCATCCGAAGGTTGTTTGCTTCCGAAACCTCTTTCCCTGAAGCTTCGGCAAGCTCTTCAAGAGAGTTTGCTGTTGAGAGATATTCATTTACTTGTTGCAGAACAAGTTCTTTTCGTTTTTCAATACGCACCCTGTTTTCAACCTGCGTCCGTACTTCTTCAAATGGCCTTACCCCCTCCGGAATTGTTTCGGCAAGCTGCACCACCACAAACCTGTCACCCAGCTCAATCGGATCTGAAATTCCATTTCCGCCAAGATTTTCCAATGTGCGAAGAAGCTGCCTGCTTTGCCCGATACCCGGGATAAATGGATTATCTTCTGTAGCAAATGCCTCCCGGATGGTTTTACCTGTTCGTTCCGCTTCAGCTTCAAACCCTTCTTCAGAAGCAAAGAAACTGAAATCGTCAGCTTCGCGCGCCATCTTGTCAATGGTAGCGACAGGGTCCGGCACAACTTCCATAGCAAGCACGGCAAATTTTATTTCTTCGTTGCGTTCGTCAATATTTTTAAAGAGATGCGGGTTGCCGTCAATCTCCACTACATCCGATACTTCGCCTTCGTCAAGTTCAAGGACGGGGCTGAACTCCTCGCGGATCTCATCTTTGGCAACATAGGTATTTCTGAACGGCACAACCGAATCGTATTGCGATACAAAAGCCGAATCATCGTCCGCCTCGGCAAATTGATCTCTCAGAGCCCGCACTTCTTCAAATATTTTTGTTGTATCTTCGGCTGTCGGGATGATTTCCCACGAAACATACCTGAAACGCCAGGATTTATTTCTTTCATAACGCTCCTGGTTATTGCGATAATAGCTTCTTAGTTCTGCATCAGTCAATTCAATTTCAGAGTTGCGTATATCGGCGTAGGGAAAGCGGATAAATTCAACATCGGCAAATGTATTGTTTCTGATATACTCTCTCTCAACTGCCTGGTCACTAACTTTCAGGCCCGACATGATATAATTTGACAGTTTTTGCTGGCGCCTGCTTTCCCGGAGCTGTCGTTCGATCATCATCCAAACCTCTGTATTTTCAGGAGCTTCAATGGCAGCGCGCAATGCAATGCGGTCGATATTACCCTCTTCATCCTGAAATTGCTGCCTGATAAAAGGATCCGGATTTTCACCGGTAATCATTTCAACAAGCTCGTTATCCGTAACGGTAATGCCAAGTTCCTCCATTTTCTGTTGCAGCAATTTGGCAGCTATCAAATCTTCCCAGGCCTGTTCTTCATAACTGGCCCTTATTTCCGGGGTCATTGTCTGCCCTGACTGGCGGTTAAACTGGTCGATGTATGAACTTACCCGGTTGTTATACTCTTCAAAAGTGATCGGCTCTCCGTTTACCTGTCCCATGGATCTTGGCCCTGCGCCCAACGCATCAAAAACTTGTGTATCGGCCAAAACCCACAACAAACCGAATGAGACAATCAGAATCCACAAAATAGTTGTGGTACTGCTTCTCATTTTTTCCATTACACCCATTACAAATCCTCTAAATAAAAATGATTAAAATTATCCTGTTAAAAACTTGGTTCAAAGCTTTCAAATATACAAGAACCTTAAGCTAAGAGCAATGAATCCCGGCTTTACAATTGCACCAAAATTCAAATATTTTTGTTTCCAGCCTGATATGAAATGCCCCGCGGCATCACATGTTATGTGGGTTAAAAAACTTCAATGATATTCATGTGCTTCAGAAATTTACGGGGATTTTCATTTAGCTCTTTCAGCAGCTTTTTCATTTCAACAGCAAGGCTGTCTGTATTATTGTATAATGAATCATCATTTACCAGTTTACTGAAGGTGCCATCGCCATTATTTACCTTTTCAAGTAATTCATTCAAGCTTTCAAGAGACTGATCCAGGTTTCGCCGGGTCACTTCGATTTCTTTCATATTTGTTTCAAGATAAACGATCAGGCTGTCAATCTTTTCCCTGTTATTGGACGTCAATGTATCTATTTGCTGCATAGCCCTGCTTGCGGCAGAAATAGTTTTGTCAATTTCAGCCTGTTTACTTTCAAAAAGGTTGGCCAAAGTTTCAGTCGCTCTTGCCGTATTCGAAAACGTCTCGTTTAAATCTTTCTTGGTACCCTCGTCAATGGTCTCGTTCAGGCTGTTCAGAAAGGCATTTAATTCTGTAAAAGTTGATGAAAGATCTTCTCCCAAGACTTCACCTTTTTCAGAAAGCACCTCTATGATACTGTCAATATAAACACCTTCTATCTTTTGTCCCGGTTCCACAATTTCAGATGAATCTCCTTTTTCAAGGACAATTGATTTGCCTTCAATCAGGCTCAAAGCCGTTAAGCGGGCAACGGTTCCTTTCGGGATACCTTCCAGCCTTTCCATAGTCATAATGACCCTCACGCTGTCATTTGGCATTAGTTCTATTCTGCTGACGGACCCGACCTTAACACCATTCAGATAAACGATGCTTCCCTCTGTGAGCCCGTCTACACGCTGAAACGTTGTTTCGAGAATTCTTGCCTGCGAAAAAACCGGGACATCACGCATAAACCTGAATCCAATCAAGGTTATTACAGTTGCAACCAGAACGGTTAGTCCTATTTTAACTTCATTACTAATTTTCAAAATTCAGCACCTGTTTTTAATTGATATTCACTTGCAGTTACAAATTGGTTCAACTTTTTATGGTCTGAGCGGCGCATTTCATCCACCGTGCCAAACCAGCTAAGGGTTTGATCACATAAAAATGCCACTTTATCGGCAATTTTGAGCACACTGTGCATGTCGTGTGTTACTACAATTGAAGTAATACAAAGCTGTTCACTCATGTGAATGATCAGCTCATTAATTTCTTCTGCCGTTTGAGGGTCAAGGCCCGATGTTGGTTCATCATAGATAAGATATTCGGGCTCTAAAATGATCGCCCGTGCGATACCTACTCTTTTTTTCATTCCGCCCGACAGTTCGGATGTTTCTTTTTCACCGATTCCGGGCATTTTCACAAGTTCGAGTGTCCTTTCAACTTCATCCCGTATTTCACCTTCACTTTTGTCTGTAAAGTAGCGAAGCGGAAATGCAATATTTTCAAAAGTATTAATAGAGTCAAACAGAGCCGATCCCTGAAACAGTATCCCGAATTTTTGGCGTATTTTTCGTTGCTGGATGTATGGCAGCTCGTGGATATTTGCTCCTTCAATCAGAACCTCTCCTTCGTCCGGGCACATTAGGGCATTGACATGTTTAACCAGCACGGATTTGCCTGAACCTGACCTGCCGATAATGGCAATTGTTTCGCTGTCTTCAATGCTGAACGAAACATTTTCCCAGATAAGCAAATCTCCGAAACTCTTCTTTAAATTTTTTATTTCAATCATAGAATCTATAATAATAATGCAGCAAGTATAAAATCTGCCAGCAGGATATAAATACAACTCAGTACTGTTGCATTCGTAGTAGCCGTACCCACTCCTTCGGCACCTCCCTGGGCATAGAATCCTTTATAACAGGCAATGGATGTAATTAGAAAACCAAATACAAAAGATTTCACAAATCCGAACATCAGGTTCCAGGGTTTAAAAAACATTCTTGCACCTTTCATAAACTCGGCCGAAGGAACTTCTCCCGAAACGATACCGGCAAGAAGCCCGCCGCTGATTCCAAATACACTTGCAACCACATACAAAACCATAAACATTAGAATTCCGGCAATAACCCGCGGAACCACCAAAAAACTTACGGAATTAAATCCCATTGATTCCAGGGCATCAATTTGCTCGCTTACCCTCATGGTTCCCAACTCGGTTGCAATCCTCGCTCCCACCTTACCGGCAAGAACAAGGCTTGATATCACCGCAGCCAGTTCAATCAAAATGGATTCCGAAACAATGGCTCCGATAGTTGATTTCGGAATAAAAGCCGATTGAAGCTGATAGGAGGTCTGCAACGTCATCACGGCCCCGGTAAATATGCCGGTAAGTATAATTATAGGAATGGAGTCGTATCCAACCTTAATCAATTCATGCAGCAGATTCGATCTATATGAACGAAATTCGGTAACAGAACGTATAGCCTGGTATAACAGCGTTACAAATTTCCCAAACTCAACAAGTGCTTGCATCCGCCTGCTCTTTATTATGTAACATTCTCAACAATTTTTCTTTTTGGAAAACACAATTTAATTATATTAGCAGAGACTTGTAAATTAGTGAGGTAAATTTCTTTTCCTTTTGCTTAAAAAAATCCTGCTGTCATCCGTATTCTGTTTATTTACCCTAACGTCCTATTCACAGCAAAGCGGTGAAGTGTTCAGATTCCTGGAGTTAAATCAACATGCCAAAGCCGCGGCCCTCGGTGGTAATCATCCAGCCATTGAAAGTGCCGATTTTTCACTCTTTACTATCAATCCGGCCTATCTGAGCCTGGAACAAAATCAAAATATCCAGGCTTCTTATATTAACCATCTCGATGATATCAGCTTTGGAGCAGTTTCTTACCAGCACACTTTCGATGGAGTAGGTTCATTTGGCATATCTCTTCATGTTCTCGGTTATGGAGATTTGAACCGTTTTGACGAATTCGGAAACGACCTGGGTGATTTTTCAGCAAATGATCTTTCCCTGAGCATGGGGTATGCCATGAAAATCACAGAGAATATTCATATAGGAGCACTGGTAACAGGTATTTACTCTTCACTCGATTCTTTCAACTCTTCGGCAATAGCCGGCAGCGCAGGCATTTATTACGAAAGCGGGAATAAACGAACCCAGCTTGGAGCTTCCCTTCGCCATGCCGGATTACAACTGACAACTTTTAATGACCGCCGGGAACCGTTGCCCTTTGATATCAGTGTCGGTGCAGCCCACAAACTCGAAACTCTGCCTTTCAGATTTTATATTACCACAAGAAACCTGCATGACTGGAACCTGGTCACAGCTAATGATTCCGGTTCTCCGGGCACGGCCGATCAGATTTTCCGGCATTTTGTTTTTGGAAATGAAATTTTATTCAGCAGTAATTTTATCTTCCGGCTTGGATATGACCACCTGCTTCACGAACAGGCTAAAACCGGTAAGCGGATAGACGGCGCCGGCCTTAGCATGGGCTTTGGAGTAAAAGTAAAAACAACGGAAATCGACATCGCCCGGACTTCGTTTAGTGACCTGGGCAATTTAATACAACTCAGTTTAAAGCTCTCGATTTAAGTTTTATGATAAGATATTTAACAGCAGGCGAATCACATGGACCTGAACTGACAGGTATTGTAGAAGGAGTGCCTGCCGGCCTTACAGTCACGGAACAGGAAATTGAACACCATCTCGTACGCAGACAGCAGGGCTACGGGCGTGGCGGACGCATGGCATTTGAAAAGGATCATGCCGAAATCACTTCCGGCATCCGGTTTGGGAAAACAATCGGAGCACCCGTTGCCCTGAGAATGATCAACCGTGCCTACAAAAAAGATGACAGCAACTGGCCGGTGGTTATGTCGAAAGAAGGCACCGGCGACGATGTTGAGCCGGTTACCCTGGCACGGCCCGGCCATGCCGACCTGGTTGGCAATCAAAAATATCGTTTTGGCGATATACGGCCAGTTATAGAACGGTCGAGCGCCCGCGAAACCGCAATGCGTGTAGCGTGCTGTACAATTGCACGCCTTTTTTTAAAACAGTTGGGAATCGAAATCGGTGCACATGTCATAAGAATCGGATCAGTGGGATACGCCGGCTGGGAAGAAGTGCGAAATATTGCCGACCCTCTTGCCGGGGGCGGAGCTGAACAGGTTTATAAAAAAGCCGATAAATCTGACGTTCGATGCCTGGATGAAAACCTGGGCGATGAAATGCGCGAAGAAATTAAAAAGAAACGCAAGGAAGGCTCCTCATTAGGCGGAATTTATGAGATCCTTGTTACCGGCCTTCCTCCCGGCCTCGGCAGTTATGTTCATTGGGACCGCAAAATCGATGGGCTGCTGGCTCAGGCCATAATGGGCACTCAGGCTATGAAAGCCGTTGAAATCGGGCTGGGCACTGAAGCCGGAAGCCGCCCGGGCCATGAAGTCCACGATGAGATTACCTATACCGGCAACCGCTTCAGCAGGAGGACCAACAGGGCCGGCGGAACCGAAGGCGGTATGACCACAGGCATGCCTCTCATCATCCGGGGCACCATGAAACCGATCCCGACAATGATCAAGCCTCTTAAAACCGTCGATATGGTCACACTTCAGGAGCAGGATACCCGTTACGAACGTTCAGACGTATGTGCCCTGCCCCGGGCTGTTGTTGTGGCAGAAAGTGTAATTGCTCCTGTACTGGCCAATGCTGTTCTCGAAAAATTCGGCGGTGATTCAATGGATGAAATCACCGGCAGATACAAAATGAAACAGGCAGATCATGAGCAGTGAAACCGGAAACAAAAAAAAACTGAAAGAACTCGCAGAGCGAGTCAGAAAGGATCCGCTGGATTCATTCTCAAAATTTGCCCTGGCCCTGGAACTGATCAAATTAGATGAAGTAAACAAAGCACTGACACTCTTTGAATCTGTTTACAAACAAGACCCGGAATATCTTGGTGTATATTATCATCTTGGAAAATTATATGAACATTTTGGCCGTTTTACTGATGCCGGACAGATGTATAAAAAGGGAATTGCCTTGGCTGAAAAGAAAGGCGAGGCACATGCCAAATCGGAACTGATGGAAGCACTTCAAATTTTAGATATAGAAAAGGATTATGATCACTAACGGGTTTCCGCATTTTAAAAAAATTTTTCTGAATATAGTATTAATCGCCTCACTGCTTCCGGCAAGCTTGCTTGCACAGGATAACGCGCGTACGCATACCGTAAAACAGGGTGATACACTTTTCAGTATCGCACGAGAATACAACGTAACTGTCACTGAACTCAGGGAATGGAATAACCTGGAGGATGATTCAACTATATCGACCGGACGGTCGTTGATTATATCACGCCCCGGAGAAAATTCCATTAGCCACACAGTTGAGCAGGGAGAAACCCTTTTCTCTATATCCCGGAAATATAATGTCACCATAGCTGAAATCAGGCAGTGGAACAACCTGGAAAGCAACGATCTCAAAATCGGATCGGAACTGGCCATCTACCCCGGTGAGGCAATTCAAAGTGATGAGTCTTTGTCAGAAGATGAGACAGCCGCCGAAGATGTAGAAGAAGCAGAACTTGAATCTTTAACCGAATCTTACGGCAATCGTTCCACCGGTTACTACATGGTAAAGAGCGGCGATTCATTAATAAAAATTGCCCGTGAACATGATATGACAGTTGAGGAACTCAAAAGGCTGAACAATCTTCAGGATGATGTAATCCGTATCGGACAACAACTAACCGTTAGAAAATCTGTATCGGCACCTTCAATTGCTGAAGCGGGAGATGATATCGAGTCCACACCCCAGGGCAAGTTTATGATGTATAGGGTATCCCAGGGAGAAACACTTGAAAGCCTGCTCGATACGTTTAAAATGACTAAATCCGACCTTCAGGCACTGAATCCGGGTTCCGAGTTAAGTGAACTGAACACGGGGCAGCGCCTTACCATACTTCTCCCTCCCGGCAGATCGTTTGCCAATCCATACAGAAAAAAAAGCGGGTTCCAGGATTTGGGACAAATCCCCGTTACTTCTTACTCCGGCAATGAGGCCGCCTCGCCCACAACCAGTGGCGAACTCTATAATCCGGAAGAATTAACTGCTGCACACGCAAATATGGCACTTGGATCGGTTGTATATATTGAAAACCCCGGAAACGGCAAGGGAATCTATGTAAAGATCAACGACCGTTTTTCTGGGGATGGTATCAAGCTGTCTGAAAAAGCGTATGAAATACTGCAATTCAGCGGACCGGCCTCGGTAACTATTTATCAGGATTCCTGATGAGCTCTGACGCCTCTACACGGTTTTCCTATTTCAGGCGTACAAATAACCTTCTCTACAGTTACCTCTTCAGCATTCCGCTGCTTCTGCTTTACGAAATCCTGATAATAGTTTCACAGCCCGGCGAGGCAGCCGGCGTCAGAATATCCGTAGACGTCTGGTTCAAATCCCTGTTTATGGTTACCGGGTACAATCCTCTGCATATCACACTTTTAATAGCCTTCGCTGCCGGTTTACTGATTTTATATCATTACAGAAACCGGATTTCATCTGTAAAAGGCCGTTACTTTTTTTATATGCTTGCAGAATCATCACTCTACGCAGTTATTACTGCCTTTTTGATATCGATTTTTTTGGGATCAGTCCTTCTGATGAAAACAAACGCCCCTGATTCAGGATTTTCATTTCTGCAAATGCTGGCACTTTCGCTGGGTGCCGGTTTGTACGAAGAACTTTTTTTCAGGGTGATTTTAATCAGTTTGCTTTTTCTGCTGTTTAAACAATTTACAAATAGTAAAAACAGTGCCTATCTCATTTCGGCAATTATGGCGGCACTTTTATTCAGCTCCGTGCATTATATCGGAGAATTCGGAGATGTATTCACAATTGAATCATTTCTCTTTCGTTTTTTATTTGGATTGGCGTTGAACACTATTTACGTGTTAAGAGGATTTGGAGTCGCTGCATGGACACATGCAATCTATGATATTTTGGTTTTGTTAAATCACTTTTAATCCTCTCCTGCCGGTAATGGACAAAAATACCGGATTCTTTTGTTAGATAGCAGTTAACAGCGAATTCAACACAATCAATTAGATAGATTGCGATCTCTTTGTTATTTTACATAACAGTCGATCATCATTTTCAAAGAAATTTACATATAACAATAAGTTTTGATTAGAAACTCTAACTGTTCTGATTAACAGGGATGCCCGAATTAACTACAAAAGAAATAAAAAAACAGCGGGATTTTAATGATGAAATTCTGCCACATCTTGACGCTCTTTACAATTTTGCGCTCAGGCTCACGAGCGATCCCAATGATGCTGAAGATTTGGTTCAGGATTCTATTGTCAAAGCTTTCAGGTTTTTCAGCAGTTACGAAAAAGGAACCAATGCCAAAGCATGGCTTTTTCGCATTCTAAAAAACTCCTACATAAACAGCTACCGGAAAAAATCGAGCAAGCCCCAGGAAATCGACTATGATGAGGTAGCAAGTTTTTATGAAACCATCCGCGCAGAACGGACCAACAGTTCAGATCTTGAAGACAAAATGTTCGGGGAACTGATTGACGATGACCTCACACGTGCACTTGAAGAGATCCCCGAAGATTTCCGGACTGTTGTACTTTTGTGTGATGTAGAGGATTTTACATACGAAGAAATTGCAAATATGCTTGATGTGCCCATAGGAACCATACGCTCAAGGCTTCACCGCGGGAGAAACCTGCTGAAAGCCCAGCTTATGGAATATGCCCAAAAACGCGGATACGCCCCCGATTAATCCGTTCTTGTAATTAGTGTTAAATCAAATATGAAGTGCCGGTCGAAACCTGTCAACACCAATCCCGATTTAATGGAGAACAGTGTTGGGTTTTGTGAGAAAATTGCCTTGTGTTCATCATTTCCAATGTTACTGACGCTGATTCCGATGCTTCGGGAGAAATAACTTACATCAAAATCTTCAACCTCGTTACCACCAGGCTGTCAGCCTGCTTTTTGGTCTATCATAGTTCGGCGGCGAGGGGTACAATTTTGGGTCTATACTGATTGATGTGGGTTGTTTGTGGTTCGTTGTTCGCTTGTCAAACAACTGACAATTGACTACGAACAAAAATGACTTCCTGTTTTACGATATAATCCCAATAACCCCTTGTTTTTTTAAAAGGAGTCAAGAGTTCCGGAATTTTAACACAGATCCATTCCTCAATAATGGCAACCCAAGTCCCGAAAGGGACGCCCGGCTGTAGCTGTAGAAGGCTGTCCAAAAAGTATAGTTGGTTGCAAACCGACTTTAATTTTTTAGTTTAATTTTAAATAGATCTATCGGGGTTCTTCGTGTTGCTTCGTGACGAAAACCGGCACTTTTTTGCCACGAGTCCGTCAACTGACGGATCAAAGGTTCACGA
>CAYPZI010000074.1:0-13703 GCA_964415185.1 uncultured Balneolaceae bacterium | reverse complement strand
AAAACAAGTGATTATAGAGCTTACATCGTAAAACAGGAAGTCGTTTTTGTTAGTTGCCAGTTGTTAGTTGTGTCCATGCCTAACATAGCTTGACCACAAACCACAAGCAACGTATCTACGAATCTGATACAACTACAAAATCGAGACTTGAAATTTTACGTTAAATCATGAATTCAGAGTTAAAATAAGCGCTAATTTTTCGAACTGCCTATTTTTCGTGATGCCGAGATCGACCTGCTAAGGATGATGACGGGTATCAATCCCGCAAGTATGATTGCCATGGCAGCGCCGGAAGATTCTGCGAGGCGTTCATCGGAAGCCAGGCGGTAAACCTGTACGGCAAGAGTATCGAAATTGAATGGCCGCACAATGAGGGTTGCAGGCAGCTCTTTCATAACATCTACGATAACGAGCATCATGGCGGCAAAGAGGCTTCCCGACATCATCGGCATATGGATTTTAGCAAGGACCTGATGAAACTTGTATCCCAATCCTTCGGCTGCCTCATCCATATTCGGGGTGATTTTTGCCAGGCTGGCTTCTACCGTACTGAAAGAAACAGCCAGAAAACGAACTACATACGCAAATATCAAGGCGAACATGGTACCGCTGAGCAGCAATCCGCTTGAAACGCCAAAGGTACTTCGAAGCCATGAATCGAGGGTATTGTCAAACCAGCCGAAGGGAATGAGGATTCCTACGGCAATGACGGAACCGGGAATGGCATAACCCATAGAGCCGATACGCGTAGCGATTCTTGTTGTGTATCCCGGGTTTAACCGGAGGCTGTAAGCCATGATCAAAGAGATAAAAAGAGCTATGAAACCGGACAGGATAGCAACGATAAACGTGTTTAACCCGAATTGAAGAAATCTCGAATCCAGGGCTGCCCCCATATTTTCAAGGAACATGCTGAACAAGATTCCAAAAGGAAAGATAAAACCCACAAGAACAGGAATGGAACAGGCCAGGGTGCTTGCCCACTTTTTCCAATCCTGTATCTGAAACTGAGAAACAAACTTGAACCGGGATGCGCCTCCCTGTTTAAAATCGATCTTATTGCGGGACCAGCGTTCGATTAAAATCAGGATCAGTATGAACAGGAGCAGAAACCCGGCAAGCTGGGCAGCTGCCACACGTTCTCCGAGGCCGAACCAGGTTCTGTAGATTCCGGTGGTAAAGGTCTGAACACCAAAATAATCAACGGTTCCGAAATCATTCAGCGTCTCCATCAGCGCAAGGGCCATTCCTGCTGCGATTGATGGCCTTGCAAGAGGCAGTGCAATTTTATAGAAACTTTCGAAGGCAGTTGCCCCGAGGCTTCGGCTCACCTCAAGTAACGAATGTGACTGTTCAATAAAGGCAGCCCTTGACAGGATATAAACATAGGGATAAAACACAAAAGACATCATGATAATTGCCCCTTCAAGAGATCGCACATCCGGAAACCAGTATTCGCCCGCCTGCCAGCCTGTAATATTTCTGATAAAGCCTTGCACGGGTCCGGTGAAGGAGAGAAAATCGGTGTAGGTATAAGCCATCAGGTAGGCCGGCACCGACAGTGGGAGCAAAAGTGCCCATTCAAAATAACGTGCCCCGGGAAAGCGGGTCATCGTAACAAGCCAGGCAGTTCCGACTCCGATTACGAAAACCCCGGTACCCACACCTACCATAAGCCAAAAAGAATTTATGACGTATGTAGGGAGAACCGTTGAGGCAAGATGCTGCCAGATGTCACCCGCCGGGATAAAAATATTCACTGCAACACTTAACACAGGTATGGATACCAACAGCGCAATCAGGAGTGTTGAAAAACTCCACCAGCCGGAGCCTTTATGCATCATTTTCATGCGGCTCTGCAGGGCAAAATCTTTGGTATTTTCGTAAAGGGTGCGAATCATGGCATTGCGGGACTCAAATCAGGCACTAACGCGGGTGAAAGGTAAGATGATTTTGATCCAAAAAGGAAACGAATTGAAGGGTGAAACAGAATCAGAGTGTAAATTTTTTATCCTGTTTGCTGAATTTGAATACCTTTTTGAGAACGGATTCGGCAGCATGATATCCGCACATTCCGTGAACGCCTCCGCCGGGCGGTGTAGATGATGAACAGAAAAAGATATTGTCGGCAGGAGTAGAGTAGGGGTCAAAAAGTGAAACAGGCCTTGTGAAAAGCTGTTTTATATCTTGTGCCCCTCCGTTGATGTCACCCCCGATGTAGTTTGAATTGAATGACTGAATCTGGGCCGTATCCATCGTATGTTTTTTTAAGATAATATCTTTAAAGCCGGGAGCAAACCGCTCAATCTGGCCTTCAATGGCAGCCGTCATATCGATTGTTGAACTGTTGGGTACATGGCAGTAAGCCCACAAGGTTTCTTTGTGGTCGGGAGTTCTCGTTCTGTCGAAATAGCTTTGCTGTGCAACGAGTACATACGGCTTTTGAGGATGTCTGCCGGTGGAGATTTCTTTTTCCGATTTTGCGATCTCTTCAAAAGTGCCTCCGAGGTGCACGGTTCCCGCCAGCTTACACCTCTCATCACTCCAGGGTACTTTCTGGCTGAGGGCATAATCTATTTTAAAAACACCCGATCCGTAACGAAACTGTTTTAATTTATTTACATATTTAGGCGGCAGTTTACTTCCGGCAATTTTTAAAACCTGGGCCGGTGTCAGGTCAAACAGCACGGTTTTTGCCGGAGGAAGCTGGTCAATATTTGAGACGTAGTTGTCAACATCGATTTCACCGCCGAGAGATTCGAGGTAACCTGCCATTGCCCGGCTGATGGATTGGGAACCGCCTTTGGGCAGAGGCCATCCTACCGAGTGCGCTGCGGCTCCCAGAACGAGCCCGATGGCAGAAGTAGCAGGCTTGTCGAACGAGAGGATGCTGTGTCCGGCAAGCCCCCCGAAAAGCGCAGCTGCCCTGGGTGACTTAAACATTGTTGCGAGCTGTTCGGCAGATTTTATAGCCTGGATTCCGAAAGAAGCCATTCTGAAGGGATGAGAAGGAAAACGGAGGGGACCAAGAATATCTTTGGTAAGGCCATCCCAGTTTTGAACAAGAGGCTCATAAAGGCTTCTATAAATTTCAGAATCCTCATCAAGTGAATTTGCAGTTTCATAAAGATCCCTGTAAGAGATCACTGCAGGCTGGTCATCAAGAGGATGGGCAACGGGGTAATCCGGCTGGATCCACTCCAGTCCGTACTCTTGCAATGGCAGATTACGCAGAAATGGCGAAGATACCGCCATGGGATGGATTGCAGAGCAAACATCATGTTTCAATCCCGGCAGCGTAAGCTCTTTGGTACGTGTACCTCCACCGATTGTATCGGAAGCCTCACAAACTTTTACAGAGAGCCCCTCGAGCGCCAGCCGAATGGCTGCAGCTAATCCGTTTGGCCCGGAACCGATGATGAGTGCATCATAAGTAGAAGCGTTTGATTTGTTCAAGGTGACCTAATCCCCAATTACGCAGAGTGAATCTTTGATAATAGTTGATTTCAACATGATATTGAATTAAAAAATTCTAAAATCCCTCGTCCGACAAATGACGAACAACCGATATCCAGAAATGATTCACCAACTCTTTTCTGTCTTTCGATACCCTGATATTGGTTTGCTCAAGATGGCTGACAGATGCTGTTTTTAAGTGCTGACCCCATTTTGCACTTTCAACGGAAACAAACGAATCGTTGATTCCTTCATGCTGGTGGATGAATTGATTCTGAAATCTGTATAAGGCGTTCAGCGGGTGCGACGTTCCTTTGCCAACGGCAGCACTGATGGAATAATAATTTACACAATCAACATCTTTCACATCCGGGTTGAACTCGCTGTTTACATATTTTTTGGTTAATTGTTTAACGGCGGCAATTGCATCACTTTTTTCTTCCGGATAGATGTTATCGCCGAACCAGTCGAAAAATTCTGCCAGCTTGTCCTTGACCAGTTCAGGTGTAGAGAGGACAAAATCGGCAAGGCTGGTTCCGTGGTGAGGAGTGGCAATGGTTGTAAGGGATGCTACCGAATCTGCCATTCCGAGTTTGGATATGGCATATCGCATGTCGAGCCCGCCCATACTGTGTGCAATCACATTCATTTTATTGTACCCATATTTTTCCTGCAATTTTTTAATACGTTCAGCCCATTGCTCGGCTCTAATTTCAATTTTGGCATACGGTACTATATTGGGCGCAAATGCGATCACCCCGCATTCGCGTAAAATCAAACAGGGTTCATGAAGCAGGGCAGGTTTTACAAGCCCGGCAATTGCCCCGTACCCGTGACACATCAAAACCGGGTATTTTAACCGGATTATATCAGGCTGGGGAAATTCCTTCAGCTTGAATTTTTTCATGAATTTTTCTGTCTCAATCAGTTTCATACGTTTGCCAGTTAATCCGGATTGGAAATCAGGTTCAGATTTGAATTGTTATCACTCCGAAGGATGAGTGACCTGACAACGGTTTGGTTATACACCAAATGGATACGCATTTCATTATCCGGCAGTGAGATCCGTGCGGGAGCCTGAACGTTAAACGGCAGAAGTTTTTGGTGAAGATCTATATGCAAATCCGTTTTGGAAACATAGCCGGGCAATTTTACGGTATACACTTTCCTGGAAAAAAGGGAATCCGCTTTAATCATTCTGCTGCGAATTCTGTGCTCCTCAATTTGAAAATCACTGAAGGTGTTTTGAATCAGGGAATCAACTTGCGCTGCCGAATATAGCTCTTTTGGAGATGGAGCAGGATCTGTAAGCAGAACCACGGAAGCCAGGCAGGAAAGAAAGAGTAAAACAGCAACCCATTTTTTATGTCTGTTTTGCATCTGTGTTCAATTCGTTAAAACTGGATATGGAAGTTTCATTGTGGAAATGAGGATCAGGCCTTACATTAGCAAATTGTTATCGAAATGTAAGCATTGTCTGTAAACTATGGCATTATCTTTTCAAAAAGTAGGTTCAAAAAAACAGATCAGACAGTTTCATGATCTGCCTTTCAGTATTTATAGAGATTATCCCAACTGGATTCCACCTTTTCGATTTGAGATTGAAAATATTTTTGATCCGGAGAAAAATAATTTTTTCTCTCATGGGGAGTGTGAACGATACCTGGTTTATAATGGACGGGAAATCGTTGGCCGTTTTGCCGTGATGAATAACAGAAATAAAGATTTTGTCTATGATCCGCCCATGGGTGGCATGGGTTTTATTGAAATGGTAAACGACCAGCAGGTGGCAGATGAAATTATTGAGTTCACGGCAGACTGGCACAAGAAGAGAAACTACGGCGCTTTCAGGGGGCCGGTTAATTTTGGCGAAAATGACAATTACTGGGGATTGCTTGTCGAAAATTATGACGAACCACCGATTTACGGTATGTATTATCATCCTCCGTATTACCGGACTTTGCTTGAAAATAGCGGCGCTGAAAAGCTGGACGACCACTGGAGTTACAAACGGCCGTTCGACCAGCCCCTTCCCGAAAGGCTGGTAAAAATCACCGACAGGATAGAGAGCAGAAACGATGTGACGATCCGCCCGATTGATACAGATAACCTGGAGAGGGACGGAGATTATATGCGAAAGATTTATAATGAGTCGTGGAGTAAACAGGATATCAGGGAAAGAGAAGAAGAATTTACAGAATTGACCAAAGAAACCGCCCGGAAAATGGTGAATAAGATTAAACCGATTATGATCAGAAACAGCGTGCTACTGGCGTTTGTAAATGGAGAGCCCGCTTCTTTTGTCGTTTGTATACCTGATTTGAACGAGGTTTCTGCCGAAACCGGCGGCAGATTGCGGTGGTGGCATATTCCCAAGCTCTATTCGCTGAAGAACAGGGCAAAGCACCTGCGAACCGTGGTTTATGGCACACTTCCCAAATACCGGAAAATGGGTCTTGAAGCCCTGACGTTTGTACGTGGAATCCAGATGACCTACAATGCCGCGCCTACACTTGATTATCTTGAAGGGGCATGGGTAAGTGAAAAAAACTGGCTGATGCAGAGAAGCCTCGAGGCACTGGGGTGTTTTCATCATAAAACTCACCGGACGTACAGGTGGGAGATTTGAACCGCAATAAAATGCAAAGTGATCCTTATTCAATTAGCCGAATCTATACTATCATCTATCTCTTGTTCTATAAATTCGATTCTTCCGGCAATCTCTTCCCATTTTGAGTAGAGCTCATTCAACGAGTTCTTTGCTCCCTCGTATTCAAGAGAGGTCTCTTTCACCTGCTCATCATCGTCGTAAAATGAGGGCTGAGCCATCAGGGTTTCAATTTCAGATTTCCGGTTTTCGAGAGTTTCGATCTCTTTTTCAATTTTCTTCATCCTGTTCTGAAGGGGCCGGACTTTTTGGTAACGAAGATTTCGTTTTTCTGCTTCCAGTCTTTTCTTCTCCTTTTTTGAAAGCCCTTTCTGATCATTATCTGAACTGCTGCCGGCTTTTTGCAGGTTTTTATCAGTTCCATTTTCCTGTTGTTCCTTTTTTGATAAATACCATGAAACATTTCCGAGATAGGATTTTACGTAATCCGGCTGAACCTCCACCGTTTTGTTGACTATGGGGTCGAGGAAATCACGGTCGTGCGAAACGATGACGATGGTTCCCTCAAACCGGATTAAAGCCTGCCGGAGAATGTTTTTGGATTGCATGTCCAGGTGGTTGGTGGGTTCATCGAAAATCAGGAAATTGGCCGGTTTAACCAGCATTTTCGCCAGCGCGAGCCTGCTTTTTTCACCGCCCGACAGCACTTTTGTTTTTTTGAAAACATCATCACCGGTAAAAAGGAAACAGCCCAAGACCGTACGCAGCCTGGTCTCGTCGCCGTGATCAGCGGCCTGAAGCATCTCTTCAAGGGCATTGTTTTCGGGTTTCAATTCCTCTGCCTGATGCTGGGCAAACCATGAGGTGGTGACATTATGCCCCTCTATCCGCTCTCCGCCATTGATCGGTTCTGTTCCTGCCAGGATTCGAATCAACGTCGATTTACCGGCGCCATTAGGTCCTACAACGGCAATTTTTTCGCCCCGTTCCACCTGGTAATCGATTCCGTCGAAAACCGTAAGTCCATCATACGACTTCTTTACATCTTTCAATTCCATTACCACCAGACCGCTTCTTTCGGGCGGTGGAAACCGGAAGGAGATTTCACCCATCTCCTCATCAGGTTCTTCGACCTCCATTTTTTCAAGCTGCCTGATCCGGCTTTGAACCTGCTTGGCTTTGGTAGCCTTGTACCTGAACCGTTCAATAAAACGCTCTGTCTCCTTAATTTCCTGCATTTGATTTTCGTATTTCTTTCGGAGCAGTTCCTGCTGTTCGGCATATTTTTTTTCGAAAAAACTGTAATTGCCTGCGTAGTCGTATAAATGTCCGTTTCTGAGATAAAGAGTTCGTTCAGTCACAGTGTTGAGAAATGCCTTGTCGTGCGAGACAATAATGACAGCACCCTCATAATTTTTTAAAAACTCTTCAATCCACTGCAATGATTCGATGTCAAGGTGGTTGGTCGGCTCATCGAGCAGCAGGTAATCGGGGCGGGTCAGTAGCAGTTTTGCGAGTGCAATCCGCATCAGCCAACCACCACTGAATTCGTTTGTGGGCCTGTCAAAATCCTCATCTTTAAAACCGAGCCCTTTTAAAACCTTTTCAATCTCGCTTTGCAGGGAGTATGCTCCCATGTTCTCAAGACGGTGCTGAAGGTTTCCATATTGCTCAAGTGCTTCACTGTGCTCTTTGCTGCCGTGATCGTATGACTGCAATTTTTTGTGGGCATGTTTAAGCCGTTTTTCCAGCTCTTTGATCTCATCAAAAGCATGTTCAACTTCCTCAAGCAAGGTAAGTCCGGGATCGGGGGCTACTCCATCCTGGGGCAAATATCCGGCTGTTGCATCTGTACTCAGACTAACATTTCCCTCATCGGGATTCTGATCACCGGAAATAATTTTTAACAGGGTAGACTTTCCCGCACCATTCGGGCCTGTAAGGCCGATTTTCTCTCCTTTATTGATTGTAGCGGAAATATCCTTAAAAAGGGTTCTTTCGCCGAGGTGTAAAGTTATATGATCGAGTTGTAACAATTCTGAAAATGATAAGTTTGTTTTATTAACCGGATGGTATCCGGATGATTATACCGGGCCGGCAGTTTAATTTTAAATGCATTCCAGGCAGAAGAATTATAGCCGGAGTCCTGGGAAAAAGGCCTGAATTTGATTGCGCTGAAAGATATCACATATTTTATACGTTTAAGAACTGAAATTTTTGGATATTTAGCCTTTCAAATTGACCATCTGACAATTGATATGAAACTGAAAATCTTTATTTCATCCCTGATTTTATTTAGTACGTCTTTACTACTGGGAGGCTGTTCCGAGATCAGGCAGCAACCGGCCCGTAATTTCGTTATCAATAATCCTGCAGATTCGGGAACGCAATACCCGAACCTGTATAAAGATGCATCGGGAGCGGTTTACATGAGCTGGATTTTACGTATTGACGAAAACCTGGCTGCATTGCGTTATTCGACATATAAAAACCGGCGATGGTCTAATGTTAAAACCGCGGGAATATCGGGTGATTTTTTTGTGAACTGGGCCGACATTGCATCGGTAGTGGGATATAACTCAAACGTATTGGCCGCTCACTGGCTGAGAGAATTCGATGTAGAAGGATTTGCAACACACGCTATCATCGGATTTCCAGGCGAAGATAACCGGTGGCAAGAGGCGAAAACACTTCATGAAGATGAATCGATGACAGAACATGGGTTTGTATCACTTCTTCCGTTCGATGAAAACCGTTTGCTGGCTATCTGGCTTGACGGACGCAAAACGGAAGGGCGGGCTCATGATGAATACGGCGATCCCGGAAAAGGCATAGCCTTGAGGTCGGCTGAAGTTTATACTGACGGCCGTATCGAAAACAGACAGGAAGTTGACGGGTTGGTTTGCGATTGCTGTCAAACAAGCCTGGCACTCATAGAAGGCGGAGCCATAGCAGCTTACAGAAACCGGACAGAAAACGAGGTCAGGGATATTGCCATAAGCCGTTATGATCTGAGCAGCGGAAACTGGAGTGAACCGACTGTAATTGCCGGGGACAACTGGGAGATCAATGGCTGTCCTGTAAATGGCCCCCGGATTGCATCAAAGGGTGAAAGGGTTGCCGTCTCATGGTACACAATGGCCGGGAATGAACCGAAAGTTCAGCTTGCACGGTCTGCCGACGGAGGCAGGACGTTTCAGGAGCCGATTCTGATTTCGAAAGATAATACAATTGGCAGAAATGATGTGATTGTGAGGGATGATGGCTCGGTGTATGTCAGTTATATGGTGAGTTACGAAAACCTGGGCTACGTAATGTTGAGAAAATTGAACCCGGATGGTACGCTTGATGATCCGGTCACTGTCGGGGTTACAGCATCAGGCAGAAAAAGCGGGTTCCCCCGGATTGTGGAACTGGATGATGGTATTCTGTTTGCGTGGACACAAACCGATCCCCTGTTAAAAGTCCGCACGGCAGTGGTCCCATATGATTATGTTCAGGAAAAAAATTAATTGCAGTTTCAGAACTTCTGATTCCATTCAAAAACCAATTGGCCTGAAAATGCCTCGATCATGTAAAGGATAAATTGTTCATGGTTTGTCAGGAAATATGGATATGATTTCAGCCTCTCTACTGAACCTCTTTAAAAGGTGGAATCTGTCCGCGGATCTCACCGGTTTGATGCATTCGTGACGAAACGTTTACATAAAGCCGTCCGTTTTTAAGATGCTCTTTAAGTGCCTTGGTAAGGGCAAATCCATTTTTTTGTTTTTTAAAACTACCGCTTTTATGATCTTCCGATAACTCGGGTGTGAGCCTGAAGAGCCTGTTGCCTGTTTCTCTTTTTTCACCATAGTGAATAAAGGCAGAGTGGTACGGAGATTTCAGGTTTGAGAATTCACCGCTAACAAACAGCGAATCCCCCTCAAGTTCAATTTGAGCGGCTCCTGTTGCAGGTGTGTTTACCCGTGGCACCTCATTAAAACCTCCAAGTGTAACATAAGCTTTCTGATCTTGTGCAAAAGCACCTGCAGTGCTATATAAAAGCAGAGCTACTAATACATTAAAGAATCGTGGTAGTTTCATAAAATTCATTTTTGATGTACACCTTTTTAAATATAACAATTCTTTTGCTCTCAAAATTTTCTGGTTTATTCGGGAACAGGCTGTAACAAACGTTTGCCGAGATCATCCTTATAGTAAGCTTCAATTTATTAAATATCCCCTTAACTATTTTTAAAACCCACAGTCATGGAAACAGCCGCAGTTAAAACACGACCCAAAGGGAATGGCAAGATTCAAAGAAGAGAGAAAAAACAGGGATTGTTCGATTTTTTTTATAATGATATAGCCATTGATCTTGGAACTGCCAACACGCTAATATCTTCCAAAAGGAACGGAATTGTATTTAATGAACCCTCAATTGTGGCTTTTAACAGCAAGGGAGTACCGCTGAGTATAGGCCGTGAAGCCTGGTTTATGCATGAGAAAACACACAATGATATACACACGGTGCGTCCTTTACGGGATGGCGTAATTGCGGATTTTGAATCTGCCGAGCATATGATTCGCGGCATGATTAAAAGTGTGAAGAAACGCTGGTTCTCTTCCACAAGGCAGATGGTGATTTGCGTGCCGAGCGGTATAACGGATGTGGAAAAAAGAGCTGTGCGTGACAGTGCCGAGAATGCAGGGGCGAGGGAAGTATATCTTGTCGAAGAACCGATGGCGGCTGCCATCGGCGTGGGGCTGAACGTTCACGAGCCGGAAGGCCATATGATAGTGGATATCGGTGGCGGGACGACCGAAATTGCCGTCATTGCCTTATCCGGTATAGTGCACTCGCAATCGGTACGGCTGGCTGGCGACCGCCTGAATGAAGATATTATCAACTATTTCAGGCGTAATCATAACCTTTTGATTGGCGAAAGGTCGTCCGAAAACATCAAATGTGAAATAGGATCGGCATCACCGCTTGATGAAGAGGTTGAAATGGTGATTAAAGGCCGCGACCTCGTAAACGGAATCCCGAAAAACCTGAAAGTGTCGTCTTTTGATGTACGCGAAGCTATTTCACAGTCTGTAAACCTGATTGTTGAGGCTATCGTCAAATCCCTGGAAAAAACGCCGCCTGAATTATCGGCCGATATTCTTGATCGCGGTATTATCCTGGCCGGTGGCGGCGCCCTGTTAAAAAACCTTGATAAACGAATTACAGAACTTACCGACCTGCCCGTCCATATTGCCGAAGACCCGCTTACGGCCGTTGTGCGCGGAACAGGAGCAGTGCTTGATAACCTTGATTACTATCGTGCCGTGATTATCTGAGTAATTGCGACTGGAATCACGGATAGACGGATTTATCGGACTCTACGGATTTTTGTTTAAGGTAATTCTATATTCGGAATTAAGAAGGGGATATAGCCATATGAGTAAAGTCGAGATATTTATTTCTTATCGGCAATTTTAACATCATCATGGTGCCTTCGATACTCCTCGGGATTACGTTCCATCTGCCTGAATATCTTGATAGTATAAAAAAAGTCCAATGGTAAGCAGGATTACGGCAATAATTCCGACTGTGAAAATGTCAGAATCATCCCTTAAACCACTTCTCAAGCTTGCCGGCAGGCCAGGTGCAAAGTACCCGTTTTTTATCAAACTTGGCTTTTCTGGCAATCATCACGCCGTACCGGATGTCATCAATACCGTCTGTTGTGTGGGCGTCGGGGTTTAATGAGGTAAGCAGGCCGGCTTTTTTGGCCTTGTTGCCGTACCGCCAATCCAGGTCCAGTCGCCGGGGATTGGCATTGATTTCGATTGCCGTATTATGTTCAACAGCGTACTCGATAAGTTTGTTGATGTCAAAATTATTTCCATCGCGCTTCAATAAGAGGCGTCCGGTGGGGTGGCCTATAATACGGGTGGACGGATGTTCAGCAGCTTTTCTGAAGCGCCCCAGCATTTTTTCGGGAGGCATATCCAATCCTGAGTGGACACTGGCTATCACGAAATCAAATCCTTTAAGAAGTGAGTCGGGGTAGTCAAGTGATCCGTCACTCAGAATATCGGATTCGATTCCCTTAAAAATCCTGAAATCTTTATTTGAATACTCTTTATTTAATCTGTCAATCTCTTCCCATTGCTGCCTTACTTCATCTTCCGTAAGTCCCCCGGCATAGGCCGCGCTTTTTGAATGGTCGGTAATGCCAAGATACTCATAACCTTTTTCGATAGATGCTTCGGCCATTTCCCGAATGGAATATTTGCCGTCGCTCCAGGTGCTGTGAGCATGAATCACGCCGCGGATATCTTTTTCTTCAACCAGCGACATCTTTTCGTTTTCACTGTAGAATTCGAACTCTCCGCGGTCTTCACGGTGTTCGGGCGGGATAAAATACAGGTCCATTTTTTTGTAGATCCCGGCTTCGCTTTCGGTTTTGACAGGCTTGTCAAAATCGGTGTTTCCCTCTTTATCCAGTTCAAAAAGGCCGTATTCGTTCAATGCCATTTTACGGTCTCTTGCCCGCTGTCTGAGCACTACATTATGCTCTTTGCTGCCTGTAAAGTACATCAGGGCAGCGGGGTATTGGCCCGGTTTCACAATTCTCAAATCCACCTGCCTGCCTTCTTCCGTTCGGATTGAGCTCTTGGTTGAACCTCTGCCCAGGATCTCTGTTACCAGTGCATGGTTTGTGAAGGCATCAAAAATGGATTCGGTGTGCTTATCATCAGCAGAAATCAGGATATCCACATCACCGATGGTTTCTTTACGGCGCCGAAGTGATCCTGCAATGCTGATCTGTTGCACGCCTTCCAGGCCTTTTAAAAAATTATAAACGGGTTCTGCAATTTTCATTGCCTGGTCGAGCCGGCACCGTTCGCCGAACTGCTCCAGCCACTCGATCGACTTAAGGATTTTTTGAGCCGATTTTTCACCAAGGCCGGGCAGATCTGCCACCACTCCGCTTTGACAGGCTTCTTTCAACTCGTTAATTTCAGTGATCCCCAGTTTTTGATGGATTTTGACAATGTTCTTTGGCCCAAGCCCGGAAATATCGAGCCACTCTATCAGGCCTTTCGGAACTCTTTTCTTCAGGTCTTCGAGAACCGGCATGGTGCCGGTTTCGACATACGCTGTGATATCTTCTGCAATCGATTTCCCAATGCCCTTGATGTCTGTCAGGGTTTCATTTTCAATATAATGGTTGATATCATCATTCAGTCCCTCGATGGTTTGAGCTGCCCGGTCGAAGGCAATGGCGCGGAATCGATTCTCACCCGCAAGCTGCATCAGTTCATAAACCTGACGGAGTAAATTGGCTACTTTCTGGTTGGTCATTGATTAAGAAAGTTCATGTTTAAGGTTATGGCTGTTTTTCTTTATATAAATTAAATCATTAAATTTTAAAAATAATCACTCAGTATAAATTATAAAATGAACATATTTAAATTCTTGGTAAGGTTGTTCCTGATAATAGTTCTAATTTTACACATTTTACCGAATAAATTACTTAGTCAGAAAGTTCCGGATCTTGATCGGGCTAAGTCAGTAAAATCTAAAAAACTTGACAAGCTTGATAGCTTCTTAAATACGCCTTATCGAATGAGTTTGATTTTTTCAGAACGCTATTTGGCA
>CAYPZI010000073.1:10054-13715 GCA_964415185.1 uncultured Balneolaceae bacterium | reverse complement strand
AGCACTTTTACGTAACGCTGGAAAACACCCATCCGGAGACGAGTCCGCCGCAGAAGTCGGTCTTCCCGGACGAGCTTCGGGGGCTGGGGCGTCTGTCCGTCCCGCAGCCCGTGCCGATGGATCTGTCAGGTGACGGGCCAATCCTTGGCGACCTTCTTTTGGGCTACGGGCGGATGAATCAGTCTGAATCCGGTCTGAGGTTTCCCTTTATTGTCAGCCATGAGAGAACCATTCCCGAAGGAGAAAACCTGGTGGTTCACTTTGAGGCCTATCGCCTGCAGACGGACGGGCAGGGATTTGCAAACTTTGAAGTCCGTTATGAAATTGAGCCTAAGCAAGGCTTTTTTGGCCGCCTGCTGGCAAACAGGGATAACCTGAGCGGCACCCTTTCCTTCGAGCCGAGGGCCGGGCGCTTTGCCGAAAGCCTGGAGTTTGAAGAGCTGAGCCTGGAGCCGGGTAAATACACCCTGCACTGGACGGTGCAGGATCTGCTGAGCGCGCAGGAAGCAGTACAGACTGTAGAGTTTGAAGTAGATTCAACCGACAAATAAAATATCAGCGAAAATCAGCGCTTCATTGGCGGAACTCTGCGAGAACCACAAACCCGGATCTTTTTTCTCGCTGATGTTCGCAGGCCATGAATGATTACACGCATTGTTCAATGATCGTGTGATTTGTAACCGCAACACATGCTTTATTCAAAATTACCAAAATGAAATCCCGGGTATACCTAATTCAGAAATTCTGTTGAATACATTTAAAGAAAAAAGAATTCTTATTACTGAAGACAAGGATTTTGGTGAACTTGTCTACAGGTTCAATAAACCAACTGTATTTGTGAAAATTCTATCCTTTGGTATCATAATGTTGATAGTTAGCTGCACCTCGAAACAATCTGAATTTAGAGGAACCTTTACCTCCGAAGAGCTTCTTAACGAGATCATTGACAAAATGGAAGCTGAATCTATCAACAGGGAGTCTATTGATTGGGATGACTTTCGGAATCAGGTCTTTAGTGTGGCCAACAGCTCTGCTTCCGATTCCAATTCTTTTTACGGATATGAACAAGGTACATTGCTTGCTATTAGAAAAGCTCTTGAGTTACTGAATGATAATCATAGTATGTATCGTACATCTTATGGAAATACGATAAGAGGGAATACCCGATCTTGTACGGCTCCGCACCCTGATATCCCGGACATTCCTGATCATATTGGCTATCTAAAAGTTGGGTCTGTGAATGGAACGGGTTCTGAGACTGCCGTGTATTCTGCAAGTTTGCAGAAAAAAATTGAAAAACAAGACAACGAAGAAATCATTGGCTGGATAATAGATTTGCGTGGTAATACAGGTGGAAATATGGCTCCCATGCTTGCGGGCATCAGCTCGATTTTAGAAGAAGGTATTACCGGGTATTTCATTGATCCAAATGGCAATGAAGTGGTGCATGAAATAAAAAATAATGCATTTTTGATTGATGGCGAACCAATTCATAAACTTTCAGAACCGATGTATAAGTTATCTGATAAGTTACCCAATGTCGCCGTCCTGATTGACAATACTGTAAGAAGTGCCGGTGAAGCAGTAGCTATATCGTTCAAAAAAAGGCCTAATACGAAATTCTTTGGCTCTCCAACTTGTGGACTTTCTACTGCAAATTATGGTACGCAAATGCAAAGTGGTGGAATGCTCATATTAACTGTATCCACCATGGCTGACAAGAAAAAAAAATTGTATGGTGATTCAGTATTACCAGATGTATTTATTGAAGAACCCTCAGAAGTTGTAGAGCAAGCTATTGAATGGTTGTATTCCCTTTAATATCAAGCTAATTGTATATCCCTCAACTGATATTTTACGATCGTTTATCCGGAATAGATATATTCTATTTCATCAGCGAAAATCTGCGTTTCATTAGCGGAACTCTGCGAGAACCACAAACCCGGATCTTTTTTTCTCGCTGATGTTCGCAGAGCTGTGCGCTGTGTTTCGCAGAGTTTTGAAATACAAAAGGCCGGATGACTGATTTGGGTCATGCAGGTTTAGTTCCCGAACAAATTCTTAAAGATCATCCGCATCTTGAAATTGAAGATATCCATGCAGCCCAAAATTACGCCGCTGATCATCTTGCGGATGAAGAGATTATATTTCAGAAGGAGAAACAGCTGAAATAAAAGGTGGCGATCAGACAATATTTACTCCATTTTGCTGTATAATTACAGGAAGTTGTGATGTTCCCTCTGATGGATCATGTCAGTACAGTTGTGGTGATTTTTGCACGGAACCAATAAAAGTCTAATCAATATTTACATATGAAGTTCTCTGTATGTGTAATACTTTTTCTTCTCTTAAACGCATACAAACTATATGGTATTCAGGATGAAATCTGCCGTATTAGCCAGGAAACTGAAAACCTTGAGGCATTTTCAAAGGTATATGGTTATGTAAAATACTTTCATCCTTCTGATGAAGCATATTCACTTGATTGGGATGACTTTGCTGTTTATGGAGTTGAAAGAATCAGGTTCGTTCCATCAAAAGATGAGTTAAAGGCCGTTTTAGAAGAACTGTTCAAACCAATTGCTCCGTCTATTGAGTTTTCATTAAACAAACCACGAAATGATGATTTTATAAAATCGTACCTAAAAAACCTGGATCGGGATACAACCGGACTAACAACGGTGGCGTGGCAGCACCTGGGCCTGGACAGAGACGTAAATAATAATGGCTGCTGCAGCGGCCGTGTCAATCATCCGGCAACAGCCTGGAATAAAAGCTTTTTCCTTACGCAGCAAATTGATGTATCAAAACTAAGAGGCAAGGAGGTTTTACTAAAAGCAACTCTCTTGTTTGAGAATCAGAGTCCGGGCAGCTATTTGGAATTGTATATCTTCATAGATGATGAAAAAAAAGAATCTGTGATTATAAATAATGGACACAGAGGATCTGATGATACAGGCAAGGACACCTGGCAGATAGAGACAAAAATAGGAGAATCAGCTCATAATGTTACAATAGGTGTCTTCATGAAAGGCACCGGAATGCTCCGGATTGATGACATAAATCTGAAAGCAAAAAAAGAGAATGGAGAATGGGATTTAGCAGTAATTCAAAATTCAGGATTTAAAAAAGGCCCCTACGATAAACCGGCAGGATGGGATATTCAGAAGATTGGATATTTTGAATCGGGTTATAAAACTGATGAATCAAACGCAAAAAAAGAATCATTTTTGATCGAATCACCGCCAAAACTTTTTCAGGAATATCCCGGAATCGGAGAGGTATTCATAACGAAACTTATGGATAGCCTGTGGGCAGTGATTCCGCTGGCCGTTTTTCATGACGGAGAAAATACACTACCTGAATCTCCTGTAGTGAATTTTGAAAGCCTGAAAACGACTTTCAAGAGTGTGAACTACGGCAGCAACAAAAATCAAAATGTAAGTCTGGCTTCCATGATCATAGCGTGGAACGAGCTACAACACTTTTATCCCTATTTTGATGTAATCGATACCAACTGGGAACAACAGCAAAGAATATCACTGCAGAAAATATTGTCAGATGAGACAGGAGAAAGGTTTGATTTCATTTTTGAAAAAATGCTGGCTTCGTTGCGTGACGGACACATCTATGTATCCAAAACACCAAATTCACAGGCCAA
>CAYPZI010000073.1:0-10044 GCA_964415185.1 uncultured Balneolaceae bacterium | reverse complement strand
GGTTTCCATTTCATGTGGATTGGATTGAAGAGAGTGTAGTGGTCATTTTTTCTGAGGATAATGAGATCAAACCCGGTGATATCATTCGTTCCGTTGATGGAATTCCATCGGAGGATATGTTGAGGTCACAAATGGAGCTGATATCCGGATCGGGTCAGTACAAAAGATATCGTTCCTTGCAACGTTTTGCAGCCGGAGATTTTGGTTCCTCGTCAACACTGCTTTTAGAGAGGGATGGAGACAGCATTGAAATGAAAGCTTCACGTAAAGGCCAAAGAAAGGATCGAAGTTTTTTCGAAAAACAAAACCTGCCAGAAATAACCCGGCTGAAGAATGATATTTATTATGTGGATCTTGACCGGGCTTCCATGTCTCAAATCAGAAAAAAAATAGATGAAATTTCTTCTGCAACCGCTGTTATTTTTGATCTGAGAGGATATCCGAATTCAAATCAGAATGTTCTGCGTTATTTAATTACGGAACCGGATACGTCCGGGCAGTGGCTGCAAATGCCTAAAATTATCTACCCGGATCAAAATAACGTGGTTGGTTATGAAAAACTTGGTTGGCATCTGAAAACGGCAGAACCAAAAATTCAGGGCGAAGTTGTTTTTATAACAGATGCCCGTGCAATCAGTAACGCCGAATCGGTTATGAGTTTTGTTGAGCACTATCAATTGGGAGAGATTGTCGGCCAACCTACGGCCGGTACAAATGGAGGTGTGATTTCAATATATTTGCCAAATGGATACAGCTTTAGATGGACAGGAGTAAGAGTTCTGAAGCACGATGGTTCGCAACATCATTTGATTGGCATTCAGCCAACAATCCCAGTACAAAAAACGATTCAGGGAGTGCGTGAGGGCAAAGATGAATTCCTGGAAAAAGCAATTGAAATTCTACAAAAAAATAAATGAATGACAAATTATTCTTTAATCATGACTTACAAATCATCCTTACTGTTTTTTATCGCAATTATGCTTGTTGCTTTCTGTACAAATAAACAAGGAGAAGACTTGGCGTTTTTTGATACGGAAATTGAATATACCCCGATAGAAACCGAACGCATTTTTACGTTCGAACAGATTTTTCAACCCCGGAAAATGCGGATGATCGGGGATTTGTTGTTTGTTGCCGATTTCCATGAATGCTTTGCCCGACGGAAATTATGTTGCCGCAGGTATTCTGTTTAACGATCGTTTTCACATCTACGATCAACAGGGAGAGTTAAAGGGACAATATGGGAAGCAGCTTGCGTTTAATGAGGAGTTTATTCCCCGGCATCTTGGAATTTCCTGGTACTCATTTTCCATCACCCATCCTGAGCAAAACCTGGTCTATCTTTTTTCATTAAGTGCGGATTTTATCGAAAAATACAATTCGGAGGGTGCATTGTTAAAAAGAGTTCAAGGCAAAGTGTTTCCTGTGCCAAAGAAACGGATTGAAGTTAGCAACGGGACACCCTGGCCGGTTGATAACGGCGGAAAATACGCTTACATGTGGGCAGACAAGGATGATCAATTTATCTATGCACTTTATTCGGGCATCATGAATGCAGAAAGTGAGCACCCGCGTGGAAATAAAGTACACAAATTCGACTGGAACCTGAACCTTGTGAGTGCCTATGAACTTGACCATTACCCGGAAATGTTTACTCCTGACGGGAGTGGCGGTTTATATTCGTTGCATAACACGGAAGAAGGATCGGAATTCAGGTATCAAAAGCTGGAGTAGAAACGGCCGCCAAACCTTCGGATATCCTTATTTCAAATGGATAGTAAACATAGCCGGTATGGAGGTGTAAGGGAGTTCGAAATGCATCCTTATACGCAAGAGCCGGGAAGGATTGATGTGCCAACCTGTTTGAGTATGCCGGATATGATTTTCGTATAACCGATTGGTTAAGGTAACTGCAGGTCTAAAGTTTTATTATTGCTACCTTTACAATTTATAAGCTGTGAAGTGGGAGATTTTTCGAATAATGCTCCCGCAGATTACGCTGATTGCGCAGATTTTTTTATGGCTTGCAATATATTGCTAAAAACCTGCATTACCCCCGCGCGATACTGCGCCCGTTGCGGTTACCCACTCTTTGCGCCCTTACTTTCTGAAATCGCAAAGAGAGATTAAATCATTTATTGATCTTCCGGCACGTAATTATACGGTAAAAAATCCGCCATACGGTAGTTGCTCCAAAAACCTGAAAAAATGATGTTTTCGGGGTTTAATAAATTGCCAAACCTGTCAATATAAAGGTAATCGTCATGTTTGGGTTCAATTTCAGATTCATACCGTCTTGCCCCTCTGTACCTGATTTTTAAAGGGCTATCTGTACGGTGACGAATAATCCTGAATTCCAGTTCATCATTTTCAGCCTGAATCAGACGGGTAAACAATTTTTTAATCAAATCCGGTTCACCTTCTGCGGCAGCGAGCTCTTCTACAGGTTCTATGTAACCATTTGTATAATGAAATGTATTATCTGTCTCACCTTCTGCCAATGATTTCAGAAAATGCCGGAATGATCCAATATACGTAATCTCTCTTTTTTCATGCCACAATACACGTTGTTTTTCATTTGCGGGTTCAAGTTCTTCAAATCTTGCAGTGTAAAAATAACGTCCGGCATCATTCCGAATGCTCCAGGAAAAAAAGGAAAGGGTAATAAAGATTTCATAACCCAGTGCCTCGTTAACAATTCGCAGCTCATCTGCTGCATCTGCTACCAGATTATTGGTATCCGGATCCTTCGAAAAATTAATAATCTCAGGGTTTTTGATTTCTGTCTTTTCAGCATTACTGGAACTGCCCAAAAACGCTGTTTCAAAATCTTTCAGATTTCTCTCCCACTCCTTTGACCGCCTGCCTTTAACACTAAGATCCTCCAGTTGGACAAGATCAGGTTCAATACTTACTGTACCGACATTCAAAACATCATCTTCCCTTATTTCCACAGGCATGGAATATTGATTGTAACCTATAAATCGAAATACAAGCGTGTAATTGCCCGGGGGTATATTTTTTATTTCAAATGATCCGCCGGTGCTGCTTGTTGCTCCAAAAGTCGTATTTGAAAGATAAATATTTGCTGAAGGTAAAGGTTTTTTATCAGCAGCATCAAGAAGCCTGCCCTGAATTGTACCCGTAACTTGTTGTGCGTAAGTAGCAGGCATTGAAATAAAAAAAAGCGAGATGAGCATAAAAAGAAATAAAAATGATGGAACAGATCTGCTCTTTGCAATATCGTTATTATTGTTTTGATATCTTCTTTTACTCATTTTATTGTTGAATGCTCATAACCTTCTATTGAAAAATCCTGAGGTAAAAGATCGGGAATTCTGCTTGTCCATCCCCAGTATCCGTATAACAAAGGTACATATGGATCTTTTGAGTTTGTCGTGTATAAGTCTATAACAGCTTTTTCATTTGGAAAATAGATAAAAGATGATTGATAAGTTAAATTGGAGCGAAGCCTGTATTTTTCTTTGATTCGTTTTTCTGGTGATTCTTCCAGATAGTCAACTCTTAAATAAGGAAAATTTTTATTATCTGTTTGTAAGACAATCACATTTTCATTGTCCTCACTTTTGGATATCAGATATTGAGGCCAATCCACTCGCCTTGTTCCGGGACTATTTGTAATAATCTTTCTATTTGTTTGATAATAAAGCCTGAAACCTTCTGCATGAACAGCCCCTTCCTGTAGTGAGTTAATAAAATGCTTAAATGATCCAAAATAAGACCGTTTTCTTTCTCTTGCCCATATCTCAAGTTCCGAAGAATCATCAGTTGCCATTTCTTTATATCTTGCGGCAGCCTTAATTTTAATAGTATTGTTTTCAAAAACAAACTCTTTTAGAAAATAGGTAATTTCGTAACCGAGAGCGTGATTATAGATGAGCAGTGGTTCCCCGGCAGTAGCTTTAAACAGAGTTCCCTCGTTTGTGAATTCAAGCACATGCGGGTTCTCGATTTCAGTCTGTAAGGCATTAGAGGTATCACCCAGGAAAAGGGCTTCAAATTTTTTAAGGTTTCTAAGCCATTCCCGTGGGACTTCACTTTTGACTTCAATTCTCTCTAATTGCAACTGATCTTGCTCCAATTTTACACTTAAATAATCTGAGCCTTGCATGGGAATTGATAACACCTTTTCAAAGGTTATATAACCCACATAGGTAATGACTAATTTATATATACCCGGCTGGATACCACTGAGGCTGAATTTTCCCGATTCATCAGTTATCGTTCCAATAGTAGTGTTATCAAAAAACACATGAGCTCCCGTGATTGGTTCGTTGTTTTTACTCTCTATAACTACTCCGGAAATTTTATTGTTTTGAGAAAAAATGCTTGAAGTATTCATTAAAAGATAAATAAATAAATAAGTACTTAATTTAATTATCTTCATATGTTTTAAACCCTCCTCTGGGACCAATCAAATATGTGGAACGGAAACAGTGGCAAAAATAATATTTCACCTACTCAGATTGTTGCAAATATACGTCATAAATTCAACATCCAACTCCACAAGTTGCAGGTAAAAAAGTTGCAGGTGCTCCTCCTCCTGTTCCCCCGTCGCAACTTTCATTTTCACATTCACAAATATTCGGATCAAGACTTTCACAATCATCCCCACCCTTAATCGTATTGAATTTGGTTTCTGGAAGAGAAGTCACAAAACTTTGTACTTTTAGTTCGTCCAGGTTTAGCCTTTTCTTTTTTTCTTCTTTCATGGTATCCACCTTTGGTGTTGTTTAGTCCCTACTCTTTCCAAGGCTTTTCGGGTTACGCCTTTTAAAGCTCTGCTTACAAATAAAAACCCTCTGGTCAAAGAAACAATAAAAAATTGTACGTAATGTGTGTACCTAATTCGACTCCCGAATTTGTATACTTAATTTAATTCCTGAATTTGAACACCGATCAGACGTACTGGCCGATGACAAGATTTTTTTAAGAGTGCATCACAAAATATAACAGAGTTATATTCGAATATGTGGTTTTAAAATAATTCAAGTGTTCAATATTGTTTAACAATGATTTTCAAAACAGCTGCCAATTCTATCAAGCCTAATACCGGGATGACACTGGGCCAGACTTAAGCTCATCGTATTTATTCACAACCAGTCCCGATCACATTCGTGATGAATCTTACATGTATTCCGTAAACTGCAATTAACCCGTTTCCGTCACCTCGAACCGGATCTGCTGCTCGTGGCTTTGCCCGTTTTGCAGGTCGCACACGGTCCACGCCAGCTCGTACTTGCCGGCCAGCAGCCCGGCCGCCTCGATCTCCAGGCTTTCGGCAAAGCGGTCGCTGTCGGTTTCAAAGCCAAGGGTGATGTCAAATTCATCCAAATCTTTTTTCGTCCAGCCCAGCAGCCCGCCCTGCGGACGAATCTCGTAATCCACTTCAAAGCGGGCGATACCGCCCTCATCGCTCTCGAGCCGGTAGGCTTCGAAGTGCACCACCAGGTTTTCGCCTTCCGGGATCTGCCTTTGGTTCGATACTACAAAATCAAAGTAGGTCTCCTGCGATGGCTCACTTTTTTGATAACCGATCACCAGGTCGCTGACCATCAGGGTATTCTCATTCAATATCAGAGGCTCAGGCTGGCTGAGTTCCAATCTGCCAAGTCCCCGCAGCTCCGGCGCAAACACCGTTTCCGTCTTGGGCTCCGATTCGGGATGAAGGTTTTCAAGCTCGGCGTAAAATACCTGGGTATGCTCTCCGGAAACATAAGGTATGATAAACAGCGAATTACCGGGAGTATTTTCAACGTGGTCCATAATTATAGGCCCGGCCATGCGATTATGACTGAGTAATTGCCACCGCTCATCTCGTAGCTGCACGCCGTGAGTCAATTTGTAGTATTCGAGCAGATGATTTCTCTCTTCAATTTGCCTGCCGGAAGTCATCTTGTCCTGGTTATACGACAGGTCCGCAGTCACCACGTTGACCGGGCTGCTCTCCAGGAAGGTGACGAAGACCGGCTGGTTGTCGGCATCCAAAAAGCGGTATTGGAATACCTCAAAGGGGATGGAAGGAAGGGCTTTTTCATCGGTTGAGACGTTGGCGGGAGCCGAGTTTTGCAGCCGTTTTAATTCGTGAAGATTTTTCTGTTTTAGTCGTCCACCCTGGTGTTTTAATGATGAGGTATTGTCGTTGTTGATGGTATGCAACTCTTTGTCGACCTGATCAAAAACATATCCGAAGTAATTATCCACCTTGTTTAACTGCTGATAGTAATGGAATTGCATAACCATTCCGGGCGTCAGATCAAAATTAACAATTAAATCTTCATGGACATTTGCTTTATCAGAGGGAGTCTGAATATTTGTAAATGAATGCCTGTTTGACATACTGAAAGCCCGTGAGGGTATCATCTCATCGATAGCCCCAAGTTCGGTAAACTTGCCCTCGGATTTGGTGCCAAAAATCCGGATCAGGTTATTTTCCATTTCAGAATTCGGCCTGTCATACACCCAAATCTCATAATATTTATCAGAGCTCCAGTGATAATTCATAGTAGCATTCTCGAGCGATTTTATAAATGCCCTGAGTTTGTTATCAATTCCGGATCGGGCCACACGGGTAGCCGAAACAAAAAACTGATTTACGGTAAAAGTGACTTCAGCCGGAGAGAGATGCAGCTGGCCTTCTGATATTTTATCCGGCTGGCCATAGCGTACGTATATTCTGCCGCGGTCATCAATTTCACCGTCAGACTCAGAAAAATAATGTTTGCGGGCGTGGGCAATGCGTTCCCAGTGTTCAAGCAGGCGTTCATTGTAACTGCTGCCGGGGTTTATGTCCTTTTGCTCCCAAAAAAGACGCAGTTCTTCCAGAAGCAGCGGATCGTTCTTTTCAAGTAGTTTTTCCCACGATTTTACCTGTCTGTTATCAAGAAGGTAGCCGGTGCGCACCAGTTCAGCCGAGAGAGCTTCTTTATTAGCAGTAACGCTTTCTTCGTCATCGGCAGTCAATACCCGGTAAAACGCATCGGAAGCAGGCCGGTAATAGTCCCTGAGCTTATGTTCTGTTGCAATACGCAGGAACTCCGTTGCAATGGCAAGCGATGGTACGTCCGGTTCGGCTGTGGCCTGCTGCCAGAGCTCAAGCGTCGCCCCGGGGGCGCCTTGCCGCTCCAGCTCCAGCCCGCGGCGCAGCAGATCTTCTGCGTTTTGCGGCTGGGCCGCGGCGCTGGCGGCAACAAATAGTGGCAGTATCCACAAAAATCGAATCATGGTCCTCTCCGGTGTTGGTTGCGTGTGGGAACTTTCTATTCCATCTCTAATGGTATTAAACAAAAAAACAGATAAAAATCAATTGTTTTAAGTCAAATGTTATCTTCTATTGCTATTGGTTGTTTGGGGATAGCTTTTCGAATTGAACCCCTTAGCCTATGAGGTTGTCTCTTGCAGATCGCGCTAATACCGCAGATTTTTTGTTATAAAGCATTCAGTTACAAAGCCTGCATTCCCTCTGCGAGACACTGCGCCCGCTGCGGTTACTTTCTTGCGCCCTCACTCTTTGGAACCGCCAAGAGCCCGGTGTAACGCCAAGAGAATATAAACACTGCAAAACTCCGTGCATCACACTGTGTTACTCTGTGGTTTAAAAACGGCACAAGAAGTATTTAAACAACCAAGCCCAGAACGGGCTATTTATACGTCCGTTAATCGTGCAGTCTTTAACCGCAGTGTCGCACAGTGTTTACCACAGAGTTACACGGTGTTTTTGAATACTACTCTGCACGTATAACCTCTGCAGGGTTTTGCAGGGCACCTTTTACAACCTGCCGGCTGACCGAAAGAAGTATGATGAGAATTGCAAGCACCACGGGAATAACAAACGCTTCGAAACCAATCTCCGTCCGGTAGGCGAAGTTCTCCAGCCAGTTTGTCATCCATAGGTATCCGGCCGGGATGGCAATCAGGACGGCGATCAACAACAGTTTGGCGTAGCCGGAGTAAAAAAGTTTCAGGATGTCATAGAGCGTGGCCCCGAGCACTTTCCGGATCCCGATCTCCTTGGTTTTTTGCCTGATTGTGTAGGAGGTAAAACTGAACAGCCCCAAAACGGCGATGATGACGGCAAGCACGGAAAAACTGAAAAACAGCGATTGTGCCCGCTCTTCGGTTTCATACACTGCTGCTAACTGTTCATCCACAAACTCGTACCGGAAAGGGATGCCCGGAAGTAGCTCGTTCCATATCTTTTCAATATCGGTGAGGGTCGTTGGCAGGGTTCGAGTTGATCGAATTTTGGCAGAAATTCCACCCCAATTTTGTTCATAGATAAAAACCGTCGGCGCAATTTGATTATGAAAAGAGGCAAAGTGGAAGTCTTTTACGACCCCGATTACATAGCCTTCTCTTCCCCACGCATTTATTTTTATATTTTTACCTAACGGATCCGCCCACCCAAGGGCTTCCACAGCGGTCTCATTGAGGATAAAAGCCTGGGTTGAATCCGAAGCAAGTTGTTCGAAAAAATTCCGCCCCTCAATTACCGGAATGCCGTAGGTATCAAAAAAGTGATGATCCACAGCACTGATATCAAAAGTCAGGGAGCCTGATTTACCTTCTGCCTCAACATAAGTTGAAATTAGTGTTTTACTACTACCGGGTGTGTCCATCGAGGCGGTAACGTAATGAATGTTAGGATGACGACTGAGCAGATCCATAAAAGTCTGTTTTTGTTTTTCGTAAATACCTGTAAACGTGATGATTTGCTCTTTATCAAAACCCGGATCCTGTGTAAAAATGAAATCAATTTGTTTGTGTATGATATACGTAGCGCTAATCAGGCCCACCGATATGGCAATCTGAATAACCACCATACCCTTCCAAAGCAGTCCTCGCCGGGAGCCCTTGACAATGTTTTTATGCAGCAGGGTTTTTGCGTGGTTACCGGCCAGGAGTAAGGCCGGATAGAATCCGGAAGCAACCCCCGTTACAACCGTAACCCCGGCCATCAATAAAAGAAACGAGGGTGAAAAAAGTCCGGCAAATGTAAAGTTTTTTCCGGCAAGCAGGTTGAAATGAGGTAACAAAAACCAGGCAAATAAAAGAGCCAGGATCATGCCGGAAAATGCCAGCAGCAAACTTTCCGCCAGAACAGTGGAGACCAAACTACTTTTATCAGCCCCAAAGACTTTTCTCATGCCTGCTTCCCGGGCCCGTTTGGCCGCACGTGCGGCTGCAAGAATGGCAAAGTTGATGCAGGCAATTCCCAATATAATGACGGCAATAATGGCAAACAGATGCACATAGGCAGCGTTACTGTTGGCTGATAATTCCAAAAGTGCCGATGAGTGAAGGTGAATGTCTCTCATCGGCCGAAGGTATGACCGGTTTGTAATAGCAAAGTCGGGATAAAGTTGTTTAAATTGTTCCTCATTTTGTTCACTGATTTTCTTTTCCAGCTCGCTAACGTCGACATTTCCGTGAATTTTAAAGTAACTATACCTGTTATTAGGAATTTGCCTTCCCGTCAACTCCTCCCAAACATCGATGGAGCCAATAAAATCATACGCAATATGAGAGTTGGAAGGCGCGTCTTCGACGACCCCCTTAATCGTAAGAGGGACTTCCCGATCGTCGCCACTAACCCGAAAGAGCAGAGTTTCTCCGGTAACATTTGTCCTGCTAAAATATTTTCTGGCAATTGATCGGCTGATGACAATACTGTTCGGATCCAAAAGAGCGGTTTGCGGATTTCCTTCCACAAGCTCGAAAGTAAAAAGTTGGAAAAAGGTGCTGTCTGAAATAATTAATCTGTTCTCAACAAACTGTTTGCCATTCGCTTCGACATTCAAGTCATCGAAAAATCTCAGAAATTGTGTTTCAAGCTCAACTTCAGGATACATATCGAGCCAGTCCACCGAGTGCATTGCATACCGGTTGGATACTCCGTCTTCGGTAAATTGTTCAATCTCCAGCCTGTAAATCCGATCCGCATCCTTATGAAACCGGTCGTAGCTCAATTCATGCAGGACATATTTGAATATAAACAGGCAGCAGAGCAACCCGGCCGAGAGG
>CAYPZI010000072.1:0-13748 GCA_964415185.1 uncultured Balneolaceae bacterium | reverse complement strand
TGGCATTCTTATTCAGCTTTTTCAGATGAAAAAAGAAAAATAGCAATATTTTCAATTATAGTGAATTCAGACGGAGATCTACTTACAACACAGCTTTATCCGGAACCCGCTGTCAGATTTGTTGAATTAATTGATCCTTAAAGCAATATATAGATCAATTATTTTTTTGTGATTAACCACAACGATCACTGAAGTGAGTTAGGCTTGAGAATTTAAGAAGTTTCGCATAATAATATTTCTCTTGTTTAATGGGAATCTCAGTTCTGTTTCTCGCAGATTTCCGCTGAGTAATGCGCTGAGTTTCGCAGAAGAGTAGCTGCTTAATTGCTTTCGATTGTGTATAAAAATAACAAATTATTAGTTGAAGGGTCAGTGTCCTCAAACTGACAGCACCAACCGGATCTGTCAGCGTTGAGAACTCAAGCAGGGAATCAAGCAACAGCTTCCGGAACTCACCGTCACTGGCTCCGACGCTGTCAGAAACGCTGAAAAGCACCGCGCATGCTGGAGAGGTCTTTTAAAAAGACCGGTCAATCATCGGATGACTCATTCGCGCGAAGCTTATGGTGTAATCTCAACCTCAGTCATCCGATGATTCCGCCTTTCAATTTTTTAATTATTTCCTGTAGACGTATCTTCATCAGGGAAAATTTAAAAACACAATATTGATCATGTTCAAAAACAAGCTGCTTCCGGTTTTCTGTTTTTTAATTCTTTTAACACATGCAAACGGGCTGTTTGCCCAGGTTTTGTCGCCTGCCGAATATCTTGGCTACGAATTGGGCGACCGGTTTACGCCTCATCACCGTGTAATTGGATATTTTAACCAATTGGCGGAAAACTCGGATTGGGTCTCGTTCGATCAATACGGCGAAACCTATGAGAATAGGGAATTGGTGTATGTGATTGTCACAACGCCGGCAAATCATAATGATATTGATGAAATACGTACAAATAACCTGAAATTAACCGGTCTTGAGCCGGGAGAACCGACTCCGAACCGGAAGGCAATTGTATGGCTGAGTTACAATATCCACGGGAATGAATCTTCGGGCAGTGAGGCTGCCATGCGAACCCTCTACGAACTTGCGGGCCCGGATAACCGGCAGGCAAAACAGTGGCTTGAGAATACGGTTGTAATTATGGACCCGATGGTAAACCCCGATGGTCGTGACCGCTACGTGAACTGGTACAACCAGATGATGGGGACCGAATTGAATGCAAGCGGAAATGCAAGAGAGCATCACGAGCCATGGCCGGGCGGCAGGGCCAACCACTACTATTTTGATCTGAACCGCGACTGGGCATGGCAGACCCAAATTGAATCGCAGCAGCGCGGGGAAATCTATCAGCAGTGGATGCCGCACGTTCATGTCGATTTTCATGAACAGGGCTATAATTCGCCCTATTATTTTGCACCGGCTGCCGAGCCGTTTCACAAAGCCATTACAGGCTGGCAGCGTGAATTTCAAACAGCCATCGGCAAAAATCACACAAAATATTTTGACCGCGAAGGGTGGCTCTATTTTACAAGGGAAGTTTTCGATCTTTTTTACCCGAGCTACGGGGATACCTGGCCGACCTTTAACGGTGCCATCGGCATGACATACGAGCAGGCCGGGCACGGTTTTGCGGGCCTGGGAATTGAAACCGAGGCTGGCGATACGCTTACATTGAAAGACCGCCTTACACATCACTTCACTACCGGCCTCTCAACCATTGAGATCACATCGCAGCAGGCAGATCGTGTTGTTTCGGAATTTGCAAACCATTTTAAACGTGCCGTAAACAATCCCGAAAGCAGGTATAAAAGCTTTGTGATTAAAGCGGATAACAATCCCGATAAAATTGCCGGGTTATTGGATTTTCTTGACAGCCAGAATATTCATTTTGGCCGGGCAGACGGAAGAAGTACAGTGAACGGATTCAATTATGAAACAGGAGAAACCGGAAGGGTCACCATATCGGAAGGTGATGTTGTTGTAAGTGCATATCAGCCGCAGTCGCAACTGGTAAGGGTTCTGTTTGAGCCTGACCCCGAACTGGCTGATTCGGTAACCTACGACATCACCGCCTGGGAAACCCACTACCGTTATGGGCTTTCAGGGTTTGCTGTTCAGGAGAGAATCAACCCGGAAGAAACTGTTTCGGCGGAAGATTTCAGGGAGTTCAGGGTTACGGGCGACAGCGGGGATCCGTATGCCTATGTTGTAAGGTGGAAGAGCATGGATGATGCCTCTTTCCTCGCTGAAATCACTCAGAAAGGGGTGAAAAGCCGTTATTCTGCCGTGCCTTTTCAAATTGAGGGACAAAGTTATGATGCCGGCACACTGGTCATTCCGAGAGCTCACAATTCTCATTTGGATGAAAAATTTGATGAAATTGTACGTACATCGGCTGAGGCTCATAAAAGGAATATTCACGCCGTGCAGACGGGATTTGTCAGTTCCGGTTCGGATTTAGGCTCGGGAAATGTGAAGTTTATTGATGCACCGAAAGTGGCTCTCCTGGCAGGGGAGGGAACCTCATCTCTGAATGTGGGTGAAATCTGGCACTTTTTTGACCGGCAGCTCAAGTATCCTGTTACACTTGTGCACAGCGACAGGACGGGCAGCATTGATTTATCTGATTTTAACACGCTGATTTTGCCATCCGGTTCATACGGCTCCGTATTTGATGAAAATGAGCTGAAAAAACTGAGAGAGTGGGTCAGAAGCGGCGGCAGGTTGATTTTATTTGGCAATGCTAACAGCTTTATTGCCGGCAAGGATGGTTTTTCGCTGGAAAGAAAAGAGGGGAAAGAAGAAGAGAATGAAAATCCGGAAGAGAAGCTTGGGCAATGGAATCAGCGGGAGCGGGAGGCGATACGCAACACAACGGCCGGATCCGTTTACAAAATCACGCTCGATAATACCCACCCGCTGGGATTTGGATACGGCGATACCTACCATTCGCTGAAACTAAATACGGATGCTTACAATTACCTGGAGAACGGCTGGAACGTGGGGGTGGCTGAACCGGATGCTCATGTCAGCGGATTTATCGGGGATAAGGCAAAAGATAAACTTGAACACACGCTTGCCATCGGGTATGAATCAGCCGGACAGGGCTCGGTGATTTATATGATCGAAAACCCGCTCTTCCGTGGTTTCTGGGAAAACGGCAAGCTGTTTGTTGCAAATGCGTTGTTTTTGAGATAATCCTTTCTTGTGGTTTCAATCCCGGGTTAGGAATGGCAAGCCCCAAATACCCTCCGGCTGGTTTTTGGAAAAGACAAGGAATCAAACCGGAGGGTTGTGCAAGAAATTATGAGCCCTCAACAGACCTTGCCGGTCCTGGGATCGATATAACAACCGTCACCCGATATTGAACGTTGGAGTTTCAGTTCGGATTCAAGCTCTCTAAGATAACTTTCAATTTTACCAGGTGTATTCACAATGGTTTTACCCTCCTTGATGTAAGGCAGATCAAACGATGCATCTTCTTTCCTATCATACGAGACGCTTTCGTGTGCGAGAAGCATATCTTCCATCTTTTCTTCGATCTCTTCCGAGAATTCATCATCTTTTAATTTGTGAAGCTCAATCATAACCCCGGGAATAAAAAGTTTCAGATTTTTTTACCGTAATTGTAATCAAAAATAAGGTATTTAGAATGAAATGGGTAATTTACGGCAGCTATGGCTATACAGGTAATTCGATAGCTGAGAAACTGGCCAAGTCGAATCGTGTTGTTATACAGCCTTAACATCCATTCATTTTTTGACAAATATAAAAGTGTGTCCAGTTTTAGTTAAATTTGTCTTAGCAAATAACTAATTGAGCAATTATGGCAATGAAGGTAGATCTCAAAAAGGAACAGATCGAACAACTTTGCAAAAAGTTTAATGTGAAGGAGCTATATCTGTTTGGGTCAGCTACAACAGATGGTTTTTCGGAGGACAGTGACCTTGATTTTATAGTGAAATTTGATCGTCAGAGTTTTGAAGGAGCATTTGATCAATATATTGATTTCAAGCATGAACTTGAACAAATGTATGGTCGTCCTGTCGATCTGTATCACCATAAAAAATTCAGAAATACGATATTCCGGCAAGAAGTAGAAAGATCTAAGGAATTACTTTATGCTGCATAAAACAAGAAAGTTGCTTCTTGACATTAGCCTTTCCTGCCAAGAAATATCAGATTTTATAGAAGGCAAAAGCTTCGAAGATTACCAGCAAGATCGCATGTTACAACTTGCCATCGAAAGAGAGTTTGAAATCATTGGAGAAGCTTTGTACAGATTAGCCAGAATTGAGGAAACAACACTTGCCGAGAAAATTCCTGAATATCGCAAGATTATTGATTTCAGAAATATCATAGCTATTGGGGTATGACATTATCGATGAAGCCGCATTGTGGGATTTTGCCGTAAATCTTGTTCCTGAATTAATGGAAAAAGTTGAGGATTACTAAACTTTTCATAATCCAGATAAATTGAATCCGATGTCGGAGGGTTGTATAACCGCATTTCATTTTTATTGAAACAAAAGCCGCTCAAGTTTCTCCTGAAGGATACAAGCTGACTGTTTTTTTATATGAACATACCTGTTTTTATTAAATACTCTTGCCTGTTTGCTTTTGTATTATGTAACGTTCAGTTAACATCGGGGCAAACGATTTTGGGAAATGAACTGGCCATTTCCACGGAATCGAAAGATGGTGAAATCCGGTTTTATGCCACAAACCAGGATTTTATAGATATGCAGGTTGAATTGAAGCTTTTTGATGCCAAATCGGGAGATGAAATTGCCAGCGAAAGCTATCACATAATTCCTGCAAAAAGCAGAAATCTTTTTTTCAGGTCGGTTTCACATTCCAGGACTATCAGGTACAATTACCGCTACATGATGGGAAACCCTATGGAAGCAAAACATGAATCCGGTTACGTTTATAACCTGCCTTATGGCAACGGAACGAAGTTCAGGGTCGTACAGGGGAATGGCGGCAAATTTAGCCATGAAAACCGCTTTGCCATAGATTTTGCCATGCCCGACGGCACACCGGTTCATGCTGCCAGAAGCGGTGTGGTTATAAGAATCAAAACCGATTCCCAAAAAGGCGGGAAAGATCCATCATTTGCCGAAGATGGCAATTACATATCCATACTGCATAACGACGGAACAATAGCCCATTATGTGCACCTCAGAACCGGCGGTTCGGTAGTCCGGCTTGGAGAACGAATTCAGAAAGGCCGGCTTATCGGGTACAGCGGCAATACGGGATTCTCCACCGAACCGCATCTTCATTTTGAGGTTCAGAAACCCGAAAAAATGAAACTGGTTACCATACCTGTAAAATTCAGGCTTGATTTAAACAATACAGGCATTCCTGAAACCGGTGAAGTTTATACTTCATGGCATTGAATGTCTCGGCTCAACGCACATTTTCGATTAGCTGCCAAAGTTCATGCCTTACAAGGTCCCTGGTTTCGGCAACTTGATTGGTCAGGCTCACAATATCGGTATCGGGATGTGTCTGGTTGATTAACTCTTCGGTAAATCCAAATTCTATATGCCAAAGACGGTTAAAAAAATTACCGGTGGCAAAATTGTACCCATAATTTGTACCGCCCGGAAGTATTAACTGGTACATTTCCCACTTCTCCATTCTTTCAATATTCATACGCCCCTCGTGCAGCGGCTTGGCAACTTCATCTTCAAGCATTCTGTATTGAAACTCTTTTCCGGGTTTTACATCCATATAATCCATGGTTACAAATCTTGCAGGATTGTTATCTTCTGTATCCAGTTGTAGTGTATTCCGGACAACCCAGATTTCAGCATACCGTTTCTTAAACAAAGATTTAACGGATTCTATTGCATTGCCAATATTGCTTCCAGGGTTTACAGATTCGGATAAGATTTCTTCTTCATAAGGGGCCATTGAAGATGCGGCAGTGACCATAACATAATTGTAATCGGCATCCCGGCTTCCAGGAAATACAACTTTGTAAAGCCTCCAATAGAACAGGTCATTATTACTGACCCTTGTGTTCTGAACGCTTTTAAAATCTGATGATATTTCCTCCAGAAATTTTGTCTCATCAGAAGTAGTAACATCGATATAATCAATTTTTATATAGGAACCTTCATTAATCTGCGCAAGGCAAACTCCATGAAGTACAAACACAAAAAGGAAAAGATTCAGAAGTCGTGACATCATGTTATCCTCAATTTTCTGTTGAAGTATTAGTCGTAATTAACAAAAATTAACAGGTAATTAAAAGTTTTAACATACATTTTCTCTTACTCCATGAAAAATAAATCCGTTCCATGTAATGAAACTATTTTAATTAATTAAGTATTTTTACTTTTCGTGAACTGCTTACTAAAAAAAACCTTAACCAAATCTTAAGTCAAATGTTGAATTCTAATCTGCTCCGGTATTTATTCCTGTTTATTCTTTTCGTCAGTACATTTAACCTTTTGCCTGAAACCTCGCATTCGCAATCTCTTCCTGACGATTTTTACTTTCCTGTTCCGGTAAATGCTGGTGATGTGATTGAAACTGATGATCATAAAATCAGGGTCGACCGGGTAGTTGAGGGGATTCAGGTTCCCTGGGGTATGGCATTTCTACCCGACGGGCGTGTCTTGATTACCGAGAGAAGCGGTGAACTGCATTTGGTTGAAAACGGCAAACTTTCTGAGAATAAAGTTCAGGGAACGCCCGATGTTGTTGCACGAAGCCAGGGAGGCTTGCTCGATATAGAATTACATCCTGATTATGAAGCAAATGGCTGGATTTATCTCTCCTATTCATATAAAGGTGATAATGGCACTGGAACGGCAATTATGAGGGCAAAACTGGAAGGCAACCGGCTGACAAATCAGGAAGTACTGTTCAGGGCAACTCCTCAATCAAACAGGGGTCATCATTTTGGAAGCAGAATTGTTTTTGACGATCAAAACTATCTCTATTTTTCGATTGGAGACAGGGGTGAAATGAATAATGCACAGGATTTATCAACACATTCGGGGGGTGTATTCAGGTTGCATGATGATGGTACGGCGCCGGACGACAACCCTTTTGCCGGCCGGGCAAATGCAAAACCTGAATTCTGGACTTATGGCAACAGAAATATCCAGGGGATGGCTGTGCACCCCGAAACAGGCGAAATCTGGGCGCATGAGCATGGGCCAAGAGGCGGTGATGAGGTTAATGTTATCGAAAAAGGAAATAATTACGGATGGCCGGAAATTACCTATGGGATAAACTACAATGGTACAACCATTACAGAAGAGACTGAAAAAGAGGGGATGGAACAGCCGTTTTTATACTGGGATCCGTCTATTGCTCCCTCTGGAATGGATTTTGTGGCCGGTGATAAATACCCGAACTGGAAAGGCGACCTGATGGTTGGTTCGCTCAGTTTTCAATACCTGCATAGGATAGACCTGGACGGTTCCGGTCTTGTAAAACAGGAAGAATTGTTAAAAGATATCGGCAGAGTGAGAAGTATACGGATGGCTCCGGATGGTTACCTGTATGCCGGTGTCGAAAACCTGGGAATTATCAGAATACTGCCAGTTGAGTAAATTGAGAAGACTTTACTGTTTAAAAAAAAGGACTCTTTTGTGATAAAATAAATGATCTGTTTGTTTTAATTAGATAATAAATAATCGAAAAGGGATATTTAAAATACGAATGAAATTAATCACAACGAAAACCAGAGTTTTTATTGGAAGCGTCTTATTTCTACTTTTTTCTTTTTATGGGAAAAGTAATTTGGCGCAAAACTCTGATACATACAGAGGCCTAGTTGAACAAGTGAACCGTTCTGTAGTACAGATAATGGTTGATGAATTTGGTTCTCCAAGCCGGTTTCAGGCAGACGGTCAAGCCATTTTTACAAGAAATCTTAAAAATGGCTCCGGGGTGATCGTTTCATCCGAAGGATACATCGTTACGAACAGGCACGTGATTGACCAGGCCAAAACAGTACAGGTTTTATTGCCTCCTGCCACCGATCCTGATATCACAAATCAGTCTATCGTCAGGCCCCAGGGAGACATCCTTGAAGCAAACGTTGTCGGTATGGATGCAGAAACGGATATTGCCGTTCTCAAAATAGAGGGAACCGGATATAAAGCAATGGAATTTGGTGATTCGGAAGAGTTAAAAGCCGGCGATATCGTATTGGCTTTCGGTAGTCCGTTGGGCCTTGAGAATTCAGTTAGTATGGGTATTGTAAGTGCCACGGCGCGGCAGCTTCGTGATGAAGATCCCATGATCTATATCCAGACGGATGCGACCATTAATCCCGGAAACAGCGGAGGGCCCCTGGTTAATGAAAATGGTAAAATAGTTGGTATCAATACGCTTAATCTCTCTCAATCGGGAGGGAGTGAAGGCCTTGGATTTGCTGCCCCGAGCCATATCGTAAAAAGTATTTACGAACAAATCAGGGAAAACGGGAGAGTAAAGCGGGGCATTATCGGCATCAACGCACAGACTGTAAGCAACAATCTTGCTAAAGTCCTTAAGCTACCCTCACATCACAGAGTAATACTTGGCGATGTTGCCCCGGGTGGCCCGGCTGATTTTGCAGGTTTGCAGCCCGGAGACATCGTTTTAGAGCTGGATGGGAAATCCATTGAAAATGCCAGGCAGCTTAATGTCAATATTTATGGAAAGCCCATCGATTCAACTGTTGAATTGGAGATTATCAGGAATGGTGAAGTGATGAAAAGAAGTGTGAAGGTTGAAGAACGGAGCGACCGCCAGACCCAACTGCTGAATTTGGTAGACCCCGAGAAGAATTTTGTGCCAAAACTCGGAATACTTGCCATTGGCTTAACACCCGATATACGCAAGATGTTGCCGCCCCTCAGAAAGAGAGGCGGTGTTCTTGTTGCCGCATCAAATGGAAAGTCGAATGTGATGGGCGACCCTTTTCAGCCGGGCGATATCATCTATTCTCTGAATGAAAAAGAGATTTTTTCATTTGATGAATTTTACAATGAAATTGATAAATACCAGGCCGGTGATACGATTGTGATGCATGTTCAGCGCGGACCCATCCTCTATTATCTGTCTCACCATATCATCGATTAAAAAGTTGCAATCTGGTATCCTTCATTCACCTGCTTTCTCAGGCTTGGGTGGTCATCATATTCGGCAATAAGATCTACATCGGTTTTTCTTACTTCATTTATTACACCAAAAGCCTTGCTGCAATATTTACATGCTCCGACAATCTTGTCCTCAACAGCTTTGAAGAGAGGATTCATTTTACTCTCTTCATTCGTGAGTTCCGGTATAAACGTAACTCCTGCACCATCAAAAATGATTCTTACGTCATCATCGTGATCTTTCATCTCTTTGGCAAATTCGAGTGCATTTGCTACGCGTCCCATGGCTTCGTGCGACCCCTTCTCTGCGAGAATTATTATGGCTACTTTGTTCATCTTGTTTTGATTTTTGATTAGAAATTAAAAACCCATTCATCGGATGACTTGGTATGACAATGTTTTTTGAATAATCTCACCCTCAGTCATCCGATGAGTGTGGTTAAATTTATGTCACAATCAATACAATGAAATGTCAGTTAGATTAAATCAGTCAAAACAGATACATTTGTATTGATCAATAAAAGTTATCATTTATTTATGCTTCATTTACAAAACAAAACTAATTTGCTATTTATTGTCCTGATTTGCATTTGGATTTCCGGGTTTGATGCACTTGTTGCGCAGGACAAAGACACCCTTGAAAAACTTGAAGATTCGAAAGGAATTTTCCAGGAAATACTGGAAATATCTGAGAAGGGTATTCCACCGGCTATGATGAAAAAAGCGGGCGGTGTTATGATTGTTCCCAATATGTACAAAGCCGGTTTTGTGATAGGGGGACGCCGTGGCAAAGGTATTGCAATGATTCAGGATGAAAATGGGCAATGGAGTCAGCCCGCATTTGTTACATTGACGGGGGGAAGCTTCGGCCTGCAGCTCGGAGTGCAGAAAATTGATTTGATCCTTGTTTTCAGGGATGCGGAATCTCTCAGGGAAATCGGCAAAACCGATTTTACACTTGGCGGCGATATATCCGTTGCAGCCGGCCCGGTGGGACGACAATCTTCGGCAGCCACAAATTTTACTTTTGATTCGGCCGTCTATTCCTACTCCAAAACAAAAGGGGTGTTTGCAGGGGTAAGTCTTGACGGCACACTGGTTGAAGTTGACAGCAAATCGAACCGGAGATTTTATGAAGTTGAGGAAATATCTGCACAGGAGATATTTGATCTGAACGGCAGCAGGCATCAGCTTGTTTCGGAAATCCATCAACTTCTGGAAAAATCAAAGGAGTTGTCTGATTAAGAAAATTAAAACCGCTTCCGGTATTATCAACGTATAAATCCTTGTATTTTTTCAGTTTTTCCGGATAGCTCCGTATTTTCAACTGTTGAATAACTTCAACATGATAAAGAAATTTACCTGTATTAAATGAGTTACCTCGTATTTGCGCTGAAAGAGAGGAAATTGTTGTCATTCGGCCTCTCGCTCACATTTTTTTCAAGCTTCGGACAGACATTTCTGATTTCGCTGTTTGTACCTTTTTTTCTTTCTTCTTTTGATTTGAGCAATGCCGCATTTGGGTCGCTCTATTCGGCTGCAACGCTGATCAGTGCCGTTGCCCTTCCCTGGCTCGGTCAGTGGATAGACCGCCTGCCGCTCCGATGGTATAGTATGGCCGTCGCTGCCGGCCTTGCTCTGGCTGCTTTTGTGATGTCGGTTTCATGGAACGCGGGTGTTTTGTTTATCGGTTTGTTGCTGCTGCGGCTTGCCGGACAGGGACTGAGCGGTCATACGGCACAGACAACCATGGCACGTTATTACGACAGTGAAAGAGGCAAGGCCCTGAGCATTTCAAGCCTCGGCTACCCGATTGGTGAAGCAGCGCTGCCGGTTGTGATTACCGGGCTTCTTGCCGTTTTACACTGGCGCACCACGTGGGCCCTTATCGCCCTGGTCATTACCGGTATTCTGATTCCGGTTCTATATTATCTTGCCGGCCGAAAATCTCCTTCAGATACAGAAGCGGAAAGCAATGAGGCAGCCCTCTCAGGTTCCTCCATTGAAAATTACCGTGAGATCATCAGTGATCCCAGGTTTTTTTATTTTCTGCCTGCGGTTTTAAGTCCGCCATTCTGGATCACCGGCCTGTTTCTGTACCAGGTCACAGTTGCCGAAGAACTGGGATGGACAGCCGCACTGATTGCTTCGGCTTTTATTGCTTTTGCCATTACACGTATTCTGTTTTCTTTGGTCACCGGCCCGCTTGTCGACAGGTTTTCAGCCAAAAAGCTGTTTCCATATTACCTGTTGCCTATGATAGCCGGGCTCGTTACAGCGGTTATATCATCTGCAAACTGGACGGCTTTTTCCTATATGTTTCTGTTTGGTGCAACTATGGGTGCAGGCGGAACCATCAAATCGGCATTATGGGCTGAAGTGTATGGAACAAAAATGATTGGTACGGTTCGAAGCCTTTTTTCATCACTGATGGTTCTGAGTACAGCAATGAGCCCGTTTTTAACCGGCTGGGCGCTGGATAATCACTTCGATATCAAATATATCTTTTTATCTGCTGCTGCATTTAGTTTTGTAGCTATGATCCTGGCTTTCAGGGTTTTTTCCGAAAAGGAATGAAATTTTTTTGTGACGGGTTTTTTAGATAAAATGAGTAAAGTTTAACCTGTCAAAAAAAAATCTATATATATGAAAACAGCTCAAGTTAAAGCAGCCGGAAGTAATTTTGAAATCGTTGACATTCCGGTTCCCGATCCTGCCGAAAATGAAGTTCTGATCAAAGTTGAAGCATGTGGGATTTGTCACAGCGATGCATTTGTTAAAGAAGGCCTGTTTCCGGGCATCGAGTATCCGAGGGTTCCCGGCCACGAAGTTGTTGGCATTGTTGAAAAACCGGGATCTAAAGTAACCCAATGGGAAAGGGGACAGAGAGTCGGGGTAGGGTGGCATGGCGGACACTGTTTTAATTGTGAGCCCTGCCGGAGAGGTGATTTTATCAATTGCGAAAACGGCCGGATTTGTGGCATCAGTTATGACGGGGGTTATGCCGAATACCTGACAGCCCCGGCTGAAGCCATCGCTTCCATACCTGATGAACTCTCATCCGAAGAAGCAGCGCCCTTATTGTGCGCAGGCATTACAACATTTAATGCACTTCGGAATTCCGGAGCCGGCCCCGGTGAGGTGGTAGCTGTACAAGGTATTGGCGGCCTGGGACATCTTGCCATACAGTATGCTGCAAAAATGGGATTCAAAACCGTTGCCATTTCAGGCAGTGATGACAAGAAAAAACTGGCGGGTGAGCTGGGTGCCCATGTTTTTATAAATGCAGGCAAACAGAATCCGGCAGAGGAGCTCCAAAAGCTCGGGGGAGCAAAGGTTATCCTGGCAACTGCGCCGAACAGCAAGGCGATCTCTGATCTGGCCGGAGGGCTCGGCAGGGATGGCAATCTTCTGATTGTCGCCGCCTCGGGTGAGCCGGTTGAAGTTTCACCGCTTACATTGATTATGGGCAGGAAAAAAGTGTCGGGATGGCCAAGCGGTACGGCCAAAGACTCTGAAGACACCCTCCAATTCAGTGCACTGGCTAATACGAAAACAATGATCGAAACCTATCCGCTTGAACAGGCAAACGAAGCTTATGAGCGGATGATCAACAATAAAGCAAGATTTCGCGTCGTATTGACTATGTAGCAGTGTGACCTTAACCTGAAGAGTCATCGGATGACTCGTCAGTTTACAGTCTGTTATATAAATTTAAATTGCCAGTCATCCGATGACTAAATCTGATTTTAAAATCTAACGGTTAATTAATCATGAAATTTCTGATCCTTTTTACCCTAATATTATCATTTATGAGCCAATCAAACGATCCTGAAAAGAATAAACAGTATGAACAGGCTACATTCGGAGCCGGTTGTTTCTGGTGCACCGAGGCCATTTACGAACGAGTAAAGGGAATCGAAAAAGCGGAAGCCGGTTTTTCGGGCGGACATGTTGAAAACCCTTCGTACCGGGAAGTGATTACAGGTAAAACGGGGCATGCCGAAGTTGCCCGGATTACTTATGATCCCGAAGTAATTTCGTACGAAGAACTGCTTGAAGTGTTCTGGCATACACACAATCCCACAACCCTGAACCGTCAGGGTGCGGATATCGGAACCCAATACCGCTCGGCTATCTTCTATCATAACGATGAGCAAAAAAGAATTGCGGAAGAATCGCTTAAAAAAACCGATGAGTCGGGCCTTTGGGATGATCCGATTGTTACGGAGATATCACCCCTGAAAAATTACTATACGGCCGAAAATTATCACCAGGACTATTACGAAAATAATTCGAATGCCGGATATTGCCAGGTGGTAATTGCTCCAAAAATCAAGAAATTCAAGGAAGATTTTAAACACTTGTTAAAATCGACGGTTGAGAGTTGATGGCACAATTTTAATTTGAGGTGCTGGCTGCAGATGAATGCAAAGTAAGAAGCATTTTTTGCCGACACCTGTCCGCTAAACATTTCAATGTGCAGGCACGAAGTGAAATTGATTCTCAAAGTTTTACAAAAACTACCCCGGTAATCGGGGTAAAATATGATTAGCCCCGACACGCATGTCGGGGTACATGAAATCAAACCCGATGGAGCTACCCCGAATGGGGTTGAACAAGTGCCGTG
>CAYPZI010000071.1:0-13969 GCA_964415185.1 uncultured Balneolaceae bacterium | reverse complement strand
ATAGCTTGTGTTTTTTTTTGTGATTTGTGGTCAAGCTATGTTAGGGATGGACAACTACTTACTACGTACTACTTACTACTTACTACGTACTATATACCAACCCCTCCCTATCCCTCATTAAACGTGTCCGGCAGGTCATTTTCATAGAGAACAACATCTCCGGGTTTCAGGTATGATCTCAGGTAATCATTTGCTTCAAAAAGTGAATTAACAACCCTTACATTTGCCGGTTTACCGTTCATAACTGTCTGAATGCCTTCATAAATCGGCTTTGTTTGTGACTTGCCAACCAGTATAACAAGATCAAGACCGGCTTTTGCAATCTGCTCGCCGAACGTGCGGTTTGCCTGCTCCTGGAGATCACCGAGTTCTATCATACCCGGTGTTACAATCACTTTTCTTCCGGTTTTAAAACCCGTCAAAATCTCCACTGCATTTTCTGCCCCGGTGGGATTGGAATTAAATGCATCGTCAATAATGTAGATATTTCCTTCTTTTTTAAGTTCAAGACGGTGCTTTACAGGCTTGAGGTTTTTGGCTGCTACAGCAATGGTTTGAGGCCGAATTCCGAGTTCACTTGCTGCCGCTGCCGCAATCACGATATTCTCAATATTATGATTGCCGAGCAGTCCTGTTTTGATTCTGTATGAAGACTCCGTCTCGCCGTCAGCATTTTTCCAGATGAGGTCGAACTCAGATCCTTCTTCCCCGTATGTAATATTTGAAGCCGTTATCGCCCCGTTTTCACCGGCCTTTACAACCTTGACGTCATCTCTCAGCGAGTCAAGTGCAGCAACACGCTCATCGTCTCCATTCAATACCAATGTTCCGCCCTGCTTCAGTTCTCTTGCAAGCGTTGCCTTTTCATAAGCAAGAGTTTCCCGCGAACCGAAAGTTTCGAGATGGGCTACACCAATATTTGTAATAATAGAAACATCCGGCGCTGCAATATTACAAAGCTCCAGGATGTTCCCGGGGTATCGTGCTCCCATTTCAAGAATCAGTACCTGGTGTGAAGCATTTAAATCATTATTGATAACTTTACATATCCCCATCGGCGTGTTAAAGCTGCCGGGTGTTACGCAAACATTGTATCTCTCCCTTAAAAAAGTTTCGAGAAAAAATTTGGTGCTGGTCTTTCCGTAACTGCCTGTTATGGCAACGACTTTAAGATGAGGAAGAGAGGCAAGTTTTTTTCTCGCTTTTTTCTTAAATCCGTTTTGAATATATCTTTCAACAGGTTTGATCGCATAAGCGGCTGACATCATAAAAAACGGGACCAGGATATCTGTCAAAATAAATCCAAAAGCAAGAATATACGGATCTGCAGACAGGAACAGACTGTCGTGCTGTCTGACAGTCACAGCATCAAATACGGAGCCCGTATAGGCAAGTTCAATTGTAGCATACCACAGAAGAATAATATAAAGCGAAAGGGTAACTGCCAGACGTTTCATCCGGGCGGTGAACACCAGTGGCTTTTTTTCCTTTTCCTGCCTGAATCTGTCAACCGGCACAAACCAAAATAGTATAAATATTCCCAAAATGATGGTTACGGAAGTGGGGGTTAACCTGGCTGATAAAAAATAGAGCAGAGAAAGAATCAGTAAATTAATAATCACATGCTCTGTTGTAATCACCTTATTTGAAAAATGATCGGATATCCAGCTCCACATCTCCCGGGTCTTATAGCCCTTTAGCTGAAACATATGAAGGAAATAGCGAACCCGGTAAAGTGAACTGCGAACCAGTATCGCAACAAAAACGATCTGGAACAGATTTAAAAGAGTGGTATAAAAATCCAAACGGAAATCCTTTCTAAGTGCAAATGTTTACAATGACTTTCTATAAAATAATGATGATATCTTTATATTTGGTATGAATTCAATAAAAATAAACATAAATAAGCTGAGATAAACTATGAAATTAATCATTCCCATGGCAGGACGCGGAACAAGAGTAAGGCCCCATTCCCATACGATACCCAAACCCCTTTTACCGGTTGCGGGTACCATGATTGTAGAAAGAATTATAGAAACATTTGCCCGCACACTCGAAAAGGAAATAACAGAAATTGTATTCATACTCGGCCCGGATTTCGGAAAAGATATCAAAAATAAGCTAAAAGGTATGAGCGAGAGACACAATGCCAAAGCTTTTTTCAAAATACAGGAAACCGCGTTGGGAACAGCTCATGCCGTTGCCTGTGCCGAGGAGAAATTGGAGGGAGAAGCTATCATTGTATTTGCCGATACCATATTTGATACCGATGAAACCGTCTCATTGGAAGGAGCCGACAGCGTCATCTGGCTGAAGGAAGTGGATGATCCGTCAAGATTCGGAGTAGCCGTCCATGAAGATGACAAGATTACCGGTTTTGTTGAAAAACCAAGCGAACCGATCTCCAATTTGGCGATCATCGGCGTCTATTATTTCAAAAATGTAGAAAACCTCATGAAAGAGATCCAGTACCTGTTAGATAACAATGTTAAAGGCCATGGTGGCGAATATCAGCTCACCGATGCACTCGACAGGCTTTTAAAACAGGGAAAGATATTTAAAAAAGCCACCGTAGACGAATGGCTTGACTGTGGAACTCTGCCGGCCTGGCTTGATGCAACTTCTCAAATTCTCGAAAAAGAAAATCATCTGTTTGGCACCTACGAAAACACAACAATTCATCCTCCGGTTTTTATCGGCAAGGATGTAAAGATTAAAGACAGTGAGATTGGCCCCGGAGTAAGCATTGAGGCGGGAACTTCAATCGATGCCTCTAAAATAAGCGAGAGCATTATCCAGGAAGAGGCTGCAATTAAGCACTGCACCCTCAATAGGTCAACTGTGGGTAATTTTACTGAAATTGAAAATGTATCCGGTACCATTCACGCCGGTGATCATACCATTATTCAACAGGAAAGCTGACATGAGCAATTTATTTTACCAGTACACACCCTTTCACACGGGCCTTTTTGCAATATTCATTTTCTCAGTTTTAAGTATGGCGTCTTTGAGCTCATGTACGGATACGAAAAAAGAGAAATCAACTTATGAATTTGACTTGCAGGGGCACCGGGGTGCAAGGGGATTACTCCCGGAAAATACGATTCCTTCGTTTTTAAAAGCCGCAGAACTCGGTGTTGATACGATTGAATTAGACCTGGTAGTGAGCGGTGACAGCCAGCTCGTTGTTTCACACGAACCATGGTTTAATCATAAAATCAGCACAAAACCGGATGGTACTCCGGTAACTGAAAATGAGGCTCAAGAATTGAATATTTTCCAAATGACAGCGGAAGAAATTCAAAAATTCGATGTGGGTAAGAGGGGAAATCCCGATTTTCCGGATCAAAAACCTGTTGAAGCTCATAAGCCACTTTTTAGAGAGGCAATTCGACAAATTGAGCAGTTTGTCAGCGAGCATAACCTTGAGCCTGTTTCTTATAACATCGAAACCAAAAGCAACCCCGAATACTACAGTATCATGGTTCCCGAACCTGATACCTTTGCAGAACTTCTTTATGACGACATGCAGTCACTGGGCATCACGAGCCGGTCTGTCGTACAGTCTTTTGATGTAAATACACTCAAGGCCATGCGCGAAATCGATCCTGATATCAGCATTGCATTGCTGGTTGAAAACAGGGAAACCGTGGAAGAATATTTGAACCGGCTTGGCTTTACTCCCGATATTTACAGTCCGTACTACAAAAATATAAACCGAAACATGATCGAAAATGTACATGCTGGCGGAATGAAATTGATACCCTGGACCATCAATGACATATCAGAGATGCGTGCCTACCTTGAAATGGGTGTAGACGGTATCATCACAGACTATCCCGACCGGGCTCTTGAACTCAAAAAATAGCTTCACAACTTGTGGATGCAAACGTGGCAGGAAAAATGTGTCATAACCGCATCGTTCACGACGGGGTCACTGCGAACTCGGCGAAGGTTATGCATGTAATAAAGCCCTATAATGCTGATTCTATTTTACAATTCTAAAGAATAATTTGTATACCTTCTCATTTCAAAATAATTCCGCTAGTGCTGTGTCAATTTTAAAATGTCGGACAAAACCCGCAAAGTTTCCTTTCTGAAATGGCAGCATCTGGAGAAAACGGAAGCAACACTGAGATAAAACTTTGCGGGTTTACAGTTGACATAACACTATTATAGTGTGACAGAAACTGATCCTGAATGAAGAAAAAATCGACCATCGGATGATTTCTTCGGATTTAATAGTTATCAACTTTAAAATCGATTTCGAAGGTAGTCCAGCCGTTAGAACTGATATTCACCTCTGCCTCAAGCTGGTTTGACAGTGCACTGATCAAAGTCATTCCAAGCGATTTCTGCTCTTCGATCGAAAAATTTCCAGGCAGACCCTTCCCGTTATCTGATACGGATAATTTCCAGGTGGCATCATAGTGTTTCAATTTTAATTTAAGAATTCCTTCACTTCTGCCATTGAAAGCATGTTTGTACGCATTATTCACCAATTCGTTAAAAACCAGCCCAAGCGGAATTGCGTCTGTAATATTAATCTTCAGGTTATCAAACTCTTTTTCGAGTTTTACCTTGCGGCTTTCCGACCCGTAAGCTTCTGCAATTACATCAGTCAGTTCATTGAGATATTCCGACAGGTTGATTTCAGCAAGAGTGTCAGACTGATACAGTTTTTCGTGTACGAGAGCTATCGACTGTATTCGGGATTGAGTTTCCTTGAATATTTCACTGGTTTCTTCATCAACACCATCTTTTTGCAATTCCAGAAGGCTTGATATAATTGCAAGATTGTTCTTAACCCGGTGGTGGATTTCCTGCAGCAATACCTGTTTTTCCTTCAGGGATTTGTCAATTTCATCTTCATGCTTTTTCCTTTCGGAGATGTCTCTTACGTTCCCAACTACCGCAACTGGGTTATCATTTTCATCTTTAATGAGTGAGCGTTTGTTATTTACCCAAATATACTCGCCATCACTGCGCTTTACCCTGAATTCAGTGTTAATTTTTATCTGCGATTCAAGATCATTGGCCGCAAGTCCCTGGTATTTGCCTTTTATTCTTTCAAGATCATCCGGATGTGTTCTCTCAAAAATGAAATCAGGCCCTCCTTCCATAACCATTTCAGCAGGATAACCCAGCATCTTCTCAACCGACGAACTCATGTAACTGTATTGCCGTGTTTCAAGATTCATTAAATAGATAACATCGCCCGAGTTTTCAACAATTTTTTGCAGCTTTTCCCGCGCCTCATTCAGTTCCCTGTTCCACTTCTTTGTATTATTTAAAATGGCAATCGTAAGTGCACCCACAGCTCCCACCAATATGAGTCCGATCAAAAAACCTGCCCAAAATATTATGTTGTTAATTTTCAGGGATGCTTTGCGAAGGCTATTAGAGAAATCGATTTCAAGCTGAGTTAAAGCCTGATCCATTACAAGGATTTTATTTAAATAGTGTTCATTTTCTGTTTCGGTTAAACTCAATTCCTGATTTGATAATTTGAGACCAATTGTATCGGCAAGTGCAACCAATTCTTCTATTTTATCATCTCCCTTTTGCCAAATCCTAAAAGCTTCCTGAATGTCCGGGAATGAGTTAAAATATTTATATAACCTGACCATATAGAGAGCATCATCTTCATGGGTGCCGCCTTTCACAAATCCCTGCATAGCGTGTTCATAATCGGGCGGATCAGATAACAATGACAATCTTGCCTGTTTATATCCCTCGAGAGCGTCAAGTGAATTATTAAAAGATTCATATGAAGCAGGGTTTCCGTTATTCAAATATTTTACCAAAGACAGTGCAGCTTTTTTTTGCGCTTTAGACCAAAGTGTTTCGCCAATCAGGTAGCCTCTGACCCCGGTCTCTATATTACTATTGATATAAGTAAGCATAAAAAAACCTGCAACCATACAAATAAGTATGGCGACAACTGCAGAGATTTTAAATTTGTCCCCTCTGTATAAATTCAGCACAAAGATATCCTGCTTTTATTTCTTTTTGAATATGATCATGAACGCTTCAAATTGTTACATAGAAATATGATCAAAATAACTCTTTTTAATGCTTAAATAATAATCTTCGTATTTTTCGACTATTTTGGTCAATTCAAACTCTTCAGCTCTTTTTCTGGCATTTTTTGATAGCTTATTATGCAGCTTTTCGTCTGTCAAGATTTCAACAGAGTATTTTGCCATTTCTTCAACATCGCCAAGCTTACACAAAAAGCCGGTTTCTCCGTGGATATTGACTTCAGGCAATCCGCCGATATCAGAACTGATAACCGGAACACTGCAGCTCATGGCCTCGAGTGCGGCAAGTCCAAACGTTTCACTGCCCGACGGTATCAGAAATAAATCGGAAATAGAGAGCACTTCTTCAACCTGTTCCTGTTTTCCAAGAAACCGCACTTTATCACAAATTCCAAGCTCCCGGCAGGCTGTTTCCGCTTTTTGCCTGTCAGGCCCGTCCCCCACAAGCAGTAGTTTTGCATCAACGCCATTTTTTATAATTTTGTCGAAAGTTGCAACCACATCAGGCACTCGCTTAACTTCCCTGAAATTGGAAACGTGAGTAATTATTTTTTCATCATTCGGGCAAATCGCTTTTTTAAAATGGCTTTTGTTTGATTTTTTGAACCTCTCAAGGTCAATAAAGTTAGGAATGACCTCAATATCTTTTTTTACATCAAATGCAGAATAGGTCTCATTTTTCAAATAATCTGATACGGCAGTAACACCGTCACTTTTGTTGATAGAAAAGTCCACAATTACCTTATAGCTTGAATCACGTCCTATGAGGGTGATATCTGTACCGTGCAGAGTAGTTATTACAGGGATTTGAATTTTCTGTTCAACTAATATTTGCTTGGCAAGGTAAGCACTGGTAGCATGCGGAATAGCATAATGCACGTGCAGTATATCCAGTTTCTCAAACTTTATTACATTTACCATCACATTTGCAAGAGCGAGGTCGTATGGCGGATATTCGAAGAGCGGATAGCTGCTGAGGTCAACCTCATGATACGTGATATCGGTTCTGAAGGAATCTAACCTGGCCGGACGTGCATAGCTCATAATATGAATGCTGTGTCCTCTGTTCGCAAGGCCTTTTGCCAGTTCCGTAGCTACCACCCCACTGCCACCAAAAGTAGGATAACATACAATTCCAATATTCATCTTCTCTAAACCTGTGATTATATCTAATCTTTTCAGCTTGGAAGATAAACAAACTCGTGCACTTTATTACAGGCTTTAATCGAATTGATGTATGCGAATAAAAAAAGCCGCACCTGATATGAGATGCAGCTTTTTCGTTGTAAAGTGTTTGAGGTTAATTTTGAAGTTGAAAAACAATTGGCAAACTATACTGAACGCGAACCGGCTTACCCCTCTGCATTCCCGGTTTAAACTTTGCCTGGCTTACTACACGGAGTGCTTCTTCATCGGCACCGCCTCCGATACCTCTTACAACCTGGGGATTTTCAACTTCTCCGCGTTCATTAACAATAAATTGTATAATTACCCTGCCTTCAATACCGGCTCTTCGGGCCATTTCAGGATACCTGATCTTCTGTTGGAGTTCTCCCAAACCACCAAGTAGTTCTGGCATTTCTTCAACCACAACGAAGAAATCTTCCTCTTCTTCCTCTTCCTGTGGTGGCGGCGGCGGGGCACTCAATGGGCCATCAAGGGTTAGCTCGGCATCGATATTGATCTCAACGTCTTCAATAATTTCATCGTTGGGAACTTCTACGGGAACAGGTGGCCTTGGAGGAGGTGGAGGAGTTTCGATATGCTTGGTTATTTCAATCTCTTCCATCTCAACTATTTCCTGCTCATCCATTTCATACTCTTCCGGAGGGGCACTATGCAGATCGACTTTTACAGCAACAATAAATATTGCAAGTGCCAGAACCAAGCCAATTTCCAGAATTACCGTATAATAGTTTCTTAAATCCGCGTCGGGTTGTTTTCGTTTTGCCATGATTTTTACTCCATCTGGTTCAAATTGTTATAGAACAATACATTACACAAACGCAATTTGTAAAATTTTATTATTTATTTCAACTCATCAATAACTTTTACATATTAATTTTATCAATAAAACTTATTCTATTAATATGAACACAATACGCTTTGGAATCGTTGGAACTGCAAAAATTGCACTTCAACAAATAATCCCTGCCCTGCAGGCCGGCGATCTGGCCTCTGTATCGGCAATTGCCTCAAGAGATGTGTCAAAAGCCAGGGAAGCGGCATCAAAACTTGATCTCCCTGTATTTTATGGATCTTATGATGATTTACTCAAAGACCAAAATATTGATGCGGTTTATATACCTCTTCCAAATCATTTACACGTACCCTGGGCAATTAAAAGCCTTGAAGCCGGAAAGCATGTTCTCTGTGAAAAGCCGGTTGCAATGACTGCGACCGAAACAAAGCAATTGATTGAAGCAGCAAATAAGCACCCGCAGCTTAAGATCATGGAAGCTTTCATGTACAGGCACCATCCCCGATGGAAAAAATTAAAATCGTTAGTTGATTCTGAAGCTATCGGGAAATTACAAACTATCCATTCTTTCTTCACCTATTATAAGAATGACCTTCAGAATATACGCTTTGAGGCTGAAATGGGAGGTGGAGGCCTCATGGACGTTGGCTGTTACTGTATTTCTCTGTCCAGATGGCTGTTCCGGAAAAAACCAAACACCGTGAAATCAGTGGGAAAAAATCACCCGGTGAAAGATGTGGATGTACTCACCTCCGGTTTGATGGATTTCGGTTCGGGAATATCCACCTTCACCTGTTCAATGCACTGTTCAAACCGCCAATATGTGGAAGTATTGGGAACCAAAGGAAGAATAAGTATGGAAATGCCATTTAATCCACCTGTCGATCAGCCGACTTTTCTTGATTTATATGCGGATGGCAAACCTGCCGAACGGATTCAATTCGGCCCCTGTAACCAGTTCACGCTCCAGGGAGATTTCTTTGCCGGAAAGATTTTAAATGATGAGCCGATTCCCGAAAGCTTATCGCTTAAAGATTCGCTCGAAAATATGCAGGTGATTGAAAAAATCAGAACTCCCGACTTAACGTAAAAATTTAAGCCTTACTTGCATTAGATTTTTACCGGGTTCGTTGGTTCGTTGTGTGTTGTTTGTGGCTTGTGGTCGTCAATTCCTGGATTTGCTTGACCAATTTTTCCAGAACCAGACTACAAAATATAAAAAGCCCGGGTGACTGGTCCGGGCTTTTAAATTTGATGATTTAAACTATCTAATAAAGCTAATTACCTGCAAATTGATCCCATTCAATTTCAGCTATAGGCCTTCCAATTCTCGAGGGCACTCTGCCTCCGTCTAACGAGGTATCAATTTCATCAAGCCTGTTGTAACGCCGCATATCTATCCACCTGTGACCACCTTCGGCCCATAGTGAATACCTTCTTTCAAATAAAATTTGATCGATAATTTCCTGCTGGTCATTACTATTAAAATCCGGCAATCCCCATGTATTTCGAATTATATTTATAGCAGTAACGGCATCACCCAAGTTATTAAGTTGAGCATTTGCTTCTGCATAGATAAGTATTAATTCTTCATTTCGAATAAACGGTTTTGGGTCTGTATTGGATGAAAATCGGGCATCTTGATACTCTACCAACACTCCGGGAACTGCTGAAAAAGATGCAGGCTCATCTCTTTGGAAAAATTTATTTGATACACGCAAATCACCCGGTTCAGCATCATCAATCAATGAAGGATGAACAACTATGAGATCCTCTTCCGCTGCGTCTGGCAGAAAGAAAAAATCATTGAAGGGATCATCCCCTCCGGGAAAAAGATGAAACCCGCCAATATTCATACTTGTTTCACCAGGCATAAGTGTTAGAAATGATTGATCCAGGGCATTTAGTGCCCCTTGCCAGTCTTCAGCAAGAATAGCAGCTCTTGCAGCAATAGCCCGATTGATTTGTATTAAACCTTCTGGTGATTTGAAACCGGCAAAACCATCACTCAATTCGAAAGGAAGTTCATTCCCGGTTGATGAAAGATCAGAAGCCCCTTCATCAAGCAAAGAACGTATATCTGATAACGCTTGCTCGTAAGAAACAAAAGGACCGGGATCAAGTGTAATGTCAACTTGGGTTCGTATTCCTCCATCGAATTGATGGTTTAACGGAATTAGAAATTGAAATCCCATAATGGTTTTCGCAAAACCTGTGTATGCATTTACTTCCTGTGATGATACGGCATCCGTATTGGAAGCGGAAGCAATTAATAGCCTTCCTTGGTTAATAGCTTGGTATGGAACTTCATAGGCAGTGAAATCAACAAAGAAGTTTGTGTTTTCCTCTGCGGTAGTTGAACCTTCAAGCTGTAACCACTCGGTTCCAAAATTAGGATCAGACTCATTGAAATAAAATAACTCGCGGCCAAAAGCTCCAAATAATGTATACACACTGGATCTTGCAACAGTATGTTGACGATGTCTTGCCTCGAGCCCTGTCACAATGCTTTGTAACTGCCCCCTGGTGGCATTTTGTGTAAGAACTTCTACACTCGGATTATTAGGATCTTCAATTGAACTTATTACATCACATCCAGTAAAGCCTGCTAAAAGCAGTACAAGTACTAAAAATATTTTTTGGTTATTCATAATGATAATTTTTTGGATTGATTATAAATCAATTTCTATATGAAAGAGTATCTTCCGGGAAGATGGAAACGGCGTTATTTCAACCGATTGATTTAAAAGGCTTCTTCCAGCAAAATTTACTTCAGGATCATATCCTCCATAATTTGTTATTGTAAAGAGGTTAGTTCCCGAAGTACCAACCCGCACCCTTTGAATTAGGTCACCAAAGATCGGCCTGAATGTCGAAATGGGTATTGTATAATACAAAGAAGCTTCTCTTAATTTCAGATAAGTTGTATTTTCAATAAATCTTTCCGTAATAAGGCCTTGACTTATCCGTGGATTGATTTCAGCTCCTTCAAGAAAGAAATCATCGGTATTTCCCGCAAAATCACCTAACAAATCAGACAGGTTTATATTTTGTCCTCCCTGATTCCAGTGAAACAGAAAACCAAAATCCCATTTTTGTGCGATTGTCATATCACTGCGAAGTGACATTTGAAAATCAGGCTGAAAATCCCCAAATCCGGTTAATCCCCCCGGCCCGTCCGGATCAAAGGGAACACCAAATATTTGAGTTGGAGAAATACCTTCCTGTATTCTTGTTGCACCAAACCCAACAAATCCAAGTGCCTGATTTGTCTGTGCAGGGATAGACACGCGAGTTGTTTCTGAATCATTTTTCCACCAAAGAATACGAGTATTCCACAGAAAATCTCTTTTTTGGAATGGAGTTGCACTTAAACCGAATTCAACTCCCCTGTTACGAAGGTCAGCAGCGTTTGTTAAAACACTGTTTACACCTGTTGCAGGAGCAGTTGCCAGGCCTAAGATGAGATCCTTTACTTTTTTATTGTAGTAAGTTCCTTCAAAAGAAACCCGATTTTCAAAGAATGTAAGATCCAAACCAAATTCAATTTCACGAGCTGTTTCAGGTTCCAAATTTGGATCTACTTCGGCAGTTGGCGATGTAACACCCACACTTCCTGCAAAATTGGCGTTTCCAAGACTTGAAAATGCAGTACCGAAGTTTGGTGTACCTCCAGTTTCACCATAAGCAACGCGAAATTTAAATTGTTCGAAAAAATCTGAACTCCAAAAATCAAAATTGGTCAGATTAATCGCCAATGATCCTTTTGGAAAGAAATAAAATTTATCCTGGTCAACATTTAGAGTCGTCCGGTCAAATCGTGATCCAAATGTTCCTATAATTTTATCCTCCCAGTTAATTTCCTGCTGTACAAAAATCCCCAGATCAATAGATTCGGTGAAATTTTGATTTGGAACCCTGTTAGCGGCGTTCTGGATATTAACCTGACCGGGAATTAAACCCTGACCTCTTATCCTGTCTAATTGCGACTCAACAGCAAATCTGGAAAATCCGGTTTGGGTTGTTAAATCAAAACCACTCCGGTTAGTATTAAAAACTAAAACTGTCTGCAGGTTTGTATTTAATATCTCTTGCCTCGTGCTTATAATATCACCGGAAAGAGGTTCTGATCTTTGAAACTGCATAAATTCAGGAAAATGCACTCTTGATTTTGAATTCAAATAATCAAATCCGGCTTGAGCATTTAAAGCAAGTGAGTAATTTTCATTTTGAATGAAATCAGCATTTACCTGAAAAGACTGTACAAAACGTCTCACAAGCTGATTATTTGTAGCAACTTCACGTAACCGAAAAGGGTTTTCAGCAAAATACGGGTTATCAGGAAAAGTTCCATCAGCTCTCTGCTGTAACAAACCAAAGGCATAATTAGGTGTAAATGCCAACGCATAGCCAACAGATCCTCCAGTATTATTTTGATTTCCCGTAAAACCCCGATCCTGATCATTTGAAACAAAATTTGAGTTCGATGAAACCCGGAACATGGGCGAGATATTATGATCAAGATTCACTCTGAGTGACTGACGCTCATTTCCGGTATTATCAATGATACCATCTTCCTGATCAATTGAACCGGAAACAAAAAATCTTGTTTTATTGTCTCCGCCTGATACGCTAATTTGGGTATTTCGAATAAAACCATTCTTTCCATATAATTCCTCTTCCAGATCCCGAATGGTTCCTTGTTGCTGTGCTTCTCTGAATCTTTGTTTTTCTAAATCAGCCCGGGCAGTTCCGGCACCCCAAAAAGCATCAATACGCTCTTCAGTCCAGTCTGTTCTGCCCTGCAATCGCTGTACATCACTAAATCCAAAATCCTGCTTAATGGAAACTTGTGTTTTTCCCGCCTGTCCTTTTTTGGTATTAATAATGATAACACCGGCGTTTGCTCTTTGACCGTAAATAGCGGCTGCGGATGATCCTTTCAGAACCTCAATACTTTCTATATCATCCGGATTAATATCTGCAATACGATTGGCAACATCATCCTGAGCAGTTCCTCCCGCTCCACTTACCAAGGATCGTCCGGTTGTTAATAATGAATTATCTACCCAAACACCGTCTACTATATAGAGTGGTTGAGAAGCACCTACACCAAGAGTACTTATCCCTCTCAGTTGAACATTGAATCCACCACCTGGTGCTCCCGAAGTTTGTAAGATATTCACTCCAGGCACTTTGCCCTGTAGTGCTCTGTCAAGTGTTTGTGGATCCACTTTACCAGCTATGTCTTCTGCATTTATTGAGGATACTGCATTTGCCAGGTTTGACCTCTTTACTGTAGATGCCAGACCCGTAACAACAAGCTCATCTAAAGCTGTTACTTCTGATTCAAATTCAATTGTAAGATCTGAAGTTTGCAGATCTACTTCTATATCCTGAGTTCTGTAACCAATAGACGAAAATCGCAGAGTTGTTGAACCCGTAATGGTAATCGAAAATTTACCCTCCAGGTCTGTACTTGTACCTGATCCGGCGTTTATGTCAAGAACTGTTACACCAAATAACGGCTCACCGGTTCTTGCATCAACGACTTCACCTTCAATTGTATTTTGGGCCTGAACCAGACCCGCAGTAATCATAAAGAGAGAAAAAATGACCACTGCCAATGGTATCTTGTGCAGCATATAATTATGATTTTGTTAACGTTAGTCCATTTTATAAAACCGGAAATTTTGTCTTTAAACCACTGAAGGTTATGGGAATGCGAGTAAGATTAGAGATCCGATTTTTATTTTACAGATTATAGTAATAGATATCACATTTCACAAACGTTTCTAACGATTTGATAAAATTTTGATAACTTTTTCTTAATATTTGATATTGGCTGACTGTACAAAATATTATTGATCAATGCCGTGGATATGAAGAATTTCGATTCTGTTCTCCCGACCGTTGTCGGGATCAAACGAATTACGCGGATTTA